>NZ_CP173255.1:2961190-3298928 GCF_044881195.1 Sphingomonas sp. MMS24-J45 | reverse complement strand
AGGCCGGGCCAATCCCACCGACGTCGCGCAACCGGCTGCTCTCGACGATCGCGTGGCAATTGAGCGGGCGTCGCTCCTATGCGCTGGAAGGCTCGGTTTTCGTGGCAGGCAGCCTGATCAAATGGCTGCGCGATGAAGTCGGCCTGATCGGCACGGCGGCGGAGACCGAGGCGCTGGCCCGCAGCGTGACGGATAATGGCGGCGTGTATCTCGTGCCCGCTTTGTCCGGCCTCGGCGCACCGTGGTGGGAGCCGGACGCGCGCGGCGCGATCTCGGGGCTCAGTTTCTCGACCGGCAAGGCGCACATCGTCCGCGCCGCGCTGGAAGCGATGGCGCATCAGGCGCACGATCTGAAGACCGCCTTCGCCGCCGACGGGGTCGATTGGGCGAATGTGCGAATCGACGGCGGCATGGTCGCTAATGACTGGATGGCGCAGGACATGGCCGACATGCTCGGCATCTGCGTCGAGCGCCC
Organism: Sphingomonas sp. MMS24-J45; assembly: GCF_044881195.1. Classification (GTDB taxonomy): domain Bacteria; phylum Pseudomonadota; class Alphaproteobacteria; order Sphingomonadales; family Sphingomonadaceae; genus Sphingomonas. Next base: position 3,298,453 of record NZ_CP173255.1, on the reverse strand, counting down.
GAAATTCGCGGAAACCACGGCGCTTGGTGCAGCAATGCTCGCCGGGATCGGCTGCGGACTGTTCGCCGATCTGTCGCAAGCGAGCGTGATGCGTGGCGCGGTGGAGACGTTCGAGCCTGCAATAGCGCCGGCGACCCGCGACGAACGGCTAAAGGGTTGGCGTGATGCGGTGGGAGCCGTTGTGGGGCGGCAGCCAAATCCTTCTTAAACAAAGCATATAGTGTTTCCTTAAGCCCCGTCGCTTAGCGGCAAGGCATCTCTTGGAGCGCCTTGCCATGCGTCGATCGATCCCTCCGCTCGCCCTCTTGCTTGCACCCACGGCAGTAACCGCGTCGATCGTCGGTCCCGATGCACACTATTATGGCCCGCTCAACCAATGGTATGGCGTCGGGTATAAGGACAGCGTGGAGAAAGACGGCGCCTGGCGGATCGTCAGCAACAGTCGGCGCATTGACGGCGAGCGCCACGCGCTGAACGTAGCGCTATATCGCGCAGCCGAACTCGCCCGCGACGCGGGTTTCTCGTACGTCCAGATCCTTGGTGGCTATTCGATGCGCACCCGCGGCGTCGGCGTGCTCGCCGGGAACGAATCGGCCAAGATTTTTGCACGCGGGGCGAACGGAAGTGACGCGTTGGTCGGGTGCCGGTCAACTCGGCCCGGTGAATGCTATGCGGTGCCGGTGGATCAACTGCTTGCGGTGCTCGGGCCTGCGGTCGGTCGCAGCGGGGGCCGCGCACCGATCGTGGCTCCGCTCCCCCCGAAAGCCCCGCCGCAGCGATTTGTGCCTGGGCAACCAACGCCTGCGCAAATTCTCAATTCGCGGCTCAAGGCAGCGCAGTCGGCGCATGGCCGAAACCCAGCGCAAGGGTGGACGGTCAGCGATTAGTGCAGGACCGCATCCCGGCTTGCTTACTGTGCTCGGTTCGCGATCAAGCCGTACGCGCACGGAGCACGACGGTCGCCCGCCGCTCTCTCGCGGCGAGGGCGCGCAGCACGCGGGCGATCATCCAACCCGCCGCCAGGATCAGGCATGGCATCGCCGGATAATGGTAGCGCGTCTGCCCCGTGAAACCGAACGCCGTCAAGGTAACGAAGGCAGGCATGCAGCCAAGCATGAGCAGCGGCGCCTGATCCCATACCCCACGCAACCGCGCGCGTGCCGCGACCGCTAGCGTCGCCAGACCCAATCCGACCAACAGCACGTAATACAGCTGGTCGAGCGCCTGCACCACGCGCAACAACCGGTTCTGGTCGGGATAGGTCTTGTCGAAGGACCAGAAGGCATCGGAGTCCTTCAGCCACAACAGGGCGACCTTCTTGACGCCAAGCACAGTCCAGCGCCCCGGATGCGCCGCGATCCACGCCTTCGCCTTGGCGCTGAACCGGCGATCGATCTCGACCTGGCGCTCGACGCGCTGGGCATAGGGAATGCCGACGGTCTGGTCCCAATAAGGCGTGCGTTCCCAGGCGAACCAATCGCCAGTCGCCCGATCGTTCGCGCCGTAGAACAGCGACACGCCACCATTGGTCGATACCGGCACGAAGCTGCCCATTTCCGCCACGTTCCGCAGCGACCAGGGTAGCACCGTCGCGGCGAGCGCGAGGTGGATCAACAGCCCGGCCCGCACCGCATCGCGGACCCGAAAATCCCGAAACGCGAGCAGCAGCGCCACGATCACGCCCGCCGGGAACAGCATCATCTGCGCGCGCATCAGCGTTGCGAGCCCGAACAATAGCCCGGCGAGCAGCAACGCGCCGATCTGCTTGCGTCCCACGATCAGCAGGACGAAGGCCACCATGCCGATCGCCGTCGACGCCGTCTCGGCACAGGGTTGCCCGGCATAGGCGATATGCGCCGGATAGAGCGCATACAGCAGGATCGCGACCCGGCTGGCCAGCGCGCCCGCGTCCAGCGCGCGGCCAAGGCGCAGGATCGCCCACAGGATCAGTGCGGTCGAGGCGAGATTGGCCAGCAATGGGCCCAGCAATCCCGGCCCGAACAGGATCATGCTACCCGCGAGCAGCCCCGGATAGCCGACCGGCCAGAACGCCGTCGGATGCCCCGCCTCCTGATAGCCCATGCCGCGGGCCATCTCCGCCGCGCGCACCATATACCATTCGCCGTCTGAAACCGGGAACTGCGGGACAAGCAGCAGCGCAGCAATGCGCAGACCAAGCGCAAGCGCGAAAATCGCGGGCACGATCCAACGGCCCGCCTCAAACACCGCAAGGCGACCCGCCAACCCCCGAAAAATCGCCTTTGCCATGCCGCTGTCCCGATCCGTTGCAGGATCGGATCAAGCGCCGACGCGACAAGGTTAGCTACCGCTTAACCACGAAAGTATCGGGCATTTTTGGACGAAGTCACGCGAGATGCTTAGCGCCTCGGGTTAACGTCTCGGAGCGGGACCGTGCCGCGTCAGGCCGCCACGCCGACACGATCTTCGAAAAGATGTTTCAGGTCTTTTTTCAAGATCTTGCCATTGGCGTTGCGCGGGAGCGTTTCGTGCACGAAGCGGATCGCGACCGGCGTCTTGAAGATCGCGAGCCGCGCCTTCACCCAGGCCTGTAGCTCGGCCTCGGTCGCCTCCATCCCCGGCGCGAGGTGGACGACGGCAGCCGGTTCCTCGCCCAGCGTGCGATGCGGAATGCCGATCAGCGCGCAGTCCGTGACCGCCGGGTGCGCGTACAGCACGTTCTCCACCTCGGACGAATAGATATTCTCGCCGCCGCGGATGATCATGTCCTTGGCGCGGTCGACGATATAGACGAAGCCTTCCTCGTCCAGCCGCGCGAGGTCGCCGGTGCGCACCCAGCCATCGACGAAGGTCGCGGCGGTCGCCTCGGGCTTGTTCCAATACCCCTTCACGACCATCGGCCCGCGCGCCCAGAGCTCCCCCACTTCACCGACCGCGAGTTCGGTCTTGCCGTCCTCGTCCATGATCTTGAGGTCGGCGACCGGCGCGGGCGGCCCGGCGCTGGTCGGGCGGGCAAGATAATCCTCGCCGCCATGGCCGGTGACGGTCGCCATCGTCTCGGTCATGCCCCAGCCGTTCGACGGTAGCGCGCCAAATTCGGTGAATATGCGCTTGACCAACTCGGGCGCCGAAGGCGCGCCGCCATAGGCGATCGCCTCCAACGAGGAGAGGTCGTAGCGCCCGCGGTCCGGATGCTCCAGGATCTGCCACGCGATCGTCGGCACGCCGCCCGTCACATGGACCTTCTCGCGCTCAATCAACTCCATCGCGCGCACCACATCCCATTTGCGCATGAAGACGATCGTATTGCCCGCCGCGATCGTCATCATCATCGTCGCGCTGCAGGCCGTCACATGGAACATCGGGATGACGGTGAGGAAGGTTTTGGGGGTAGGATCCGGGATTGCCTCACCGCGCCGCAGGTATGACCGCGCGCCGGAATAGGCCGAGGTCAGGATGTTGGTGGTGAGGTTCCGATGCGTGCCGAGCGCGCCCTTCGGGTTGCCGGTCGTGCCGCTGGTGTAGAAGATCGTCGCGTCGTCATCTGGGTGCAGCTCGACCGCCGGTAACTCGCGCTCGGGCAGGCTGGCATAACCATTGGGCGTCCCGATCAGATCCTCCAGTCGCACCGCACGAGGATCGAGCGCGACCGAGGCGCGCGCGACGACCATCTTTTCGAGCGCAGGCAGCGCCGGATTGTCCGCGGCAAGCCGCTGGTACCGCTCGTCATCGACGAAGAGAATCCGGCAGCCCGAATCGTTAATGCCATATTCCAGCTCGCCCGAGGTCCACCACGCGTTGAGCGGCACGACGATCGCGCCGATGCTGGCGGCGGCGAAAAAGATCACCGGCCATTCGGGCAGGTTGCGCATGGCGAGCCCAACCCGGTCGCCTTTCGCAATCCCCATGTCGACCAGCGCGTGCGCCAGCGTCGCCACCGCGCGGAAATTGGCGGCATAGGTGACGCGCTCGTCCTCATAGACGGTGAATTCTCGCTCACCATGCGCGCGCGACGCCGAGATCAGGGCGGCGAGCGATGGCGGCGCGTGCTTCCATACCCGCGTCGGCACGCCGCGAATCTCGACCGTTTCGATCTCGAACTTGCCCCCGGCAACGGTGAGCGCGGCCTGCGTTTGCTCCAGGGTCATTTTCGGCCAGGTCGGGTCGAGCGCGACGAGCGGTTCGGTATCCAAGGCGATGCTCTCCTGTGTGTCGGCGCGAGCGACAGTTGAAACTCGGGTTTGCCGCGCCGATCGAATTTCGCAAGGTTAGTGTTGATTCGCGCGCCGCTCAAGGCAATAGGGTGGGCGAACTTTCGAATTGGGGGTATGGAAACCGAGATGACCGTGAACCTGCCCGTCACCGGCCAATTCGACCGCGCCCGCCTGGGTCGGATCGATGCATTCCTGAACGAGCGCTATCTCAATTCGGGGAAATTGCCCAACTGCCAATTGCTGATCGCGCAGGGCGGCGAGATTGCCCATTTCTCCTCGCAAGGCGCAGCGCGCGAGGGCGGCAAGGGCATCGACGAAGGCTCGCTGTTCCGCATCGCCAGCATGACCAAGCCGATCACCTCGATCGCGTTCATGATGCTGGTCGAAGAGGGCAAGGTCGCGGTCGATACGCCGGTGCATCACGTCCTGCCCGAGTTCAAAGGGCTCGGCGTCTATAATGGCGGCGGTGGCGGCGTGCCGTTCCAGACCAGGCCGACGGCGGAGCCGATGCGCATGGTCGATCTGCTGCGCCATACCTCCGGCCTGACATATGGGTTCCAGAATCGCTCGAACATCGACGCGGCGTACCGCGAAGGCAAGATCGAGAATTGGCACGGCAACCTCGATCTCGACGGTTTCATCGCGGCGCTCGGCCAATTGCCGCTGGAATTCTCGCCCGGCGAGGCCTGGAACTACTCGGTCGCGACCGACGTACTCGGCGCCGTGGTGCAACGCGTTTCGGGTCTGCCGCTCGCCGATTTTTTCGCGACGCGCATCTTCGCGCCACTCAAAATGGACGACACGTTCTTCGCGGTGCCCGAGGACAAGATCGACCGCCTGACCGATTGCTACACGTTCGTGCCCGGCAAGGGCCGCGTGATGTACGATCGCGGCGAGGCAAGCGCGTGGAGCCGGATGCCGAAACTGGTGTCGGGCGGCGGAGGTCTCGTCTCGACCGCGCTTGATTACCACCGTTTCTGCACGATGCTGCTGAACGGCGGCGAACTCGACGGCGCACGCATCGTCGGGCGCAAGACGATCGAGCTGATGACGATGAACCATCTGCCCGGCGGCTCCGATCTCGCCGCGATGTCGAAATCGCTGTTCAGCGAAGCGGCCAATGCGGGGACCGGCTTCGGGCTTGGCTTTGCGGTCAATATCGATGTCGCACGCTCGATGATTCCCGGCTCGGTTGGCGAATATTATTGGGGCGGCATGTTCTCGACCGCCTTCTTCGTTGATCCGGTCGAGCAATTGTCGATGGTGTTCATGACGCAAATGAGCCCGAGCAACGTCTACCCGATCCGGCGCGAGTTGAAGACGTTGATCTACAGCGCGCTGACCTGATTTCCCCGTGCTCCGGCGCGGGCCGGAGCGCTGCGTTACAACCGAACCGCTTGCGGCCAAGGCTTCAGCCTCCGCCGGAGCACAGGAGAGAAGAATGACCGGCCCGATCACCACCGAATTGCATGACGACGTCCTCGTGATCATCTCGAACAATCCGCCCGTCAACGCGCTCGGCGCGGCGGTGCGGCAGGGTTTGGAAGCCGGTGTGAAGGAAGGCCTCGCCAATGACGCGGTGAAGGCAATGGTGATCCGCTGCGATGGCCGCACTTTCTTCGCGGGTGCCGATATCACCGAATTCGGCCGTCCGATGCAGGAACCCGGCCTGCCGACCGTGGTCGATCTGATCGAACTGGCTGATAAGCCGGTCGTCGCGGCGATCCACGGCACCGCGCTTGGCGGCGGATGCGAAGTCTCGCTCGGCTGCCATTACCGCATCGCCGTGCCCTCCGCGAAGATCGGCACGCCCGAGGTGAAACTCGGCCTGCTCCCCGGCGCCGGCGGCACGCAGCGCATCCCGCGCATCGCGGGCGTCAAGCTGGCGCTGGAAATGACCGCCAAGGGCGATCCGATCTCGGCCAAGGCGGCGCTTGCTGCAGGGTTGATCGACCGCATTGCGGGTGAGGACAGCCTGGTCGCCGACGCAATCGCCTTCGCCCGCGAAGTGGCGACGGCACGCCCCCTGCCCCGCGCCCGCGAAAAGGTCGCGCAGGCCAATCCCGAAGCGGTCGCCGCGTTCAAGAAGGAGAATGCCAAGCGCTTCCGCGGTTTCGACGCGCCCGCCGCCAACATCGCATGCGTCGAGAAGGCCGCCGACGGATCGAGCTTCGAGGACGGCATCACGTTCGAACGCGCTGAGTTCATGAAGCTGATGATGGGCGTGCAGTCCGCCGCGCAGCGCCACATTTTCTTCGCCGAACGTCAGGCCGCGAAGATCGACGGCATCGCCAGCGACATCGCGCTGCGCCCGATCAAGAAGGTCGGCGTCATCGGCGCGGGCACGATGGGCGGCGGCATTTCGATGAACTTCCTGTCGGCAGGCATTCCCGTCACGATCGTCGAAATGGCGCAGGAAGCGCTTGATCGCGGCACCGGCGTGATCCGCAAGAATTACGAGGCCTCCGCCGCCAAGGGCCGCCTGAAGCCGGAGCAGGTCGAAGCGGCAATGGGCGCGCTGACCCCGACGCTTGATTTCAACAGCCTCGCCGACTGCGACCTCATCATCGAAGCGGTGTATGAGAATATGGACGTGAAGAAGGAAATTTTCGCGAAGCTCGATGCGATCTGCAAGCCCGGCGCGATCCTCGCCTCGAACACCTCGTATCTCGACGTCAACGAAATCGCCGCCTCGACCAACCGGCCCGGCGACGTGCTCGGCATGCACTTCTTCTCGCCCGCTAACGTCATGAAGTTGCTGGAAGTCGTGCGCGGGGAAAAGACCGCCGACGATGTGCTGGCAACGGTCATGGCGCTCAGCAAGACGATCAAGAAGGTGGCGGTGGTGGCCGGCGTGTGCGACGGCTTCATCGGCAACCGGATGCTCAAGCCGCGCCAGGTCGAGGCGATGAAGCTGCTGATGGAAGGCGCGACGCCAGAGCAGATCGACCGCGTCCATGTCGAATTCGGCATGCCGATGGGACCGTTCCAGATGAGCGATCTGGCCGGTGTCGATATCGGCTGGCACCGCGACCCGACCCGGATCGAGAGCATCCGCGACGCACTCGCCGCCGAAGGCCGCTGGGGCCAGAAGACCCAGAAGGGCTTCTACGATTATGACGAGAAGCGGAACCCCAGCCCGAGCCCCCGCGTCGCCGAGATCATCGAGGATTTCCGCTCCAAATCGAACATGCAGAAGCGCGAGATCAGCGACGCTGAGATCATCGAAAAGACCCTATATACAATGGTCAACGAAGGCGCGCTGATCCTGGAAGAGAAGATGGCGCAGCGTGCGTCGGACATCGATGTCGTGTGGATCTACGGCTATGGCTGGCCGGTCTATCGTGGCGGGCCGATGTTCTGGGCCGATAGCGAGGGTCTGAAGAAGATCGTCGCGGGCCTAGAAAAGCACGGTTTTGCCGTCAGCGAATTGCTCAAGAGCAAGGCCGAGAGCAACGGACGCTTCAATTGAAGTCAGCCATCGCCACCGCCGCCGCGATCCGGGCGGGCGAAACGACGGCGCTCGCCGAGTGCGAGGCCGCGATCGCGCGGATCGAATCGGGCGATGGTGAGATCAACGCGGTCGTCGTGCGCGATTTCGATCGCGCGCGCGCGGCGGCGCAGGCGATCGATGCCGGGCCGAAGGACAATCGTGCGCTGCTCGGCGTGCCGATGACGATAAAGGAAAGCTTCGACATCGCGGGGCTCCCGACCAGTTGGGGCTTTGCCGAACATGCCGATCATATCGCGAGCGAGGATGCCGTCGCCGTCCGGCGGTTGAAGGCGGCGGGCGCGGTGATTCTCGGCAAGACCAACATCCCTGTCGGGCTGGCCGATCTGCAAACCAACAACCCGAATTACGGGCGCACGCGGAACCCGCACAACCTCGACCGGGTGAGTGGCGGATCATCGGGCGGGTCGGCGGCGGCGCTGGCGGCTGGCTTCGTGCCGCTCGAATTCGGCTCGGACATCGGCGGCTCGATCCGCGTGCCCGCCGCGTTTTGCGGGGTATGGGGGCACAAGCCAACCTTCGGGATGCTCGATACCGACGGGCACTATTTCCCGCGGACGCAGGGGGCAGCACCCAATCTCAGCGTGATCGGCCCCCTCGCCCGCGATCCGGACGATCTGGCGTTGGCGCTCGATCTGGTCAGCGATTTGCCGCTGCCCAAACCCGCACCGCGCGATGTCGCCGATTGGCGCATCCTGATCCTATCGCAACACCCGCTCGCCAAAGCATCGGAGGCGGTGGCGGCGCAGGTCGAGACGGTCGGCGCCGCGTTCGCGGCAGCGGGCGCGAAAGTGGATCATAGCAGCGACTTAGTCCCAGATCTTGTTGCACAACATCAGGATTATATGCGCATCCTGGCAGTGGCGATGGCACGCGGGGCCCCTTCACCCAGCGGCCCGCCATCGACCCCGATGATCGTGCTGCTTGATCGCCAAGCCGCCAATCGCCGGGCCTGGCGCCGCCTGTTCCGCGAATACGATGCGGTGATCGCGCCTGCCTGGGGCACGACCGCCTTTCCGCACGACGACACCCCGCTTGCCGATCGCACCTTTGTGATCGACGGCGAGACGACGCCATCAGCCGCGCAGATCGCCTATCCCGGCCTCGCGACCTTCCCGCTGCTGCCCGCCACCTCCGTTCCCGTCGGCACCGACGCCGACGGATTGCCGATCGGCATCCAGGTCATCGCCGACCGATACGCCGACCACACCGCCATAGCCGTCGCCCGCGTGGCGCACGATCTTGTCTGGAGCCGATAGATGACCGACCTTGCGACCTTCCGCACCGAAACCCGCGCGTGGCTGGAGGCGAATTGCCCGCCCGAAATGCGCGAACCCGTCCGCTCCGAAAGGGACGCCTGCTGGGGCGGCCGCAACGCCGAATATCAGCCGGGGCAGAAGGAATGGATGGACGCCATGGCGTCGCGCGGCTGGACCGTGCCGGATTGGCCGGTCGCCTATGGTGGCGGTGGCCTGTCGCCTGCCGAAACCAAGATTCTGCGCGAAGAAATGGCGGCAATAAAGGCACGCAATCCACTGAATTCCTTCGGTATTTCGATGCTCGGGCCAGCGCTGCTGAAGTACGGCACGGAGGAGCAGAAGCTCGATTATCTGCCCAAGATCGCACGCGGCGAAATCCGCTGGTGCCAGGGCTATAGCGAGCCGAACGCCGGGTCCGACCTCGCCAGCCTCGCGACCAGCGCCGAAGATGCGGGCGACCATTACATCATCAACGGGCAGAAGGTATGGACCTCCTACGCCGACAAGGCCGACTGGATCTTCTGCCTCGTCCGTACCGACAAGAGCAGCAAGCAGGGCGGGATCAGCTTCGTGTTGTTCGACATGGCTTCGCCCGGTGTGTCGACCAAGCCGATCCTGCTGATTTCGGGCTATTCGCCCTTCTGCGAAACCTTTTTCGACAATGTGAAGGTGCCCAAGTCGCAGCGCGTGCATGACGAGAATAAGGGCTGGGATGTCGCGAAGTACCTGTTGGGTCACGAACGCGAGATGATTTCCGGCATGGGCCTGGCAAGTTCGGGCGGTAACCCATTGATAGAAGGCGCAATTGCGACGATCGGGTTGGATCATGAGGGGCGCCTGGCCGACCCCCTTCTGCGCGCAACTATCGCAACTTTCGAGGTCCGCGCCAAGGCATTCGGGTCGATGTCCGAGCGCTTCATCGATGAGCTGAAAGCCGGTCGCGCGCACCCCGCCCAGCCGTCGATGATGAAGTACTATGGCACCGAGCTCAACAAGTCGCGGCACGAGCTGATGATGGCGGCGGGCGGCTCCGATCTGCTCGAATGGGAGAGCGAAGCCTCGCGCGGCGGTGCCGAGGCCCGCGCCTGGCTGCGCACCAAGGCCAACTCTATCGAGGGCGGGACGAGCGAGGTCCAGCTCAACATCATCGCCAAGCGGATTCTGGAATTGCCCGGCGCCTGAGCCCAGCCGCGCTCCGGCGCAGGCCGGGGCGTTAGCGATCGAAGAACCATAAAACCCAGCGTTCCGGCCTCCGCCGGAACACGGAGACCCTCCCAATGCCCCTGTTCCTCAACGAAGACCAAACCGCCCTGCAGGACACGATCCGCGATTTCGTGGGCGAAAATGCGCCCGTCAAGCACATGCGCGCGCTGCGCGATGCGAAGGACCCGACCGGCTTCAGCCGCGATTTGTGGAAGAGCTTTGCCGAAATGGGCTTCACCGGCATCCTGATCGGCGAAGATGCCGGCGGGCTCGGCATGGGCCATGTCGAGGCTGGCGTCGTGCTCGAAGAGATCGGTCGCAACCTGTCGCCCTCCCCCTTCCTGACCACGGCGGTCGCGGCGGTCGAGGCGCTGAAGGGTACCGCTCATGCCGATCGCTGGTTCCCCGGCATCCTGTCGGGCGACACCGTTGCCGCGCTGGCGATCGACGAACAGGCCAAGCATCGCGACAGTGTCGCGCTGAAGGCCGAGCGATCGGGCAACGGGTTCCGGCTGACGGGCAAGAAGCAGTTCGTCACCCACGGCCATGTCGCAGACCTGCTGATCGTCGCGGCGCGGACCGCTGGCGGCGCGGACGATGCCGAGGGCGTCACCCTGTTCGCCATCCCGAAGGATGCCGCCAAGCTGACCGCCACCCCCGAGCGCCTCGCCGACTCGAGCATCGCCGCGCGGCTCGACTTCGATGGCGTCGAGGTCGATGCCGACGCCGTGATCGGCGAGATCGATGCAGGCCGCTCGCCGCTCGACCGCCTGCTACGCGCAGGGCGCACCGGTGCCTCGGCCGAGCTGCTCGGCGTTGGCGGCGGCGCGATGGACATGACGATCGGCTATCTCAAGCAGCGCAAGCAGTTCGGCACGACGATCGGCAGCTTCCAGGCGCTGCAGCACCGCGCCGCGCATCTCTACAGCGAAATGGAGGTCGCCCGCGCCGCCGTGCTGAAGGGGCAGCAATTGCTCGATGCGGGCAGCGACGCCGCCGACACCGCCGTATCGGTCGCCAAGGCGATGACCGCGATGGCGACAACGCTCGCGGTGCAGGAAGGCGTGCAGATGCACGGCGGCATCGGCATGACCGATGAATACGACATCGGCTTCTACATGAAGCGCGGCCGGGTGCTGGCCGAGATGTTCGGCGATGCGAATTTCCACGCCGACCGCATCGCGCGCGCAGCGGGCTATTGATGGAAGCGTCGCCTTCCCCGGAACAGCTTGCTGCGCAGCTGGTCGATCTGCTCGATGTCGAGGAGATCGACACCGATCTGTATCGCGGCAAGCTCGGCAATGACGGCTTCGGGCGTGTTTTCGGCGGGCAGGTGATCGGTCAGGCGTTGCAGGCGGCGCAGCGTTCGACCGAGGAGCCGAAGATCGCACACTCGCTCCACGCCTATTTCATGCGGCCGGGCGCGGAGGACCATCCGATCGTGTACCGCGTGGTGCGCGATTTCGACGGCAAGAGCTTCGCGACACGCCGGGTGATCGCGACTCAGCACGGCCAGCCGATCCTCAGCATGACCTGCTCGCTGCAGCGGCCCGAGGAGGGGCTGGCACATCAGGACACGATGCCCGAGGTGACACCGCCCGAAGAGCTGAAGAGCGATCGCGAGCTCCGGCTGGCGATGATCGATCGCATTCCGGAGCGATTCCGCGCCAATTTCCTGCGGCCGCGCATGGTCGATATCCGGCCGGTGTCGCCGCGCAGCTGGCTCGACCCAGTCAAGCAGGCCCCGGCGCAGAATAGCTGGTTCCGGGTCGTCGCGCCGATCGGCGACGATCCGGCGATGCACCGCGCGATCCTGGCCTATGCCTCCGACATGTCGCTGCTCGGCACCGCGACGCTGGCGCATGGCGTCAACTGGATGACGCACAAATTGCAGACGGCCAGCCTCGATCACGCTGTCTGGCTGCACGAGCCGTTCCGCGCCGATGAATGGCTGCTCTACGTCTGCGACAGCCCGTGGGCGGGTCACGCGCGGGGTTTCAATCGCGGCAAGATTTTCGCGCGTGACGGGCGGTTGGTGGCGAGCGTCGCGCAAGAGGGGCTGATTCGCCTTCGGGAGTGACGTCGTGCCGCTAAACCCGGACATTTCAGACTTTTCGCGCCGCGACTTCACCTTCGACGGCAAGACCAAGCCAGTGCTGCTGCTGGGCGATGCGGGCCCGGCGGTGATCGTCATACACGAGGTCTATGGCTTCACGCCGCAGCTTGCGCGCTTCTGCCGCTGGGTCGCGGCGGCTGGGATGCGGGTCTATGCGCCGATCCTGCTCGGCACGCCCGATGCCACCAACCCGACCCGGATCACGCGGCGGCGACTGTACGGCCTGTGCATCAGCCGCGAGTTCACCCTGTTCCGCACCGGCCAATCCAGCCCGATCGTCGACTGGCTGCGCCCGCTCGCGCGACAGGCCCATGCCGAATGTGGCGGGCCGGGTGTAGGCGTGATCGGTATGTGCCTGACCGGCGGGTTCGCGCTGTCGATGGCGGTCGATCCCGTCGTGCTCGCCCCGGTGCTGGCGCAGCCGGGGATGCCAGCGCTCGACCCAGCCGGGCTCGACATCTCCGCGCGCGATCTGGCGACCGTCAAGCGGCGCACCGAGGATGGGGGGCTTCGCCTGCGTGGCTATCGCTTCGAGGGCGATCCGCTGTCGAAGCCGGCGAAGTTCGATACGCTGCGGCGCGCGTTCGGAGACTCGTTCACCGGCGTCGAACTGCCCGACGCCTGCGCCAATCCGACAAGCGTGCTGGTCCGCGCAGGCAAACCGCCGCACAGCGTCTTCACCGACGATCTGATCGATGCCGACGGAGAGCCGACGCGGGCAGCGGCAGAGGAAGTGATCGCTTTCTTCCGCGAACGGCTCGCCGTCTACCCCTGCGTCGCGGTTCCGGCGACGACGTAGAGCGTGACCAACAGCCCGGTCAGCAGCGCCCCTGCACGATGGCTCCCCGTCCGCCGCCAGCAGAAAACCGCGATCAGCGCAATGACCGGCAACACCGCGACGAATTGCAGCGCGATCACCGTTGTCAGCGGATCAAACCCGGTGATCAGTGTGCCGGTCGCGAAGAAAATGGCATAGATCAGCGCCATCAGAACGCCGATCCCGCCGCCCATTATCATGGCCGCGCTACGATAAGGCCGCCCGGTGCCGGCCGCCAGCGCGAGCACGCCGCGCTGCTGGATCAGGAAGGCGACGGAAATTGGCACCACATAGATCAGCGCGATCCCCCAGTGCCGCGCGTCCGGCCATTTCACCGCGAGGATCCAGAAACGCAGGTCGGTGCCGAACAGCCGATCGACCGCAAATACGGCAGCATAGGCAATTGCCGTCGTGGCCAAGGCGATGCCGAGCGCCGGGAACCACCGCCTTTCCTCCTGCCGCACGTCAGTCGGCCCGAAGCGCCGCAAAGCCACCCCCGCCCCGGCACAGACCAGCGCCCACACCGCAACCTGCGTCGTCACTGTCTGCGGTAGAACCGGGTTCGCCGGGACCAGCAGATAGACCGCAATGAAACAAGGATAGAAGAGCAAGGTCGGCACCAGCAAGGTCAGCCAGTAGCCGCGCCTCCAGCGACGATCCCGCACCGCCCGGGACACGCTGGGCTCATGCCGCAACCCCGCGAACGGCGTGCTTCGCACCAGCAGATCGAAGCTGCCGAGCACCAGCAGCACGAAGCCGATCAGCGACACGCCGGTGGCGATCTCCTTCCAATACCAGATCTGGTCGCTGGCCGGGCGCGGCGTCCCGCCGGTGAGCGTGCGCGCGAACCAGTCGGTCGCGTGGCCGATCGCGACGGTCGAGATATGGACGCCCGGATGCGTCGTCGCGGGCTGATACAGCACCCGCGCCGTCCCGGCTGCGATCGATCCATAGACCTTACCCGGCGCGATCGTTTCGCTGGTGCCGAACACCTGCTTCAGCTTGGCGCTGCCGCTGGGCACATCGACGGCGCGATCGCTGCCCCACATGATCTTGGAAAATTCGTCGTATCGGCTGAACACCAGCGCGAGATTGCGCGGCCAGGCTGGGCTGCCCTCCCTAGCATAGGGTGCCCCGGTGGACGACCCTTCCAGCACGATCGCGCGATAGGCATCGGGCATCGCCGCGGCGGCGGCAAGCACGGTCCAGCCACCCATGCTGTGTCCCTCCAGCCCGATCTGGTTCGTATCGACCATCGGCAGGGAACGGAGGTATTTGAGCCCATCCGGCCCGCCGAAGCCGTTCGAAAACGCCTTGCCGCCGCTATAGCCATGCCCGGTCTGGTCGAGCGCGAGCACGACATAGCCGCGCCTAGCGAATTCGATCGAGAAGCCGTCCTGCGTCTCGCGGCTGTTGATGTACCCGTGGACCGCCAGAATGCCCGGTGCCTTGCGCGCTGCCGTCGCCGTATCCGGCACATAGAGCAAAGCGCTCATCACCGTGCCGCCGGTGCCGACGAAGCGAATGTCGCGCACCGACACGCCGCCCGACGTACGGACCAGCATCGCACACAGCGCGCCGCCGAAGATCAGCAGCAGGCCGATCAGCGCCAGCCAGCCGCGGTTACGCGGTGGCGTCATACCGCCGTCTTGCCATATTCCTGGCGCGTGACCGGGTGGCTCGACGACAATCCGCCATCGACCGCGATCGCCTGACCGTTGACATAGCTCGCGTCGTCGGAGGCGAGGAAGGCGGCAACCTTGGCGAGTTCCTCGGGCTGCGCACCACGGCGCAGCGGGTTCAACCGCCCGAACTCGATCCATCTTGCCCGCCTCGCGCGCATAATCGAAGGTCGGCTTGGTCATGCCGGTCTCGGTCAGGCCGGGGCAGATCGCGTTGACGCGGACGTTCGATCCGGAAAGCTGCTGCGCCGACACCATCGCCAGATTGATGACGCCCGCCTTCGACGCGGAATAGGCCGGCGACCCCGCGCCGGAGCGAATGCCCGCCACGCTCGCCGTCAGCACGATCGCACCGCCGCCGCGCTCGGCGATCCTGGGCGCGGCGTGCTTGATCGCGAGATACGGCCCGATCAGATTGACGCGCAGCACTTCGGTGATCAGCGCGACATCGGTGTCGAAGATATTGGCCATGCCGCCGGAAATCCCGGCATTGGCGAACATCACGTCCAGCCCGCCATAATATTCGCACGCGACGTTGACCACGCGGATCACGTCTTCCTCCGACCCGGCGTCGATCTGGATCGCGTGGGCCGTGCCGCCCGCCTTGTCGATCATCGCGGCGGTTTCGTGCACCGTATCCGACAGATCGGCGGCAAGCACGCTGCCCCCTTCCGCCGCGAACAGCTGCGCCGCCGCGCGGCCGATGCCCGAGCCCGCCCCGGTCACGATGATCGACTTGCCGCTGAACCGCATACCCACCTCCGTCATCCCAGCGAAGGCTGGGATCTTAAGCCTTTCGTCTAGACCGCCACCACGAGACCCCAGCCTACGCTGGGGTGACGGAATCGTCAGATCGTCACGCCCCCGTCGAGCACGATCGTCTGACCGGTCATGAAACTGCTCGCCGCGCTCGCCAGGAACACCGCCGCGCCCGCGATTTCTTCCGGTTCGCCGATCCGGCGCAGCGGCACGCGCTGGTTCGCTTCGGCGATCCGTGCCGGATCTTCCCACAGCGCGCGCGCGAAATCGGTCTTGATCAGGCCCGGCGCGATGCAGTTCACGCGCACATTATCGGGCCCGAATTCATGCGCCAGATTGCGCGCGAGCTGCATGTCCGCCGCCTTGGAAATGGCATAGGCACCGATGATCGGCGTGCCGCGGATGCCGCCGATCGAGGAGATGATGATGATGCTCCCGGCGCGGCGCTCGCGCATTTCGGGCGCGGCCATCGCGATCAGCCAGTGGTTCGACACGATATTGTTGTCGAGCACCTTGCGAAACTGCTCGTCCGAAATTCCCGCCTGCGGCCCGTAATAGGGATTGGACGCAGCGTTGCAGACCAGCACGTCGATCTGCCCGAACACGCGGCGCGTCTCGTCGACCAGATGCTGCAGGCCCGCCTTGTCGGAAATGTTGGCGGCAACCGCGATGGCGGTGCCCTCCCCGAACTTCGCGTTGATTTCGGCGGCGACCGCATCGCAGGCATCCTGCTTGCGGCTCGAAATGACGACCTTTGCCCCATGTTCGGCTAACTCAAACGCGCTCGCCCTGCCAATCCCGCGCGAGGAGCCGGTGATGACCGCGACTTTTCCCGCCAGATCGAATTGCGACATGCTTTACGCCCCTGCCCGTTTCGCGAAATCCCATGCCGCGGTGGCGAGCGGCCCGACCCGCTCGGCGGTCTTCGCCGCCTGCGCACTGGAGGCGGTCCCATCGACGATGCGTTTCTTGATGCCCTGCACGATGCCCGCCAGGCGGAACAGGCTGTACGAAAAGTACCAGTTGAGGTTGGGCAGGGCGTCGCGCCCCGTTGCGGCGCAATAACGCTCGACCACCTCGTCCACCGTGGGGATGCCGGTGTCGGGCCCCGCAAGGCCCATCACGCCCGAACGCCCTTCCGGCTCGGTCACCCAGTTCATCAGGAAATAGGCGATGTCGGCGAGCGGATCGCCCAGCGTCGAGAGCTCCCAATCGAGCACCGCGATCACCTTCGGCGCATCGGGCGCGAAGATCATGTTGTCGATGCGGTAATCGCCGTGGACGATCGAAGTGCGCGTCTGTTCGGGCAAGGTCGCCGGCAGCCATTCGATCAGCGACTCCATCGCCGGCATATGCTCGGTTTCGGAGGCGCGATATTGCTTGGTCCAGCGCGCGACCTGGCGCTCGAAATAATTGCCGGGGCGACCATACTCGCCCAGCCCGGCCGCGACGTAATCGGTGTTATGGAGCGCCGCTAACGTATCGACCATTGCATCGTAATGCGCGCGGCGTTCGACCGGCGTCATGCCCGGCAGCGCGCCGTCCCACAGGCTGCGACCCTGGACCATTTCCATGACGTAGAACATCGATCCGATGACAGCCGGATCGTCGCACAGCCCGAACGGCGCGGGTACCGGGAAACCGGTCGGGTGCAATCCGGCGATCAGGCGATATTCGCGATCGACCGCATGCGCGGAGGGCAGCAACTTGCCGAACGGTTGGCGACGCAGGACATAGCTCTTCCCGCCTGCATCAACGCGATAGGTCGGGTTCGACTGGCCGCCCTTGAACTTCGACAGCGCCACCGGTCCGTCGATGTCGGGCATATGGCCCTTCATCCAAGCGCCGACCGCCGCCGGATCGATCGTATCGTCGGCAGGGACCGGGATCGTGCCGACCATCGAAATGTCTGCGCTGTCGGCCATCATGCGAACTCGATGACCGAGCGCACCGTGTCGCCGGTGCGGAGTTTGGCGAGCGCGTCGTTGACGCCGTCGAGCGTGATCCGCTCCGCCACCATCGTGTCCAGATCGAGCTTGCCGTCGAGATAGAGCCGCACCAGCCGCGGCATGTCGATCGGGAAGCGCGTCGAGCCGAGCAGCGAGCCTTGCAGCTTCTTGCCCGTCAGGAAGGTCGGACCTGCGATCTTCACCTCTCCGCCCGGCGCAATCATGCCCAGGATGGTCGCGGTGCCGCCGCGCCGCAGGATCGTCCAGGCGAGCTCGGCGGTTTCAGGGCGGCCGACCGCCTCAATGGCGTAATGGACCCCGCCCGCGGTCATCGCTGCGACCTTCTTGGCGAGGTCCGGATCATTCGAATCGAGCAGATCGGTCGCACCCAATTTCTCGGCCAGCGCGCGCTTGTCGGCGACGGGATCGATCGCGAGGATCTGCCCCGCGCCCGCAATCTTGGCGGCATTGATCGCGGCGAGGCCAATCCCGCCGCAGCCGATTACCGCGACGGTCTCGCCGGGACGGAGCTGGCTGTCATTGAAGATCGCGCCAGCCCCGGTGATCACCGCGCAGCCGAGCAAAGCGGCCCGGTCGAGCGGCATCGCCTTGTCGATCGCGACGCAGGCGTTTTCGTGCACCAACATCATTTCGGCAAAGGCGGACAGGTTGAGGAACGGCGCGAGCGGGGTGCCGTCTTTCAGGCTGAGCCGCGGCGGCGCACCTTTCGCCCGCCGAGTTGACGGATCGACACACAGCGACGGGCGCCCCGTAACGCACATCTCGCAACTGCCGCAGAACACCGTGAAGAAGGTGATGACGTGGTCGCCGACCTTCAGATGCGCTACGTCCGATCCGACCGCCTCGACGATTCCCGCTGCCTCATGTCCCGGCACCGTCGGCATCGGATGCGGAAAGGCACCATCGACGAAGTGCAGGTCGCTGCGGCATACCCCGCACGCCACGGTGCGGATCAGCACTTCGCGCGGGCCGGGATCGGAGACAGAAATGTCCTCGATCACCAGTTCCGATTTCGGCGCGTAAAGGACGGCGGCTTTCACCGGGTTGCCGCCAGATCGCCGCTCGATACGCGGTCGGCCTTGTATTCGGCGTACTTGCCGAATTCGTTGCGGGCGATGGCGCGGTTGTGGACTTCGTCCGGGCCGTCGGCAAAGCGCAGCGTCCGCATCGCTGCCCAATCGTGCGCCAGACGGAAATCGTCCGACACGCCGCCGCCGCCATGCGCCTGGATCGCGTCGTCGAGGATCGACAGCGCCATGTTGGGCGCCTGCACCTTGATCATCGCGATTTCCTGCTGCGCGCTCTTGTTGCCCGCACGGTCCATCATGTCGGCGGCCTTCAGGCATAGCAGACGTGTCATCTCGATATCGATCCGAGCGCGGGCAATGCGCTCCTCCCACACCGAGAAATCGGCGATCCGCTTGCCGAAGGCGACGCGCGACAGAAGGCGCTTGGCCATGGCCTCGATCGCGGTTTCGGCGACGCCGATCGTGCGCATGCAATGGTGGATGCGGCCCGGCCCGAGGCGCCCTTGCGCGATCTCGAACCCGCGACCTTCGCCCAGCAACAGGTTTTCGACCGGCACCCGCACGTTTTCGAGCACCACTTCGCCATGCCCGTGCGGCGCGTGGTCGTACCCATAGACCGACAGCATGCGCTTGATCGTCACGCCCGGCGTGTCCATCGGCACCAAGATCTGGCTCTGCTGGCTGTGGCGCGAGGCATTGGGGTTGGTCTTGCCCATCAGGATGCCGATCTTGCAACGCGGATCGCCCACGCCCGACGACCACCACTTCGTGCCGTTGATGACGTAATGGTCGCCGTCACGGACGATGCTCGTCTCGATGTTGGTTGCGTCAGAGGACGCCACCGCCGGCTCGGTCATCAGGAAGACCGAGCGGATTTCGCCGTGCATCAACGGGCGCAGCCAGCGCTCCTTCTGCTCGCGCGTGCCGTAGCGGTGGAGCACTTCCATGTTGCCGGTGTCGGGCGCCGAGCAGTTGAAGCACTCGCTCGCCCAGCCGATCTTGCCCATCTCCTCCGCGCACAGCGCATATTCGAGGTTGGTGAGCTGCGTACCTTCGAATTCGAACGTGTCATCGACATGGGTCTGGCCCGAATGCGGCGGCATGAAGAAATTCCACAGGCCGGCGGCCTTGGCCTTTTCCTTCATCTCCTCGATCACCGGAATCACCTTCCAGCGCTCGCCGGTGTGGTGCTGTTCCTCGAACTCGGCCTGGCGCGGGCGGATATTCTGGTCGATGAACGTCCGCACGCGGTCCCGGAAATAGCTTTCGCGTTCGCTGAGTGTGAAGTCCATCGCCGCTCTCCAAAATCTGCTGTTGAACGGGTCGTTAGACCGTACCGCGTTTTCGGTAAAGCGCCTTCGAGCATCAAAACACCCGCATTCGCAGTCCGCTTGAAAGGGACTGTTTCTTCTAAAAGATAGTGTTACAGTTTCGCTATGGAGGCCAATGAGACCATCGCGCTGGACGAAGATACCAGCACCAAGCGCTTTCGCGCCAAGCGCGACGCGATCCTGGCAGCGGCGGCCGAGGCGATCAACGAACAAAGCGCGAAAGGCATGACCTTCGCCGATGTCGCGCGCCGAGTCGGGCTGAACACGACCAGCGTCACCTATTATTTCAAGCGTAAGGAAGACCTGGCGGCGGCATGTTTCGAACATACGCTGGAAAAGCTGCTGGCGATGCTCGACGAGTCGCTAGCCGAACCGACCCCGCACGCCCGGGTCGCAAAATATCTTTCGCTTAACATGACGCGGCTGGCGCGGATTCAGCGCGGGGAGGAAACCGCCTTCGCGATCCTGTCCGATCTGCGCGCGATGGAGGAGCCGGTGCTCGGCCGGTTGATGACCGGATGGCGCGAAGTCTTCCGCAAGACGCGCAGCCTGTGGGGCCCCGCCGCCAACCGCGCGCAGACCGATTTGCATGGCGGGCGGGCGCATGTGCTGCTCGAGAACACTTTCTGGCTGCCAGTCTGGCTCAATCGCTACGAACCCGATCAATACGCCCGGGTCGAGGAACGGCTGATGGACGTGTTCGCGCACGGCATTGCTGGGCCAAAGGCGCGCTGGGATCCTACCCTGATCGATCTGGCGCATGACGAGCCCGAGCCGGGGCGCGAGGCGTTCCTGCTGGCGGCGACGCGGCTGATCAACGAGCTCGGCTATCGTGGCGCATCGGTGCAGAAGATCGCCTCCGAATTGAACGTAACCAAGGGCAGCTTCTACCACCATCTCGACGCCAAGGACGACCTCGTTCTCGCCTGTTACAAGCGAAGCCTCGACACCGTCGCCGACGCGCAGCGGCTGGCGGATGAGCGCGGCGGCTCGCATTGGGACCGGCTTTCCGGGACGATCGCGACCTTGCTCGACGTCCAATTCTCCGAGCGCGGGCCGCTATTGCGTACTACCGCGCTGTCCGGTCTGCCTGGGGATGCGCGGCGCGAGATGGTCGATCGGTCGAACCGGATCGCGCGGCGCTTTGCGGGTACGATGAGCGACGGTATCGCCGAAGGATCGATCCGCCCGGTCGATCCGCTGGTCGCCTCGCAAGCGCTGATGGCGATGCAGAATGCCGCATTCGACATGCGCAAATGGGCAAGCACGATGACGCGCGAGCGGGCGATCAGCTATTATGCCTCGACCCTGGCCTTCGGGCTGTTCGACGATCGCGTGCTGGGGCAATAGCCGCCGCGTAACCGTATTTCCGTAGTTCTGGAGCTGTAGCATGGCCGAGATGGCGCGTTTCGATTGGGCCGATCCCTTCTTCCTCGACGATCAATTGGAAGACGATGAGCGGATGATCCGCGACTCGGCGCGGGCCTATGCGCAAGACAAGCTCGCGCCGCGGATCGTCGATGCGTTTCAGAATGAAGTGACCGACCCCGAAATCTTCCGCGAGATGGGCGCACTCGGGCTGCTCGGGCCGACGGTGCCGGAGCAATATGGCGGCGTCGGTGCGTCGTACGTCGCTTATGGGCTGGTGGCGCGGGAAGTGGAGCGGATCGACTCGGGCTATCGATCGATGATGTCGGTGCAGTCGAGCCTCGTGATGTACCCGATCCTCGCCTACGGGTCCGAGGCGCAAAAGATGAAGTACCTGCCTAAGCTGGCGACCGGCGAATGGATCGGCTGCTTCGGCCTGACCGAACCCGATGCCGGTTCCGACCCCGGTAGCATGACGACGCGGGCGAAGAAGGTCGATGGGGGCTACGTTCTGTCGGGGGCCAAGACCTGGATCAGCAACGCGCCCATCGCCGACGTGTTTGTCATCTGGGCGAAGTCCGAAGCGCATGGCGACGGCATTCGCGGCTTCATCGTCGAGAAGGGTGCCAAGGGCCTCGCGACGCCGAAGATCGAGGGCAAGCTGTCGCTGCGCGCGTCGATCACGGGCATGATCCTGATGGACGAAATCGAGCTGTCTGAGGACGCACTCTTGCCCGATGTCCAGGGGCTGAAGGGGCCGTTCGGTTGCCTCAACCGGGCGCGCTACGGCATCAGCTGGGGTGCGCTTGGCGCGGCGGAGTTCTGCTTTCACGCCGCGCGGCAGTACGGACTCGACCGGCAGCAGTTCGGGACGCCACTGGCGGGGCGGCAGCTTTATCAGAAGAAGCTCGCCGACATGGAAACCGAAATTGCGCTGGGCCTGCAAGCCAGCCTGCGCGTCGGGCGGTTGATGGATGCCGGCAAGTTCGCACCGGAGATGATCTCGATCGTCAAGCGCAACAATGTCGGCAAGGCGCTCGATATCGCCCGCAACGCCCGTGACATGCATGGCGGCAACGGCATCAGCGGAGAATATCAGGTGATGCGCCACCTGATGAACCTTGAGACGGTGAACACCTACGAGGGCGCGCATGATGTCCATGCACTGATCCTAGGCCGGGCGATCACCGGGATCGCGGCGTTCTGATGAGCAGCGCCCCCGCCCCGCTCTCGGGTCTCCGTATCCTCGAACTGGCCGGGATCGGACCGGGTCCGTTTTGCGGGATGATGCTGGCCGATCACGGGGCCGAGGTGATCCGCGTGGTGCGGCCGGGCAGCGGTGGCGGGGTTAGCGACGATGCGCGCGACCCGCTGCTGCGCTCCCGCAGGACGATCGCGCTGGACCTGAAGAAGCCCGAAGCGGTAGCCGCGGTGCGCCGGATCGCGGCGACGTGCGACGGGCTGATCGAAGGGTTTCGGCCCGGCGTGATGGAGCGGCTCGGGCTGGGGCCGGACGTGTTGATCGGCGACAATCCGAAGCTGGTGTTCGGGCGGATGACCGGCTGGGGCCAGACCGGCCCGTTGGCGTCGGAGCCGGGGCACGACATCGATTATATCGCCATTTCGGGCACGCTCCATGCGATCGGCGATGCGGGCGGCAAGCCGGTTGCGCCGATGAACCTGGTCGGCGACTTCGGCGGGGGCGGGATGATGCTCGCCTTCGGGATGCTGGCGGCGATGCTGCAGGCGAAGACGACCGGCGTGGGCCAGGTGGTCGATTGCGCGATGACCGATGGGTCAGCGGTGCTGACATCGATGATCTGGGGGATGCGCGGGCAAGGCCGGTGGGGCGACCGGCGCGGCACGAACCTGCTCGATGGCGGGGCGCATTTTTACGACACCTATGAGACCGCCGATGGCAAATGGCTGGCGGTCGGGGCGATCGAGCCGCAATTCTATGCCGCGCTGCGCCGGGTTATGGGGCTCGACGGGGCGGAGTGGGATGCGCAGTTCGTGCCCTCGGGCTGGCCCGCATTGAAGCAGGAGCTTGTCGTGCGGTTCAAGCAGCGTAGCCGCGACGAGTGGGTTGCGGCATTCGAGGGGCATGAGGCGTGCGTGGCGCCGGTGCTCGATTTCGAGGAGGCAACGCAGCATCCGCACAATGTGGCACGCGGCACCTTCGTGACGGCGGGCGGGATCGTGCAGCCGGCCCCTGCCCCGCGCTATTCGGTCAGCGAGACCGTGCCGCCGCAGATGGGTGCCCGCGACGAGGGCGCCGCGATCCTTGCCGAGGCGGGGCTGAGCGAGGACGAGATCGCCGCGCTGATCTGACCCAAGCAGGTTTGCGCGGCCATACCGAACATGCGATAACGTCGCAAAATCGATCAGGAGAAGCGTCATGGCCACCGCCGCAATTGCCCCAACGCAAATGACCGAAGCCGAATGGGAAGCGCGCCAGCAGCTTGCTGCCTGCTACCGCGTGTTCGCGATGCTCGGCTGGTCGGAGATGATTTACAACCACATCACGCTCAAGATTCCGGGCGAGGATGGCGCGTTCCTGATCAACCCGTTCGGCCTGCATTTCAGCGAAGTGACGGCCTCCAGCCTGGTCAAGATCGACATTGACGGGAACAAGCTGGACGATTCACCCTATCCGGTGAACCGCGCGGGCTTCGTCCAGCACGCGCTGTTCCACCGCCATCTGCCCGATGCGCATTGCATCATGCACACCCACACGACTGCGGGCATGGCGGTCAGTTCGCTGAAGGGCGGGCTGCGGCCGACCAATTTCTACGCCTGCAATTTCATTGGGCAAATCGCATACCATGATTTCGAAGGTGTCACGGTGCGCGATGAGGAAGGCGAGCGCTTGCTCGAACATCTCGGCGACAAGCGGGTGATGCTGCTGCGCAATCATGGCATCCTCGTGATGGGCAAGACGCTGCCCGAGGCATTCGTGAAGCATTGGTCGCTGCAGCGCGCGTGCGAGATCCAGGTGGCGACGATGGGAATGGGCGAGCCGCTGGAAGTGTCGGACGAGGTCATCAAGGTGCATCAGCGCGACCTGCATCTGGCGCAGGTTCCGGGTGGCCCCGGCGCGGCGGACTTTGCCGCGATGGTGCGGCTGGTCGACAAGATCGACACGGGCTGGCGGGCATAACCGACCCGAAAGTTGCGAAAGTGCCACTCGCAAGAGGTGCTGCGGCCGGGGCAGGCGCGTTACGCCCGACCCGATCGGACGGGCGCGGTAGCGCTTAAAGTCACATAAGGTCGCACCATCGCAGGGTCTTCGCGCGCCGGGTGCGCGAGCATGAAGGCTGACGGTTCCAAAGAGCGGACCGCCAGCATGACAGGTCGCGCGCGTGTAGGACAGCGCGCGGTGCTGCGCCGCTATCCTCCGACGCGACGCAGCACAGAACGGTTGCGCGGCAGCCATTCGTCCTTGCCGTCCTCCACCGGATTGACCTCCTTCAGCGTGGTCAGCGTATCGCCGTCGCGTGTGGTGGTTTCGCGGACGTCGGCGACTTGATTGCCGTCAGTGCGCCGTTCCATTGTCACGATTTTCCAATGGGTTGCATCCGCGCCGGCTTCGGCCGCGCTGATCTGCTCCACGCCAGTGTCGGTCGGGCGGCTGCGGCGAAACGCGGCATAGCTAAGCGTCGCGGCGACCGGATCGACCGCATTGACGGTGGTGATCGTGACGATCCCGGTCTTCGGACCATCATCGAATTGCGCGGTGCGGACGGTCGTGACCCTATCGGGCTGGGCAGCGATCGTCACCGTCATCGGCAGGCCCTGCCAAGTGTTGCTCTGATAATCGCGATATTGCAGCTCGCCCTGCCAGCGCCCGGCGGTCCCTGCCAGCAGCGCGGCGGCCTTTGTGCCCGTGTCGGTCTCAGCCGACAGCGCGGGTGTGGCGATAAGCGCGAGCAGGATCGTCAGATGGCGCAAGACCGGTCTCCGTCGAGGACTGTGTGACCCTTACGGCTTAGGACGCCCCCCGGATGCAGGCAATGCCGCGCTCATCCGAAACGATAACCCGACACCGCCCAGCCAAGAACGTGGTCGCTATAGTCGCGCACCGCTGGCCCCTCCCCGCCCGCGCCGAGTGCGACCATCAGCGGGAGAAGATGCTCCGCCTCCGGGTGCGCGAAGCGGGCGTGCGGCAGCGTCTCCCACGCGGCGACGCGGGTGGCGCGGGCGTGCGGATCGGGATCGGTCACCGCGGCGGTCAGCGCGGCATCCCAGACGTCGGCCTGCGGGGTCGCTTGTGGGCCGCGTACGCGCAGATTGTGGAAGCTCATGCCCGATCCGACGATCAGCACGCCTTCGTCGCGCAAGGGGGCGAGCGTGCGGCCGATCGCGATGTGCGCCTCGGGCGAGAGATCGGCGCGCAGCGACAGTTGGACGAGCGGAATGTTGGCCTCGGGCACCGCGACCATCATCGGGATGAACACGCCGTGGTCCCAGCCGCGCGCTTCGTCGTGATGCGCGAAACCGCCAGCACTCAACAGTTCGCCGACGCGGCGCGCGAGCTCGGGCGATCCGTGCGACGGCCAATCGAGCTGGTAGGTATGCGGCGGGAAGCCGTAATAATCGTAGGTAAGCGGATGCCCGTCGCTGACGTTGATCGCCAGCTCGGGCGTTTCCCAATGACCCGAGACGAGCAGGATCGCGTGCGGCCGTTCGGGCAGCGACGCGAGCAGGCCCGCGAGATAGGCCTGCATCCTGCGCCACATCGGATCGGACGGTCCGCCGGCCGGATCCATGAAGAAGCACGGGCCGCCGCCGTGCGGGATGAAGAGGGTCGGGAGCGCCATGCGCAAGATATCGGCGCACGCGCGCCGCACCACAATCGCGAGGTGCGAAACGAGTCGTTTCCATCGCTGTTCGGTTCGAGCGAACAGTTGGGCGTTTGCGGATCCCGCGCTACACCGGCACGGATGACTCGCTTCACCGTCAACAACCAGCCCGTGCAGTACAAGCTCGACCCGCAAACGCCGTTGTTGTGGGCGCTGCGCGATGCGTCGAACCTGACCGGCACCAAATATGGCTGCGGCAATGGCGAGTGTGGCGCGTGCACCGTGGATATTGACGGTGAGGCGGTGCGATCGTGCCAGCGGACGATCGGCGCGATCGAGGGGAGTTTCGTCACGACGATCGAGGGCCTGTCGCGCGAGCGCACGCATCCAGTGCAGATGGCGCTGGTCGCGGGCAATGTCGTGCAATGCGGATTCTGCATCCCCGGCATCGTGATGGCGGCGGCGGTGCTGCTGAAGAAGAACCGCAACCCGAGCGAGGACGATATTCGCGCCGGAATCACCAATCTGTGCCGCTGCGGCATCTATCCCCGGCTGATTGAGGCGATCCTGCTGGCGGCAAGCGTGCAGCGCGGCGACGAGACGATCGAGGCGCCGCCTGCCCCCGGCATCTCTCCGGCGGATGCTGCGCGCGAAGTACCAGCGCTGATCCCGCGCAATCGCTGAATCCTTTCCGATTGCTGTCAACGCAATTCAGACACGGCTCATCGACTCCGCCCTAGAAGAAGCCAACGACGGACATGGCGTCCGGACGAAGAGTGAGGACCTAACCGATGCGCAAGACTTTGCTCGCCGCGATCATGGCGGCTTCTGCGTTGATCCCGGCGACGGCGTTTGCGCAAGATGGTTTACAGGAGCGTGGCGGCCGACAGGAACGCGCGGATCGCGGCGAGCGCGGTGCCCCGCCGCAGCGCGAGATGCGTGCGCCCGAAGCGCGGGCCGAGTTCCAGCGTCCGCAGCAGGCGGAACGCCCGCAGTTCGAACGACCGCAATTCCAGCGCCCGCAACCCCAGGCGCAGGTCCAGGCCGACGTTCAGGCGCAGCCGCGCTTCGAACGGCCAGATCGTGGCGACCGCCCGAACTTCGGCGGTGGCGGCTGGCGTGGCGAAGGTCAGGGCCGTGGCGACTTCCGCGGGCGGGGCGAGGTGCGGGGCGGCCCGGCCGTGGTGACGAATCCGGCGCCGCCGCAGGTGCAGGCACCTGTGGCGGGGCAACCGGGTCAGCCCTTCCAGCGTGGCGGTGATGGCCGCTTCGGCGACGGACGCCGCGATGGCCGACCGGACTTCAACGCCGGGCAGAACCCGCGCGGTGACGTTCGGGCGGACCGGCGTGACGACCGGCGCGACTGGCGTCAGGATGATCGCCGCGACGACCGGCGCGACTGGCGGCAGGACGACCGGCGTCAGGATGCACGGCGTGACTGGCGGCAGGACGATCGCCGTGGCTTCTCCAGCAATTATAACCGTGGCTGGGACGGCAATTGGAACGGCAACAACCGCAACTGGAACCGCGATTGGCGGCGGGACAACCGTTACAATTATTACGCCTATCGCGCTCAGAACCGGAACATCTTCCGCCTGCCGCGCTACTACGCACCGTATGGCTGGAGCTATGGCTATCGCCGCTTCTCGATCGGCTTCACGCTGAGCTCGATCCTGTACAACCAGGATTATTGGATCGATGACGCGGACTATTACCGGCTGCCCCCGGCGTACGGCCCGTATCGTTGGGTGCGCTATTACAACGACGCGCTGCTGGTCGATATCCGCACCGGCTATGTCGTCGACACGGTGTACGACATCTTCTGGTAAGCGCCGGAAGCGATTGAAACGACAGGGGTCCGCAGGCCTGAGCTTGCGGACCCCTTGTTTTTTGGGACGCGCGCGGCAAAGTCGCGGGCATGGCTCTGTTTGCAAAGAAACCGAATGGCGCATCGCCAGTGCGGCGCTTGTTCGGCGAAACCGTTTCCGCCCGGCTCGACGCCAATCCGAACGTAAAGCGCGCCAAGGTCGATACCGCGCAAATCTATTACCATCCCGACTTCCTGGACGCGGCGACGTGCGACCGGCTGTGCAAGCTGATCGATTCGAACCGGCGCCGCTCGACCGTGCTGGCGGCGGAGACGGTGCAGGAGTTCCGCACCAGCGACAGTTGCGACATGGAACGCTACTCGCCCGAAGTGCGCCCGACC
The DNA here is from genome assembly GCF_044881195.1 of Sphingomonas sp. MMS24-J45. Classification (GTDB taxonomy): domain Bacteria; phylum Pseudomonadota; class Alphaproteobacteria; order Sphingomonadales; family Sphingomonadaceae; genus Sphingomonas. The sequence goes on along the minus strand of NZ_CP173255.1, from coordinate 3,270,205 downwards.
GACGAGGCGATCGCCGCCTTGCTCGGGATCGATCCGGTCCACGGCGAGACGATGCAGGGGCAACGCTACGCCGTCGGCCAGCATTTCCGAGCGCATTTCGACTATTTCAACGAAAAGCAGCCTTATTGGCCGCACATGATCAAGTCCGGCGGACAGCGCACCTGGACCGCGATGATCTATCTCAACACGGTCGAGGAAGGCGGCGCGACCTGGTTCCCGCAGATCGGCATCAAGGTCGCGCCGAAGCGCGGGCTGTTGCTCGCGTGGAACAATATGAACCTCGACGGCAGCCGCAACGAACAGACGCTGCATGAAGGGATGCCGGTGGTGAAGGGCACGAAGTACATCGTGACGAAATGGTTCCGCGAGGGGAACTGGATTCAGGAGTGAGGGTTTGCCCTTCAGACACTGTTCCACCCCGGCGGAGGCCGGGGCCCAGTTGCAAAGGCCGATGTAACGAAGCGCAATGCCCGATGAGTCCGGTCCCTCGACTGGGCCCCGGCCTTCGCCGGGGTGGTGGTGGGGTGGTGGTGATAGCGGGGCGGCGCTACTCCGAAATCCGCATTGTCTTCGTGCCCCCGTCCGCCGCGATTTGGACCGGCGTGAAGGGCAGCCGATGCCACTTCTTCACCGAGAAAGCGCGCGTCTGATCGGCGTAATAGGGTGACGCCGGATCGGTCGACAGCGAATAGCTGAGCAACGCATCCGCCACCGGCCCGGTCGCATCGAAGCCGACGACCTGGATGTAGCTCGTGCCGTGCTTGGGGACCAATCCGCCCGCCACGACGTCGGATTGCTGCACGTTCAGCACGCCGAGCGTCCCCGCAGCACCATGGATCGGGATATGGTCGTTCCCGCGCACCGCGAATTGCACGTCGCCCCAGCGTGCATCGAGCGCGATGCCTTCCTTCGCCAACCGCGCGACCGCCGACTGCAGCGCCGCGAGCAGCTTCTCGCCCGCCGCCCCGCTGGTCACCAGATCACGCGGGGTGTGGACCGCGTCGGCCTTGTCGAACGGCACTGCCCATTGCGGCACCTTCACGGCCTCCCAGAAGGCCGCGAAGAGATACGCCCCGCGGCTGTCGAGATCATAGCGGCGGTCCCACCCGGCCAGCGCCGCGCAGGCCGCTTTGAGATCCTCCTGCCCGCGGCACAGCGCCAGAACCGGATCGACCGCAAGTTCGGCCGCAAGGCTCTTGTTGGCGAATGCCATCGCCTCGGCGCGGGCATGATCGATCTGCGTGCCGGGCAGGCCGTCGGTGCCGTTGAGCCGTCGCTCGATCTCCAGCAGGCCCGAGCGGGTGCGCAGCGAACGTGCGGTTTCTGCAGTCCCCAGGATCGGCGAGCGGACGATAGCCGGGACCTTGGGGTTGCTCAGCCAGTAGGAATTGTTGCTGTTGGCGACATAATCGCGCCGTTCCAGCACCGCCTGATCGCGCGCGGGCATCAGCCCGGCAACTGCCGTGCCGGGGACCTTGTCCCAATCGCACGCACTGCGGCTGCCATCGAGCAGTACCAGCCGCCCGGCAAACGCCACCGAGGCGGGGGTGGCGCAGTCCTTGACCTTTGCTGTCGAGACATTGGGGACGGCGGTGACATCGGCGTGGAGCGCCTTGCCGAAGCGGTCCGCCGTGATCGTGTTGACCCACGGAATGCCGAGCGTGCGCTCGACCGCGGCGCGCACTTCGCCAACGTTCTTCGCCTGCCCGATCGCCAGCCAGGTATCGAGCGCGCGCTGATTGTTGTGATTGGCATCGCGCAGCGTGAAGGCGGTGGTCTTGTTCCACGCAAACCCCGCCAGCGGATTGGCGATCAGCGGGCCGTAGCGCGATGCGTAGAGCGTGCGCAGCACCGGCGGCGCGCCGTCGGACATCGGCACGCTGACGCTCATGCGCCGCATCTTCTCGCTCTTGCCGTCGACCAGATAGGCGGTCGGGTCGGCGGGATCGAGCTTCAGCTGGAACACGGTGAAATGCTGTGCGGCGGTAACGGTGTGGGTCCAGGCGACATCCTTGTTGAAGCCCAGCGTGACGATCGGCCCACCCGCGAGCGTGACGCCCATCACGTCATATTTGCCCGGCACGGTCAGGTGCATTTCGTAGAAGCGGCTCGGCCCGGTCCAGGGGAAATGCGGATTGCCGACCAGCAACCCGCGCTTGTCGGTAGTCACGTCCGAGCCGAACGCCCAGCCGTTGCTACCGAAGCCAATGTGGCGCGGGCGGAGCGGATCTTCGCTCGACAGCGCCGCCGCCTGTGGCGCGCCGGGCGGTGCGGCATAGGTCACCATCGGCGCGAGCGCGAGCGAGCTTGCCAGCAGCATCTGCTTCTCGGTCAGCCGCAGCATGTCGTCGAGCGCGATCGGTCGGACCCAGCCCTTGCCGCGACACGCCACCGGTACGCCCTGCGGGCCGAGATCGCGCAGCGCCTTGTTATAGCCGGCGACATAACCGCGCACGAGCGCCTGCGTTGCGGGGCTCGCCTTCCCGAAGCCGCTGCGCAGCGCGGGCAGATCGATGATCGAGCGGAAGAACAGATCGGACGACAGATTGTCGATCCGGTCGAAGCCGAGCGTCGCGGTCCCCTTGGCACCGAACCACAGCGAGCGTTCCCCGGCGACGGTGGCGAATTCCTCCGCCAACATGCACAGATTATCCTGCGTATAGGCATAGGCGACGCCGTAGCCGAGACCGCTCCAATTGGCCGCGCGGATATGCGGGATGCCATAGGTGGTGCGGGTGATGGTGGCGGCGAAGCGCGGGCCCTTAGCCTCCGCGCCGGTTGCGCACAGCAATGCTGCGCCTGCTGCTAGGCCTGCCAGATAGCGCATCGTGTCTCTCCTGTTTTGGGGAGGTTTGCACCCGCTCCTGCCCGCGCGCAACCAAACTCATCCACCCCGGCGGAGGCCGGGGCCCAGTTGCGCAACTTTTATGCTTTGGCGTTGCGCGTCGTTACCTACTCGCTCGCAACTGGGCCCCGGCCTTCGCCGGGGTGGAGCTCGGGGTGGAGCGCGGTGAGTGCTGACGCCGCATTGCCCCCTGCCCCCACAACCCGCTACGACGCGGCCACATGAACACCGTCCTCAACATCAAAAACTCGATCCTTGGCCAGCCGTGGCGCTGGCGCATGCTGGAGACGGACGCGCGCGATCCGGGTTTCGCGCCCGACGATCTCGTCACGCAATTACTGCTGGCGCGCGGCTGTCCGCGCGACGCGCTGGAGGCGCACAAGGCACCGAGCATCCGCGGCTTCATGCCCGACCCGTCTATCTTTCGCGACATGGACCGCGCCGCCGATCGCCTTGCCGATGCGGTGCAAGCGGGCGAGCATGTCGCGGTGTTCGGCGATTATGACGTCGACGGCGCGACATCGGCGGCGCTCATGATCCTGCTGCTGCGCGATCTCGGGCTCGAGGCGCGGCCGTATATCCCCGATCGACTGATGGAGGGCTATGGTCCCTCAGGCGCGGCGCTGGTGCGGTTGAAGGAGGAAGGCGCGAGCCTGATCGTCACCGTCGATTGCGGCGCGCAGGCGTTCGAGGCGCTGGAGATGGCGCGCGTCGCTGGCGTCGATGTCGTGGTGGTCGATCACCACAAATGCGCCGCTGCTTTGCCCCATGCCCATGCGCTGGTGAATCCCAACCGGCTCGATGAGACCGACGGCGCTGCGCACGGACATCTGGCAGCGGTCGGCGTTGCCTTCCTGCTCGGCGCGGCACTGATCCGGACTCTTCGCGCGCGGGGCTATTTCGCCGCACGGTCTGAGCCGAAATTGCTCGACCTGCTCGATCTCGTGGCGCTCGGTACCGTGGCCGATGTCGCTGCTCTCAAGGGGCTGAATCGCGCGTTCGTCGCGCAGGGGCTCAAGGTGATGGCGCAGCGCCGCAACATTGGCCTGAACGCGCTGATCACCGCATCGCGCCTGACGCGCGCGCCGACCGCGACCGACCTTGGCTTTGCGCTGGGGCCGCGGATCAATGCCGGTGGGCGCGTCGGCAAGTCCGACCTCGGCGTGCGGCTGCTCACCACGCGCGATCCCGCCGAGGCCGACCGAATCGCAGTCGAACTCGACCAGTTGAACGAGGAGCGTCGCGCGATCGAGGGGATCGTGCAGGAAGCGGCCGAGGGAATCGCAGCCACCAAAAGCAACCGCGCGGTGATCGTGGTGGCGGGGCATGGCTGGCATCCCGGCGTGATCGGCATCGTGGCGGGGCGGCTGAAGGAGAAGTTCGGCCGCCCTGCCCTGGTCATCGCGATCGACGATGCGGGCGTGGGCAAGGGATCGGGCCGGTCGATTCCCGGCGTCGACCTCGGCGCAGCGGTGCTGGCGGCGAAGGAGCATGGGTTGCTGGTTGCGGGCGGCGGCCATGCGATGGCGGCCGGGCTGACGATTGCCGAGGATCAGGTCGAAGCGTTCGGCGACTTCCTGAGCGCGCGACTCGATGCCGCCGTCACGCGCGCGATGGGTGACCGTGCGTTGCTGCTCGATGCGGTGCTCACCGCGAGCGGGGTCAACCCTGCCCTCGTCGCGGCGATGGAGGCAGGCGGGCCCTACGGCATGGGCTGGCCGCAACCACGCATCGTCGCCGGGCCGGTGCGGATCATCAAGGCCGATGTGGTAGGCAACGGCCATGTCCGCGCGATCGTCAGCGGCGATGGCGGCGGCACGCTGAAAACCGTCGCCTTCCGCCAGGCCGACACCGCGCTGGGGCAAGCGTTGCTGGGTGCGCCGCCGCACCGCAGACTGTGGCTGGCGGGGCGTGCGAAGATCGACGATTGGGGTTCCCGCCCCGCCGCGGAACTGCATGTGGACGACGCCGCCTGGGCCGATTGAACGATTCCGCGCAGACAGCGCTTGACCCGCGCGCCGACTACGCCTAACCGACCCTCCGCACGCGGGCACACGCCCTGCATGGCCCCTTCGTCTAGCGGTTAGGACGCGGCCCTTTCACGGCTGAAGCACGGGTTCGATTCCCGTAGGGGTCACCATCGTCAATCGGGAAATCGCGGCGTTAAGCCGTTTCCGACGGTGTTGGCGATTTTCAGTGCAATTGCGCTCGGGGTAGTGCCCGTTTCGCTAGGCGACCACTTTGTCGACATTCAGCTTCCCATTGATCTCGCGTGCCACGCTCAGCACTATGCCCCGCCTGAAGCACTGGGGTACTGAGGGCCTAGGCGACCCGTCGTAACGGTGCGGACACGGAAGGGAGCGCCCGTTGATGCAGACGACAGCAGGCACCGGCTACGGCGCGATCCGCGATGGGGTCCGCGCGCTTTGCGCAGAGTTTCCCGACGCGTACTTCCGCAAGATCGATGCAGCGCGTGCCTATCCCGTGGCGTTCGTCGATGCACTGACCAAAGCGGGATGGATGGCCGCGCTGATCCCCGAGGAATTCGGCGGATCGGGTCTCGGTCTTACCGCCGCATCCGTCATCATGGAGGAAATCAACCGGTCCGGCGGCAATGCGGGTGCCTGTCACGGGCAGATGTACAATATGACCACGCTGATCCGGCACGGTTCGACCGAGCAGAAGCGAACCTACCTGCCCCGGATCGCGACGGGGGAGCTGCGCCTGCAATCGATGGGCGTCACCGAGCCGACGACCGGCACCGACACCACCAAGATCAAGACGACGGCCGTGCGCCAGGGGGACCGCTATGTCGTCAACGGGCAAAAGGTGTGGATCAGCCGCGTCCGCCATTCGGATCTGATGATCCTGCTGGCCCGCACCACGCCCCTGGCCGAGGTGTCCCGCAAATCCGAGGGCCTTTCGATCTTCCTCGTCGACATCAAGCAGGCACTCGGATCGGGTCTGGAAGTCCGTCCTATCGCCAATATGGTCAATCACGAAACCAACGCGCTGTTCTTCGACAATCTCGAAATTCCGGTGGAAAATCTGATCGGAGAGGAAGGACAGGGTTTCAAATATATCATGACGGGCCTGAATGCCGAACGCGCGTTGATCGCTGCAGAATGCATCGGCGACGGCTATTGGTTTATCGACCGCGTAACGACGTACGCCAAGGAGCGCGTCGTGTTCGACCGACCGATCGGCCAGAATCAGGGCGTCCAATTCCCGATTGCGAAAGCGTTCATGGCGGTCGAGGCGGCGAATCTGATGCGGTTCGAGGCGTGTCGCCGCTATGACGCCGGGGAGCCGTGCGGCGCGCAGGCGAATATGGCGAAATATCTGGGTGCCGAAGCATCGTGGGAAGCGGCGAACGCCTGCATTCAGTTCCACGGCGGTTTCGGCTTCGCCACCGAATATGATGTCGAGCGCAAATTTCGCGAGACCCGGCTTTATCAGGTCGCGCCGATTTCGACCAACATGATCTACAGCTATGTCGCCGAACATATCCTCGGCCTGCCGCGATCCTATTGATCGGGCGCGCCGATCGTGATCACGAGCTTTCCTGCGGCGCGCCCGGCGGCAAGATCACGCAAGGCCTCGGCCGCGCGCTCCAGCGAATAGTGGCGCGTAACGACGGGCGCGATCGCCCCGGCCTCCCACCAATCGAACAGTTGCGCCATCATCGCGTGCAGCCGATCGGCGCGGTAGCGGCGAAAATAGCGCAGCGAGGCACCGAGCATCGCGCGATTCTTGACCAGCAGCCGATTGGCCGGGACGACGGGCACCTCCCCTGCCGCAAAGCCGAACACGATGTGACGACCGCCCCACCCGAGCATCGAGAGCGCTTCGCTGCTGCGGGCTCCCCCGACCGGGTCAAAACAGACGTCGGCTCCGCGATCGCCGACGAACGCACCGACCTGATCGCGCCAATCCGCTGCGGTCGACGATACGACCGTGTCGGCCCCGGCCTGCGCGGCGAGCGCCTGTTTCTCGGGAGTTCCGGCGAGCGCCACAACGCGCGCGCCCAGTGCCTTCCCAATCTGCACTGCCGCGACCCCGGCACCCCCGCCTGCGCCCAGCACGAGCACGGTCTCCCCCGCTTGCAGCCGTGCCACGTCGACCAGCGCCAGCCCCGCGCTGACGTACGAGCTGGCCAGGACGGCAGCGATGTCGAACGGCATCGCGTCGGGAATGCGAAAGGTCTCGACATCGGCCGCGCACACCTGCTCCGCAAATCCGCCATGCCAGAGGATCGCCACAACTCGATCGCCAGTTCGCAGACTGCTCCCCGGTGGCGCGGTCCGAACCACGCCCGCAGCGTCCAGGCCCGGGGTAAAGGGAAGGTCGGGCCGCGTCTGGTATCGGCCCGCGATCATCAAGATATCGGCGAAATTGACGGTAGCGGCGCGGGCGTCGATCTGCACATTCGGACCGCCGGCAATGGGTGGCGGTACTTCGCGGAAGCATAAATCTTCGGGTGAACCCCATCTCTCGCAAATCAACGTGCGCATAAAACGTTCGTCCGTACGATACGGCATGCGAATTTCCGGCGTGAAAGACCGATAAATTCTTAGTTTCGAAGATTCGCTTGTTCCTGTCCACCTAGCGATGGGAGTAGGTTGACACTGCACCTGCTCGCGGCCCTCTATTCCTGTCAATGCCTTGAGGGGGCGCGCCACGCATGGATGCAGCGAGCATTGTCATCGCCGGGTACGGTTTCGCCTTGCCCGGCGCAGGCACGCCGCACGAACTGGCGACTGTCCTACGCGAAGGCCGGATATGTTACGGGGATTTTCCGGCCGAGCGGATCGACCCGGATATTTACTTCGATCCGCAGGCACGACAGGGCGATGCGCGCCTGTCCAGTTTGCGCGGCGGCGCTCTTGCCGATAGCGGACCACACAACGCGACTGTCGCGCGCACCTGGCTCTTGGAGGCACTCGATCGCGCGCTTCGATCGGCGCAACTGTCGAAAGAGGCCACCACCGGACAGGCCGCTCCGATCTTCCTTGCCCATTCGCGCGGCGGTGGTCCGGCGATTTACGACGCGGGACTGCTGGCTGCGGCAGATGATTTGCTGCCCGCGCTTGTCGCTGGGGCGCACCCGGACGAATTCTCCTTCACCGAGCTTGCCGTCATCGCTGCCGAGGTTCGCGCCAGTCTGGCGAAGACGCTGCATCCCGGGCGAGCAGGCGCGCGCGCGCTGCATCGTCTTCCGGCCGCGCTCGCTGGTGCCCTGGGTACGACCGGCAAAGCCATTGTCGTGGATGGCAATTGCACCGGGGGGTTGGCCGCGCTGGACATGGCGGCGTTCGACGTTGCGCAGGGCGCGCCGTTCGCGCTGGCGGGGGCACTGTCCTATGTCGATACCGTCAATCAGGTACTCTACTCCAACGCCGGTCTGCTCGCGCGCGAGGGGTGTTTCCCGTTCACCGACGACAATGGCGGCACCGTGATTTCGGACGGCGTTGTGCTGCTTGTCGTCACCACATTGGGCTACGCGGTGGGCCACGGCCTTCCGGTGCGGGCTATCGTTCGCGGTATCGGCGGGGCGAACGATGGCGCGCGTGAACGCTACATGCTGTCGCCCAGTCCACGCGGCCACAGCCTCGCGATCGCGCGCGCGCACGAGTCGGCGGGGATCGTCCCAGGAACGGTCGACCTGTACCTGACGCATGGCAGCGGCACGCGCGTCGGCGACGCGATCGAGGCCGAAGTGTTCAATTCCTACATTCGTGCGCATGGCGGGGCACCGCAACCGATCCCGATCCGGTCGATCAAAGGGCATATCGGCCATGCAAAAGAAGCAGCCGGGCTTGCCAATCTGGTGGCTGCGCTCGCGCTGTTCGAAGCGGAGGCGCTATTTCAGCCCGTCCGCCCGAACAACGCGCGGGCCGCGTTCGATCGTTTCAGTGCCGTCAACGTCGGCCCCACAGATCCGCACCACGCCAGCGCCGACCGCGTATCGCCGCGGCGCGCAGGGATCAGTGCGATCGCCAGCGGCGGGCAGAATTATCATGTATTGGTCGAAGCACCGCCAGCAACCCTCCCCGCCGCCCCGAGGGTCACCGCAGGGGCAGGCGCAACGGAGTCGATCGCCATCGTCGGCATGGCGGCCCGTTTCGCCGATGCGCCGGATCTGGAAACGCTGCACCGCAACCTTCTGCAAGGCCACAGGCCTTTCCGGCCGCAGCCGCTGTCGGCGGGATGGAGCGGTCTGGCCGAAGAAGCGGATGCGCAAGAGGCGTGGCGGCGCGAGCATCCCGGCATCTACACAAGCTTCGGCGCCAGGCTGGCGCTCGATCCGTTGGTATGGGCCCGCCGCGCCGCCGCCTTCGGGGAGCGTCCAGCCGACATCGCGCGGCATGATCCCCTGCATTACCTGATGATCGACCTCGCGCGGCAGGCGGCGCGCAGTTCTGCCGTATCGCCGGGCAGCAACGTCGCGGTGGTCCTGGCCGCCGACCATTGCAGCGATTTCGGCCTGAAACAGGTCGCTGCCGCGCGCCTGCCCGAGATCGAGCATCACCTGCGCGGCGCGATGGCCGAGCGCGGTCGGTGCCCGCGCGAACGGGAGCGGACGGTCAAGACCGCGATGCGGTGTCTCGCAGCGGATCTGCCGCCACTGTCGGCGTCGAGCCTCTTCAACCTCTCGCCCAGTTTCACCGCGGCCCGGATCGCGCGCGCCTTCGACCTGACGGGGCCGATTTGCGCGGTGGAGGCTGGCGGCGGCGCGTCGTTCATTGCCGCGCTGGAAGTTGCAGGCAGGCGCCTCGCCGACCCGGCGGTGGATGCGGTGCTGTGCGCTAGCGCCGAAATGCGATCCGGCGTCTCTCGGCTGGCGGAGGAATGTGCGCTGGGTCAGGTGTCCCGCTCCGACCGGCCAATCGCCTTCGCCGGGACCTCGGACGGCTATCTGCCGGGCGAAGGGGCAAGCGTGTTTGTCTTACGCCGTCTTGCCGATGCGAGACGGCGAGGCGATCCGATTCTCGGCGTCATCCACGGGATCGGGAGCGCGGTCGCTACCGATATGGCGTCGCAGCTCGTTTCCACCGCCGCGCTCGAACAGGCAATTCGCGCCGCGCACGCAAAGGCGGGAGTAACGCCAGACGAGGTTGCCTTCGTAGAAGGGTTCGGATGCGGCGTGCCGTCTGCGGACCGCGCCGAGATCGCTGCGATCGCGGCAGCCTTTCGCGGGCGACGCGAGGTGCTACCGCTCGGATCGGTCATGCCCGACATTGGCCATTGCGGCGCGTCTGCAGCGGCGGGGAGCCTGATCAAAGCGCTGTTTGCGCTGAATCAGGGCGAGATACCCCCCACGCGCGGCGCCGACCCGGCTTTCGCCGAAGGAGATGGCATTGTCATTCCGACCAGCCCGCTTGGCGTTCCTCAGGCACGATACGCCGCGATCAACGCGGCCAGCCCAGGGGGAACGCATTATCACGTCATCATTGCTGGTGCGCCCCGCGGATGATCGCCGATGCCGAAACGCTCGCGCGGCTGAGCGACGCGCTGCACGAGCGGATCCCCATGACGCGATACCTTGAGGTACGCCTCATCGCTTTCGAGCCCGAGCGAATCGCGCTGGCGGCCCCGATCGCGCCGACGCGGAACCACCGCGGCACCGCGTTCGGGCCCGGCGTCTTTACGACGGCGGCGCTTGCGCCCTGGTTGTTGCTCGTACGCTGGATGTGGGCGCGGCGGGTCAGCGCGCGCATCGTCCTGCGGCATAGCGAGTTTCGCCTGCACCAGCCGATCGAGCGCGAATTTCGGGCAAGTTGCGAGGCGCTGCCGACGATCGATCTCGACACGCTGTATGATATCGGCAAGGTCCGCCTCTCGGCGAGCGCGCAGGTGCTGGCAGAACCGGGCGACCCGGCCGCGATCTACGCCGGGCATTTCACCATCTTGCACGCACCGTCCGATGCTTGCGAGGGCGATCTCGACCTGCCCTTTCCCGAGGCCTGGCGGCTGTGATGATGCGCGCACTGGCGGGGCAGAGCGTCTCGGCACTGGCGCTTGGCGCGGCAAATTTCGGCGGCATCGGCAGCGCACGCCGCTTGATTGGCCAGGGCGAGAGCGAAGCCGAGGCACATGCCCTGCTCGATTGCGCGTTGTCGCTCGGGATCACGCTGATCGACACTGCCGGGTCTTATGCCGATGGGGCCAGCGAGGCGATGATCGGCAGGTGGCTCCGTACCCGCAGCGAAGACGAACGCGCGCAGGTCAAAATCTCCTCCAAGGTCGGCCTTCGCGGGGGCTTGCAGCCCGCTACGATCGAACGCGAACTGCAACTGTCGCGCGCCCGGCTGCGGGTCGAGGTGCTCGATTTCTACCTCACGCATGTTCCCGACCCCAATGTCGCGTGGCCGCAGGTGATGGACACGATGGGCCGGCTGCAAGCGCAAGGGCTGATCGGGGCATTCGGCATTTCGAACGTCGGCGCTGACGATGTCGCGGCCTGTGCGTCCGCGGCGCATCGCCCCGCCCTGGTCCAGAACAGGTTCAATCTGCTGGATCAGGTGGACGCGGAGAATGGCATGATGGCGACGTGCCAAGACAAGGGACTCGCCTACACCTGCTATTCGCCGCTGGCGGGAGGATTGCTTGGAGGTGCCTATGCCTATGCCGAGAAGATACCCGAAGGGAGCCGCCTCGCCCTGCGCGCCGATCTCTACGCGCACCTCTGGAAGCCCGGGCTCGACGATCGGATCGCCGGATTGCAAGCGCTCGCCGCGGCGCACGGAACCTCCCTCCCCGCATTGGCGATCTGGTGGTTGCTTCACCACCCGTCGGTCACGATTGTGATGCTTGGCGCACGCACGCCGCGCCAACTCGAACACCTCGTGCGCGGCGCGCTGGATCTCCCTTTCGATGCGGGGTTGTTCGCTGCCGTCGGGGCCGCCGCCCGGAGCGCGCCATGAAACCCCGTACCCAGTTGCGCATCGAAACCTCCGGCGCGGTCACCATTGCGACGTTCCACCGCGACGACGGCCTGAACACGCTCAATGACGCGCTGCTCGACGCGCTGATCTCCTTTGCAACCGGCCTCGATGGCCACTGTCGCGCGGCGGTGCTGGCTGCAGAAGGCCCGGCCTTCCTCGCGGGGACCGATCTTGCCGAGTCGATCGCAATGTCGCCGGAGGCATTGTTTGCGTATAGCGAACGGGCGCAATCCGCCGCGCGCGCGATCGCCGCGGCCCCAGTTCCGATCATTGCCGCGGTAAACGGTGCCGCGATTGGTGGCGGCCTGGAGGTGGCGCTCGCCTGCGATTTCATCTTCGCCGACCGATCAGCGCGCTTCGGCATGCCGGAGGTGAAGCTCGGCACCATGCCCGGCCTCGGCGCGACCTATTTCCTGCAACGCGCCGTTGCCCCCCGTCTCGCGCGCGAGCTGCTCTACACCGGCTGCATCATCGACGCGGAAGCCGCGCAGCGGGTGGGTCTGGCCAATCGGCTCTGCGATGATGATCGATTGCGCGCCGATGCCCTGGAGACTGCGCATAGTATCGCGGCACAGGGGCCGCTCGCCGTACAAGCGATTAAGGCGACCCAGCGCCATATCGAGGAGGCCGGGCTCGACGCTGCATTGGAGCGCGAACGGACGCGCCGTCGAGCCTTGCTGGCGACGGAGGACAGAAAGGAGGGCATAAGCGCGTTCCTCGAACGCCGCCCGCCGCGTTTCGAAGGGCGATGACGCTGCAAGGTCGCTTGCGGCCCGCTACGATGCGGGCGGTTGCCAGACGCGCGTGCCGTCGTACGGCAGCGGATCGCACAGGGTGAGACGAAGCTCGGAGGTATAGCGCTCCCCTGCAGCATCCGCGAGCCACAGCCCGTCTCCATCGGGCAGCATCTCGCTCAGCACCACAGCGTCACCGTCGAGCATGGCGGCAAGCATGTCCAGTGACAGGTCGGATCGGATGTCGACCAACACCGGCTTAACTTCACGCGGAAGCCGGACGAACACCCGCTCGGGCGCGCCCATCTCCGTGATCCAGCGACGCAATACATCACGGAATTCCGGTCGAAACCGGTCGCGCGGCAGCGGTGGCGGCGCTCCGCGCCAGCACGCGCGGCGGACGATCACGCCATCGATGGTCAGCCGCGGTCCGAGTCCGGCCGGGCCCACCGGGAAGGCAACCGCGGCGCGCAATTTGATGCGGCGCTCGAACACCGCCATCAGATCGAAGCGGTGCCGGCCGTCCAGGCTGACGGCCCACAATCGCCCGTCGGCTTCGACCACGTCGAGATCGGCCGCGCGAATCGTTTCGGAGCGATCGCCGGACGCGACATAGCCGTGCCCGGTATCGATATGCACGTGTGACGCCGCGAGCCGCGCATCCTGGGTGGAGCGGGCAAAAATTTCATGCGGGATCGGGCTAATCAGCGGCTCCGGGAAGTCCTCGGCCCACAGCGCCTCCAAAGCGGCGCGATCGGGCGCGAGCCCCAACACGCTGAGCGTCGTGAAGGTCGATACGCCCGGATGGAATTCGGCGAGGATCGGGACGCCGCCACCGTTCAGCAAGTGCTCGGGACTTTCGGCCTGCCACATCAGATCGGGTGAATGGTGCCGCGCGCCCGGCCAGCCCGGCGAAGGCGCCCGCCAGCGCGGTGAAAGCTTCGCCTCCGCGTCCTGCAAGGAGATGGCTTCCTGCGCCGCGAAGGCAGCCGCCCAATCCTGTGCGAGGCGATCTGCGGCCTCCGCCACCGCGGGGGACGCTCCATCTCGAACACCGGATCGGTCAGCCGCCAGAAGCGCGGCAACGGCACGCAAGCGCGCTGCTGCTCGCGGAAAATCCGCAGCATCTCCGCACATACGGATTGGCCAATGGAGAAGCTGTAACCACGCGCAACGTGTCCCATCAGCGCCAGCACGCCCGATACCGGGTCGAGCGCCGCCTTGCTCAGGGTCAGGTCGCCACCGCGTCGGCAATCTTCGTAGACGAGCGTTCGGCCGGCATAGGTCTGGCCCGGCGCGCGCGTCGCCCCTCTCCCGGTGTGCCGCTCGAATTCGGCTTCGATCCGTTCGATTGCCGCCGAAACCCGTTCGGCATCGCCCGCACTCCCGGCCAGATCGCCGATCAATGTTCGGAACTGCGCGAAGAGCGGTGACGGCGGCGCCTTTTCCGCGGGATCATGCGCCACCGCGACCGGCACGTCGGCGGCCAGCACGCCCTGATCGATCAATTGGTCGCATAATATCCGATCGCCCGCATCGGTGTCCGCGATAGCCCTGCGGGGCTTCCCGACCGCATCGCGGAGCAAACGCAGTTCGTCGGCCGTCAGCGCGCGTACCTGTTCGGGCCCGATCAGCCGATCACCGTCCAGCCGAAGATGTGCCGCCAACCTGACCGTCGTGGCGGCGCGGGCCTGCGGGCACGCGTTTAGGATGGCCTTTACCGCCCAGGGTTCGAAACTCACGCGTCTGGCCGCAACCAACGCGTCGGCGGGCACGAACGCACCCGGCGCATCCGGGACGAGCCGCGCCCACCCAAGCGGGCCAAAGAAGCCGATCGTGTCGTTCTTGGCGGTGTAGCGCTGCACATAGCGGGCGACGACGCGCAGCGATTGCCGCGCCTTTTTATCGAGCGGAGCATCGACCGCCAGCCGGTCGAGCGCGGTGGCCAGTATCCGCCGGTTCTGCCACGCCACGGCTTCGCGAAAGAGCGACATGCGCGCCGCGCGGATAGCGTTATCGGAACTGCCAAGCGCCGTTTCAAACAGCGAAAATGGCAACCCGGCGCCGCGCAAGAGTCCGATCGGCCAGAGCGACCATCCCTCCGACAGCGCAATCCTCATAGCGCCAGCGCCGTGGTGTATCCGTATCCATCGGGGAAATCCGTCATCACATGTCCCTCTGCATCGGGCGCATGCCGAATTCCGGTCCCCACGTTGCGTCCACCGATCATGAAGCTCGACGTTTCGACTCGACTCTCGACCCATTCGAGATGCTGGCCATCGACGAGGACCGGAATGCGCGCCTTGGGCAGCGAGACATAGCGTTGTGCGACATAGCCCGGGCCGCGCGTCGCGCGCGATACGCGCCGCAGCCATTCTGTCGGCGAACGGGCGATACCGGGGTGCGTATCCTTCCCATCAAAGGCGCGCTTAATCACCCATCCCGCTTGATCATCTTCATACCAACCCGGCAGGTTTCGGCTGGGATGTTCGGTGTGCGTGACGTCGAAAGCAAAGCCATCCGCCATCGTCCTGCGTGCACCCAATTCGCCGAGCCGGGGCAGCGCGCCCTTGTCCATCAACAGTCCGGCCAGCGGCTTCACGATCGCGACGGTGCCGATCCGCGCCCCGCGAAAGGCATGAAACGGGCCGCCCGGAGCGAAGCGTTCGGGATGGTCGAGAAAGCTCGTATTGACCGTGATCAGCGTGACGGCATCGATCGCCGCCCCGTCGCTGGCGAAGACCGGCTCGCCCGATCGATCGATCGCGATGCCCGTTTCATCGACGATCCGAACCGACAGGCCCGCCGCTTCGAACTGCTCCACGCCGAAATCAATCTGGCGGAACACCCGTTCGGGAAAGCTGCGCAGTTCCGCCAGTTCGGCCGAATGCGCGAGGAAGGCGATGGTCGGTCGCTCCACCGGCCGCGCGGCGCGTCGGACTGCGGCGATGTAGCGTTGGAACGGCCGCGGATGATAACGCGCATGGTGCAACCCCATGCGGCGCAGGACCGGATGGCCCGCCCAATATCGCGCCGTCCATTCGGTATAGGCGATGCTGACGAGAATGCCGTTGCCGAAATTGATTTCCGACAGTTGATAGCGGTCCTCGAACAGAAATCCGTCGGGCCGATAATGGCTGTGGAAGAACGGACTGTCGCAGCCCGCGCCGACATCCAGCGCGCTGCCGAGCGCCGACCCGAACGGATAGCATTCGTTCAGCCGCCCCGGATCGGCCGACAGCGCGCGAATATCGCGGCGCAGCGATTCCATCGCGCGATGAAACGCCGTGCCGACGAAGCGGAGCCGGTCGGCCGGCAACAGCATGGGCCGCACTGCCCAGCCAGTCCCGTCGATCGTCACGATCCCGGCCTCCCGCGCCTGCGCTTGGAAGGCCTGGGTATAATCGCGCACCTCCGAAAGGTGAGCCGTCAGCAGCCGGTCCGCTTCGTCGGTTACCTCCCGGAGTTCGGGCATCCGGGTCGACATCGGACTCAAACCGGGCGATCCGTCCCGGGGTTGGCGGTAATATCGGCGACGGTCGCGTCGATCGGGAACAGCCCGACATACCCCTTTACGGTTGCCGCCGATGCCAGGGTCGGCTGATTTCCTGCGCCCTTGATCACCGGGGTCAGTGCAGCCGTGCCGGCCTCGATGTAATTGCCGACCGTCGCCCAACCGATGATCGGCAGGAAACCGGCCAAGCCGCGATCGGCATAGCGCACCCCGATTTTCAGCCCCATGTTGCGATCGGACAGCCCGGTAATCATCGGATGGGCGCGCGTGCGCCCGCCGGTCGGCGGCGCCTTCGATGCCGGTTCAGTCTCGCGAGCCGTGCTTTTCTTGACCATCGTCATTCTCCTCACGTTGCGCGCCCCACCAGCGCTTCCATTTGGCGGTCGCCCGCCTCGGTCAGTTCATCCTCGTCGGTGAGCTTGAAAAAGGCGATCGACAGCCGCTGGCTCTCGGTCAGCACCGCACGATGCGGCGTCGAGACATAGGCACCGTCGGTCCAGTGCGAGAGCAGGTCGCCGATGTTGACCAGATAATCGCCGAGCCGCCCTGCCGGGGGACGCAGCCAGCTACCGTCGCGCATCTGCACCTCGATCCCCGGGCGGGTGTGCGTCAGCAAGGTGACGAGCGTACCGTCCTGGTGCGCGCCCATGCCCTGGCTGTTTGCGAAGTCGGGATGCAGCGGCGGATAGGCATGGCAGCGCATCGAATCCGCCGATTGGGAGATCCGGTCGGTGAAGAAGCCCCTGGGCTTGCCCAGGCCGGTTTCGAACAAGCCAGTCACGACATTGGCGAGCGTCCAGGTTTCGCGGAAATAGGCCACCAAGGCCTGGCGCATCCGTACGCCGAACGCTCCCGCTGGAAAGGGCAACATACGCCCTTCATCCAGCGCCAGCCGTCCGAGGCTGAATTTCTCGACATAGTCGGACGGTTTGCCCATCTCGCCCATGTATGCGAACGCATTTTCCTCCAGCATTCCGCTATAGCCATAGGGCGTGAAGCGATCGTCGGGCGGCGACGAATTTGCCGCCAGCCGACACGCGTCCTTGGCCTCGGTCGGCAAAGCAAAAAAGTGTGTCAACGCGTCAAACGCGTCGTCGATTACGGCGTCGGGGATGCCAGTGCCGGTGACGACGAAGAAGCCGATCTCGCGCGCCGCCCGGTCCAGTTCGCGCGCCACCGCCGCATGGCCGTGCGGATCGCCGCTGCGGGCAAGGGACAGATCGATGATCGGGATGCCGGCCACACTCATCGCTGGGTTCCCTCTGCACTGTCCGTGTCGCGAAGGAAGGCCGCAATGCGTGCGATCGCGCGATGGCCCGCCGCAAGCCGCGCGTAATATTGGTGCCAGACGTGTATCATGCCCGGCCATTCCTCGATCGTGACAGGGCTGCCCGCGGCCTGCGCGCGCGCGGCAAAATCGGCAGCATCTGAATACAGCGTCTCGCGTTCGCCGACCTGGATCAGGATCGGCGGCAGGCCCGACAGATCGCCGTGGAGCGGCGACAGACGCGGGTCGCGGCGATCCGCGTCGCCCGCATAAAGCCCCGCCAGCTTGGTCGCGAGCGCATGGTCGATCATCGGGTCGATCGCCCCACGGCTGCGATAGCTTTCCCCGAACAGCTGAGATCGGTCCAGGGCGAGAGCACCACCGCCGCGCGCGGCATGGCGGTGCCGGAGTCGCGCAAGGCGAGCAGCGTCGCAAGCGTCAGGCCGCCCCCCGCACTGTCGCCCATCAGGACGAAATCCTGCGACTGAACCCCGGAGTCGTAGAGCGCACGCACTGCCGCGACAGCATCCTCGATCGCAGCAGGAAACGGGTGCTCGGGGGCCAGCCGGTAATCAAGCTGGATCATGCGGAGGTCGGTGGCGCGCGCCAGTTCGCCAATCAGGCCGCGATGGCTGAGCAGAGATCCGTACACATAGCCGCCACCATGCAGATACAGGCACGTGCCCGCAGCGCCGCCCGCAGGTCCGACCAGACGCTCCGCCGGCCGCCCCGCCAACTGCATCGCAGTCGCCGCAATATCCGGCGCAAGGGGCGTAGCCTCTGCCTCCATCGCGGCCCGTTCGGCCGCCAGCCCCTCCGGCCAGCCGGCCGCAGCCAGCGCATCGACCAGCGCCGCGATCTCCGCGCTTTCCTGCGCGTCATCGATCGTCAGCGCGGTCATGACGCCTTCACCGCCAAGTGCTTGAGGAATGCTGCGCGATCTCGCTCCTCCAGCGCCATTGCCCATCCGATCCGCCCGCGCCCGCTCGACACATTGACGATCCGCGACGTGGTCGAGCCCCGCAGCAGGAAGCCGTTTTCGGCATCGCCGTAGAGGTACAGGCCGTAGACGATCTCATGCTGCTGGGGGGCCTCCCCGGGCGCATGCGGCATCGCGAGCGGCTCGGGCGCGACCATGACCTGTGCCACCCAATGGTCCGGCGTCGCCGACAGCGCATCGCGAAGAATATTCGCCGGAGTCTCGGCACCCACCAGAATGCCGGCCCCGCCGAACGCCTGCCGCGTCTTGAAGATGAGGTCGTGGCGGCGTGCCACCAGCGGTTCGACCGTGTCGGCGGTCACCTGCCATGTCTCCGGTACAAAGCCGTCGAGCAGCGCCGCCTCCGCCGTCGAACAACGACCAGCGCGACGCGCGTCCCACATCAACGCGAGCCAGCCCTTGTCCATGCGGATATCGGCCTCCAGCAACGAAAAGACATGCGCCCCGGCACCGATCAACCGGCGCAGGAACGCGCCGCCGTCATCAATCTCCTCCATCATGAAGCCGCGGTGCACCAGCGTGCGTTCCGCCTCGGCGGGCTCGAGCCAGGCGGGATCGAAGCTGGTCTCGTCCGCGATATGCACGGGAAGCCCGCTCACAAGCAGCACGGCGGCGCGCATCCGGTCGTAACTGATGTAGCCCTTCCCTGCCGAGCCTCCGCCGATGCTCCAGTCGAGAATGACGATCCGCTCCGCGCCGATCCGCCGGGCGGTATCGGCGATCAGCGTCGCAAGCTGATCGAGCGGGCGGGCGGGCAGACAGTCCTCATCCAGGCCAAGCGCCAGCAGGGTATCGCGTCCGGCATCGAAAATCTCCGCCCCGGCGACGCACGAATCCACGTTCATTTCGCAACAGCGGAAGCTGCCGTCGGCGAGCCGGAGCAGATCGAGCCGACCGACCAGATAGCGTGGCGCGACCAACTCCTCCCAATGTACAAGGTCGCGGAAGTCGGGCGCCACGCCGAAACGATCGAGGAACCCTTCCCGTCCCTCTGTCGCGATCATCTCCGCGATCAGGCGCGATTGCAGCGCGATCAGGCGACGGCCTTGCTCTGCCAATGCGCGAACCTGATCCGGCGCACAAAAGATCGGACGCGGCAGCAATTCGAGGAGATACCCGCCCTCCGCAACCAGCTCCTCCCGCAGGCGCCGCGCCGTCGCATCCGCCAGCGCGCCGACCTCGCCCGCGTCCAATGCCGCGATCAACATCTGGTTGTCAGCGGCGACACCCATCGTCAGGCACCGATCCGGACGAACCGGTCGAAGGGCGCCGGCTCATAATAATCGAGCGAAAGGTTTTCGCCCGCATAGTCCTTCGCCTCGACCATCGGTACGTCGTAATGGCCGTACCAGGTCACATAATCGTCCTCGGCCTCGAACTGATATTCGAAATGCCTCAGCGGTCGTCGCGCCGGGCGGCTCTCGTCTATGCGATATGGCGCGGTGGCACCGTGCGCGACGCCGAACGCCACTTCGTTCAGCAACAGGATCGCGATCATGTCCGTGTCGATGTCGATATCCAGCCCGACGGTGTATTGATCACGTATCGCGGCGTAATGCGCGGGGGCGATCACGACATTGTAATTGTTGGGAATCGCGTCGACGACCTCGCTGGGCTTCACGCCGTGATCGCGACAATAAGCGCGCACGTCGCTCAGCAGCGGATGGCCGCCGCCGATATTCTCGTTAAGGCCATAGATGTTGGCGACGAACGGCGTCGCGGCATCGAAATGCAGACATTTCGAGGTCATGAACGCCCGGCTTTCGATCTTATTGTCGTGCGAAAAGCCGCCGTTGAGATTGAACCCGTCGACGTCCATCGATGCCAGCGCCATCGGGCGGTCGACGACGGTGAAGCGGCGAAATTCGATGCGCGCCATCGCACCCCGAAAAACCGACTCAAGCAGGGCATAGGCGGCGTCGCGATGCTCGGCGATGTCGAGCCCGTGCGCCGCCAGCACTTGCCGCGTCGCATAGAGGATCGCAAAGCCGGGGGTCCCAGTCAGGTGCGCCGCGATCCGTTCGGTCAGCACATCCGGCTGGGGCGCATCGGCCCCGTCGAGCGACACGGCATAGGCCGAAAGGTCGATCGCCGCGTCACGAATATTGTGTTCGAGTGAGGTCGCCATCGATCGTCCTCCTAAGCGAATTCGCGCAGTGCGTTTCGGTTGGTTGATTCGGGATCGAGAGCGAGCACGATCTTTCCGAAATGTCCGCCTTGCTCGAGCCGATCGTGCGCCGCACGGACCGCCTCGAAGGGATGGATGCTGTCGATCACCGGCCGGATCGCACCAGCGGCGACGCGCCCAATCCAGCGCGCGAAAGCCCGCGCCGCGAGCGCACGCTTCTCGGCCGACGGCAGCGATCGCAGGATGGTGCCGCGCACCGTCAGGCGCTTGAGAATGATCGGATCGACATCGACCGAGCCGATCGTGCCCCCCATGATCCCCATCAGGATCAACGTACCGCGATGGTTGAGGCGCTCGAGATTCGCCGACAGTGTCGGGGCGCCGGCCATATCGACGATCAGATCGAAACCCGTGATGGGCGCCGCGCCGCCGGCTTCGCCCGGGAATGCAGCACCGTCGCGACCGACTACGTGATGCGCCCCCAGTGCCTTGAGCCTGTCGATCTTCGCCGGGTCGCTGGTCGTGGCCACCACCTCCGCGCCCAAATCCCGCGCGACCTGGATCATGACGGATCCCATCCCGCTGGCGCCGCCATGAATCAGCACGCGCATGCCCGCCTCGACAGCGCCGATATCGACGAGATTGCCATGCGCTACGATCAACGCCTCAGGGAGAGCCGCTGCTTCCTGAAACGTGATATGCGGCGGAATCTCCGCCGCGAGCGCAGGGTCGACCGCGGCGATCTCAGCATAGCCCCCACCGTCGACCAGCGCCATGACGCGCGCACCCTTGGCGAAGCGCCCGGTCGGATCGGCAGAGATCACCGTGCCGGCGATTTCGACGCCGAGGGTGTCCGGCGCGCCCTCCGGGGCAGGCCATTCGCCGTCGCGCTGGTACAGGTCGGCATGGTTAAGGCCGCTCGCCCGCACCGCCACCAGCATTTCCCCCGCGCGGGGAGACGGGACGGGCCACGGCCGCACCCGCAACGCAGCGGATCCCGGGCCGCCTAGCACCCGCACCGCGCGCATCTCTGCGCCCTCAAGCATCGGCCTTCACGCGTGCGGGCGCAGGGGCGAGGTCCCGCTGCAGAATTTCGGTGAGCGCTTGCGCAAACCCGCGAATATCCGCTTCCGTGTTGTCGGCACGCAGCATGATCCGCAGCCCGGCGGCCCCGCGCTTGACGATCGGAAAGAACACAGCCGAACTGTAATATCCAGCTTCGAACAAGCGCGCCGAAGCGGCTACCGCACGGTCCTCGTCCCCGATGGCGATCACCTTCAGGGGGAAGCCGTTGTCCGCCTGCTCGGTGGCGATCAGGGAATCGAAGAGCGCCATGTTGCGCCGGAGCTGTGCCTGTCGGCGCGACAGCTCGGGAGAATCGTGCAGCTTCGACGACGCGATACCTGCGCCGATACCGGGCACGTTCAACCCCTGCGACCAAGCCAATGGTCCACCGAAGCGCGTCAGAATATCCTCATGCTCGGTCGGCCCGAGCATGATGACACCGCCCGAACCGCCGAACGCCTTTCCGAGCGAGGCGACGATGATTGTACGCTCATTGACTTCGCGCATGATCGAGCGGGCATAGCCCTCGCCATGGGCGCCGTGGAGCGAAAGCGAATGGCTGTCGTCGATGAACAGAAACAGGCCGTAGCGGTCCTGCAAAGACAGCAGCTCGGCGATTGGCGCCACGCCTCCCATAGAATAGACGCCGTCGCAGACATAGGCGACAGACTTGTGCTTGCGACAGGCATCTTCGATCTGTTCCAGGTCGTTGTGCCGGCAGGCGACAACCTCGGTTTCGTCGGCGCAAATCGGCCTGATATAATCCATCGAGAAGTGCGCGTGGCGGTCGAACAGCATGACCGGGGGGGTACCGTCCGAACTCATGTGGCCGGAGGCGATCAGCGGGAGCACGCCGGCCGTCGCCGCAGAACTCGTCACCGCGGAGAGACAGCGCGCGCCGAACAACGCCGTCAGTCGGTCTTCGAATTCCTCCAGCAGGTTGAGACGTAGGCGGATGCGCGAGATCGGTAGATCCAGCGCACCAGTATGGCGGATCGCGGCGATGGCCCCTTCCAAAATATCCGGATGACTGTGCAGGCCCAGGTAAGAGCAGGAACACAGATTGACGAATTCATGCCCGTCGGAGCGGCGCATGATGTTCGGGGTCACATAATCTGTCCTGATATCGATGACCTTGTTCTGTTTCGAAACCTCCCAAGCGGGTGCGCCGAAGCTCACAGCCGAGACACCATTGCGATGATTATGCATGGCCCGTTTCCCCCTTAGATGCGCAGGCTCGCCCGCTCGGTCAGCTGTTGCCGGTGCGGATCAGCGCTGTCTCATTTGCCGCTGGTATCGGCGGTGATGCGCCGCAAAGTCAGTTGGTCGACCGTCGTCTGAACATACGTGGCGTCCGGTGCTGTCGACAGGCTGGAGAGTTTGAGCAGCGTCAATATTCCGGTACGCAAGTCGAGGCAGCCGGCGAAGGCGATCGCCGGGCCGCTCTGGGCATTCTGGACCGCCGTCAGGGCGGTGGACTGCAGCGTGAGGCCGCTCGACGTCGCATTGATGTCCGTGACACCTTCGATCTGGCAGACCGTGCCGCCCGTGCTGAGCGACCCCATCACCCAGCCGAAGAGATTGTTCGTATAGGGATAGACGCGCAGCGTGAGGACGGTGGAGCCGTCCGCCGTCGACCAGGTCCCCGCCATCGGATCGGCCACCGCCGCCGCCTGGGCAGGTCGCTCGTGCGATGATTGCGACGCGTCGGAAACGCGGGAATAGGTCAGCTTGTCGATATAGGTTCCGGCTGCGCATAGGCCAGGGAACGCGCTGCTGGCCACCATGGCATGCGCCAGGACAAGCGACTCCTTGCCGTTTTCCAGGCTCAACTGCCCGCTCAATCCCGAGGACCAATTCCAGCTCGGGTCCCCCGCGCCGCCGGCAATCGAGTGCCATTCGATCGCAAGCGCGACGGCCTGACCCGCGGCCGTGGTCGGCTCGGCACTTTGCTGAAACCCGATCACGCAATATTTCCCGGTCGACCCGGTCGAAGAACTGTACGTTCCGAAGACGAGCCCGCCGCTCAAGACCGACAGGTCCATGATCGAGCCATATTCGTTTTGCCAAACACCACTAAGCGTCATTAGGTATACTCTCCCCTGATCGGACCGATTCTGCGGATTCATTCCATGGTTTTGCCGCGCACGACGTCGCGCGGGCCAAGTTCGCGCTTCACCGCGGTCGATGGGGTGATGATCGCGGGGTAGCCGGGCTTGTTGAAGACCCACATGCCGCTCGGCGCGAGCGAGTAGCGGTTACCACCGCACTGCACGACGCGATATTCATGGATCGTGTAGCAATATTCCATGATGACCGACCCTACGAGAACGAGGTTGGTTAGCCCTAATGGCTGGAACTGGGGCAGCGTCTTGCCCTGATCGGGCCCGGCCTGAATGGTGACGTTGTAGATATTCTGCGGGACCGTGATTGCGCCGCCATTCGGGAAGACCATCCGTACCGGCGGATTTCCCTGCGCTTTGATCTGCGCAAGGGTCTGGTTCATGATCGTGTCATCGCCCTTGAACTGGGACGAGCCGGAATCGAGCGCGAACTGCACGTTCTGCGCGACCAATTGGTTGCCGACCCAATATTGCGACATATCCGCCGACCAGATGTATTCGACCCCCGTGAAGGCAGTGTACGGCGTCCAGGGCAAGAAAATGCCGTTGGTGTATTTATCCGGATCAAACCCGCCGATCAGGCAGGAGCCGGCCGACGTATTCCCGTTCCAGTCGAACGACACGTACGGATAGTTGGGGGAAATCATGCCCTGGTTCATCATCTCCTGAACGATGAACGTCGTATCGCCCTGCTTGTACGGGCTGCCCGAGGGAATGCCGATGCCGCCGTCCCAGTCGAGTTGGGCGAATTGCGAGCCCGAATAATCAGCCGACAGATAGAGCACGAGCGGCAGGGATTTTCCATTGGGGAGCGCCAGGACATCCTGCCCGGTCTCAACCTGCATCGTGCCCCAAGGGCCGAAGCTGAAGGGAACCTGGATACAGTCGACCCAGGAGTAAGTGCTTGATTTCTGATAGTCAAACCGGCCGCCACTATAATGCTGACAGCTAGTCGGGGCGCAGAGCGTCGAAGTCGTCCAGACCATGTTGGTGCCGGTATCGATCGCGAATTTCAGCGCCTGCCCCGGGGTCCCCAGTGTCGTCTGGGTGTACCACGGGCTAGCGCCATTGTTCTGGTACGGGCCACGCTGCATGGGGAACAGGACACCCGATGTCGGGGCGGCGGGTTGCGACATTACACTTCTCCTTCTTGGTGCGCCCTTGCGGTCGCTAAGGCAGATGGGTCAGATTGCGGGGCGAGGTACGCCCATTTCGAAACGCCTTCCCCGCGCGGCGTCATGCGGCGACACTCGGGCGGGGCGAACAAGCACATCGTCATCCCGCTATTGCCGGGTGAAGGTCTTGCTGGAGATCGTCGTCTCGACATAAGTCGCGTCAGGCGCAGTCGAGCTGGAATTCTGGTCCAGCAGGGTCAGAACGCCGCTCGACAGGTCGAGCGTGCCCGCCAAGGATATCGCCGGTCCGCCGACGTCGCTGGGCAATCCGACGATCGACACCGACTGCAAATCCAGCCCGGCCGACGCGGCGTTGATGTCGGTCACGCCGTAGAGCAGCGAAGGGCCACCGTTCCAGATCAGCTTTCCAAAGACGTAGCCGAACGCGTTGCCGGCATAGGGAACGACCGATTGAATGAGCAGCGCGGTGCCGTCCGTCGCGAACCAGCTCGCGACGAGCGGATTGTCGGCCAGCACCTCCTCGCCGGGAAGCGGCTCTGCAGGAATGTCGTGCTGCTCCCCCACGCGCGTATAGATAAGCTTGTCGATATAGGTGCCCGCCTGCGCCAGGCCGGGAAAGGCCACCGAGGCAACCATCGCATGCGACAGGACAAGTTGTTCACCCGATGCTTGAAGGCTCAATTGCCCGCTCAGGCCGGAGACCCAGTGCCAGCTATCGTCCGGCGGCCCCGCGACGACTGAATGCCAGTCGATCGCAAGTGCACAGGCCTGCCCGGCCGATGAAGTCGGGTCGGCGCTCGCCTGATATCCGATCACGCGATACTCACCCGTGGAGCCGGTCGTCAATTCATACTTGCCGATGATCAAGTTGGAATCGGCAAGTGACAGCGTCATGCGCGAGCCGTACTCATTTTCCCATATACCGGCCAAAGACATTTGGGCTCTCCCGTCGCGCAATATCTTATCGGTCGTACCGCGGATGCATGGTATTTCTTTGTTTTCAGGGTGTCGAAGCCGCTCGCCGTTATCAAGCTACACGATCGGGTAGTATTCCAGTTGTGCCCGGGCCAAATCCTACTCGCATGGGAAAGGCTACGGGAGTTGCAACGCGTGCCATTTCAGTTCAATCTGCCCAATATGATTCCGATCGGCGTTTCACAGACTTGCGTCGGCACAATCAGCGCAATCGCATCATCGTGAAGGCGGGCTGACCATGCACCCAGCAGGGCCGGGAACCGAAATCGACACGATGCTTCAACTGAAGCTGGAGGCGCCGCGGCAGCCGCCCTCGATCGTCGAGCGCCCCGGTTGCTCTCGGCGCTGTCAGCGGTTTCCGGCGCGCGCGTCATCCTGCTGTCCGCCCCGGCCGGATTCGGCAAGACGACCACCCTGGTGCAATGGCGCGACCATCTGCTTGCCGCCGGGGAACAGGTGGGATGGCTAACGCTCGACGAAAGCGATGCGGAACCGCGGCAATTGATCTCCGACCTCATCCGATCCGCATTGGCGGCAGGGGTGGACACCGGGGAACTGGCTGCCCAGGCCGCGATGGGGCTGGTCGAATTCACGCTGGACAGCGTGCTTCGGCAATTCAGCGACCTGCTGCGGCGACAACCGGGCCGCGTCAGCTTCATTATCGACGATTATCACCGCATCTCCAGCAAGGAGATGGCCCAGGCGATGGAGCGCTTCATCGCGGTCCTGCCGGGGAATGTCCGGCTCCTGATCAGTTCTCGCGCGCGACCGAATTTCGATGTGCCCCGCCTGTTGGTGACCGGCGCAGCGGCCGAGATCACGAGCGACACCTTGCGCTTTACCGACCAGGAATCGCGCGATCTTCTGGACGACGTGTTCGACGGCACAGACCTGACGCGGCTGATCGGCGAACTGGAAGGCTGGCCGGTCGCGCTACAGCTTATGAAACTGGTGTCGCTGCAACGGCCCAGCACGCCCAATCCGCTAACGCAGCTGACCGCGCGCGGCGGGCATTTGTCATCCTATCTCAGCGACACGATCCTGAAAGGACTGCCCGACCACGTCGTCGATTTCCTGCTGCAAACCTCGATCCTCGAAAAGTTCAACGTCGATCTGGCCGATCAAGTTCGCGCCAAGACCGATAGCTGGCACATCCTTGAGGAATTGACGCCGCTGCAATCGCTACTCACCTCGGTCGATGCGGACAGCGCGTGGTTCCGCTATCATCATTTGTTCGCGGAATATCTTCAGGGCCAGCTCCGGTTGCGCCGCCCGGGCGAGGCTGCGGTTCTGCATCATCGTGCCTCCATCGCTTTCGAGCGGCTCAACTTGCTCCCCGAGGCGGTATGGCATGCGCAGATGGCCGGCGATCTGGGCCGCTGCGCCGAACTGATCGAACGGGCCGGCGGCTGGCGGCTGGTGCTGTTCGGTGGGATGAGCCAGCTCGCGCGGCTGCTATCCTACGTCCCCGCCGCGGAACGTCTGTCGCATCCCCGCCTCGTACTCGCCGAGGCCTATCTGGCGCTCAAGGAAGGCGATTTGCGTCGGGCGCGCGCGAATTTCGATCTGGTCGATGCTGACGTGTTCAACCCATCGAACGATTGGGGCAGCCTCGACGATTATGCGCGCGACGCATTGAACGTCGGTACGTTGATCCGAACCTATGACGACAATACCATCGACCCGGCGTTTCTACGCTCGTTCGAAGAAATCCGCGCCGCCTATCCCGATGCCGATGGGTTGACGCGCGGCGTGCTCGATTGCGCGGGCGCGGTGGCGGCGCTTTGCCTCGGGCAGCTCGACCATGCCGAAGTCCTTGCGCGCGACGCCATGACGGCGATGCGCTCGGTTAATTCGGTGCTCGGGCTGAATTATAGCTTTCTCCATGCCGGTCTCGCCTGCCTGTTTCGAGGGGAGGTCCGCGCCGCTTCCGCGTACCTGACCCAGGCACGCAACATGGCCGAGGAAAATTTCGGCGCGGACAGCGGCCTGAAGGCAGTCTCAGACGTGTTTCTGTACACGCTACGCGCGTGGCGTGGCGAACTTGCCTCCGGCGACGCGCCCGCGCTCGAAAGCGCATTTCGCCACGTGTGCGACTATGACGGATGGTTCGATGTCTATGCCTCCGGCCTCGATACCCTGTTCTGGCTCGCCTGGACGGAAAACGACACGGCTGCGATGGAGCGGATCATCGCCACCGGCGCGGGCATTACCGAGGCGCGCCAGTTGGAGCGGCTCCGCGCGCTCGTCGATGCACAGCGCGTCCTGTTGATGGGCGTATCCGCGCGGCGCGAACGATCGCCCCGCCTGATCGGCGATCTCCACGCCCGCTTCCCGACGGGCCGGTGGCGCGACGAACCGGCTTGCTGGCGCCCCTATCAGAACGTCGCCCACGCCCTGGCGCTGTGGCACCTGCGCGACCAAAGCGAGAAAGCGAGCGTGCTGGCAGCCGACATGCTCGATTGTGCGCGCGCGTGTGGCAGTCGGCTGTTCGAAGTCAGGGCATTGCTGCTTTCCGCCTTGATCGCCCATCATTGCGGCGACGATGCGGAGGCGATCAAGCGGATGGCGGCAGCGACCGCAATCGCGGCGCCGGAGGGCATCGCCCTGCCCTTTCTCGAACAGCCTGCGCTCAAGCCGCTGCTCCTCAAAATCCGCAGCGATTGCTGGCAGGAGGGCGGCCGGCCGATCGAAGCGGCGTTCCTGGCGCAGGTCGCGGAACTCCTCGCCCGGCGCAAGAGCGCCACACCGTCACGCGCGATGCTGACGGTGCGCGAGCATGACGTCATGCGCGAATTGGCCCGGGGGTCGACCAACAAGGAAATCGCCCGTGCGCTCGACATGACCGAGCACACCGTCAAATTTCACCTGAAACGCGTTTTTGCGAAGCTGGGAGTCGACCGGCGGGCGCACGCGCTGGACCTGTTCCGGGCAAACGGCGCCGCGCTCTGACCCGGATCGCACCGTCCGCTAGCCTGCCCATTTGGGCAGGTTGGAGGAAGCATCACCAAAATGGAGCTACTCCACCGCGCGGATTGCCACGCCGCTGCGGATCGCGGATTTCAAGCTGATCATTTTCCAAGGGGGGCAGAGGCGATGGAAAAAGTACGAGTCTCACGGTTGCTCGCGTGCGCATCGGCGTTCGCCCTGACCATGTTCGGTTCAGCAGCCTATTCGCAGACCGCACCCGCCGCACCGGCGCCGAGCGCCCCCGGGGCCTCGGAGAATGACGACATCGTCGTAACCGCTCGCGGCCGTGGCGAGGCGCTTCTCGCTGCCCCCATCTCGGTCACCGCCTTTTCCAGCCAGACGATCGCGGACGCCCGCATTCAGGCGGTCTCCGACTTTATCGGCATCACCCCGAACATTTCGATCGCGCAGTCGCAGAGTGCGGGTACGTCGTTCGTGACGATCCGCGGCATTTCACAAGTACGCAACGGCGAAAGCCCGGTCGCGGTCGTCACCGACGGCGTTCAGCAGGTGAGCGCGCGCCAGTTCACCAGCGACCTGTTCGACGTGCAGCAAATCGAGGTTCTGCGCGGGCCGCAGGGCGCGCTCTACGGTCGCAACGCGATCGGCGGCGCGATCGTCATCACGACCAAGCAGCCGACCAATGACCTGCGTTTCAACGGGCAAGTCTCCGTCGGAAACGGCGAGGATTTTCGCGGCGAGGCATCGATCTCCGGGCCTATCATGCGCGACAAGCTGCTCTTCCGGCTGGCCGGCAGCGCACGGAGCTTCGGTGGCCTGCTGAACAACGTCTTTCTCAATCAGACGGCCGATACGGTGCGCGACTATAATGTCCGCGGCCAGGTGAAGGCATTTTTGTCCAGCAACCTTACGGCGGACCTGAAGGTCGGATATAGCAACACACGCGGGATCGGCCTGCCCTTTCAGTATCAGCCCGCCAAGTTCCTGCCCAACAGCTGCCAGCTCGATCTGACGAACCCGTTCGGCGGCCCGGCCCCGGACGCCAATCGCGTCAATCGCAATTTCTGCGCGAATAACCGGGGCTACAACCTTCGCACCCTGTTCGACGCCTCCCTGCGCCTGGTCTGGAAGGCGGATTGGGGCTCGATCGCCAACACTTTCGCGGTCGTCAACACCGCCGAAAACACGACGGGCGATCAATTCCCTTACTCGGCCAGCCGGAACGTGTTCGGCGTGACCGACGGTACGCAGACACAGTATGAAACGGTGCGGACCTGGCAGAACGATTTCCGAATCGCGTCGAACGACACGGCTGCCTTCCGGTGGATGGTCGGCGCTTATTATCTGGAAACAAAGCGTTTCATCTCGTCGACGACCGGCTTCGACAACGGGCTGGGGATCGTCAACATCTATCGGACGCCGCAATATACCAGCACGATCAATCCGACGCTGTCGTTCCTTGCCGACGACAATCGCAACCATGCCTATGCGTTCTTCGGCAATCTCGCCTACGACGTCACCGACACGCTGACGGCCGAATTCGCGTACCGCTACGACATCGACCGCCGTCGGCAGTTCATCAGCCCGCTGAGCAGCGCTGGGGTTCCCGCCGGATGCACCGCGGCTGCGGCCGCCGCGTGCGCGCGCACCACCACCTTCCGCAAGGGTCAGCCCAAGATCACGCTGACCTACAAACCCTCGGCGGATTTCACGCTGTTCGCGGACTATGGCATCGGCTTCCGCTCGGGCCAGTATAACCAGAGCGGCGCGGCTGCCGCCGCACAATTGCCCGGCGTGTTCGATCTGGTGCGGCAGGAAAGTGCCTCGACGTTCGAACTCGGGGTCAAGAGCAAGCTGCTGGGCGGCAAACTGCGCATCAACGCGACCGGCTTCTACACGCGCGACAAGGATCCGTTCTACTTCGTCTTCGTCGGCGCAGTGGGAGCCCAAATCCTGGTCAATATCGACAAGGTCGACCTGTATGGTGGCGAAATCGAGGCGACGCTGACCCCAGTCAAGGGCTTGGATCTCTTCGCAAATTATGGCTACACCCATTCCGAGATCAAACAGTTCGCGTTCAATCCCGCGGCCGTCGGCAATTGGGCGCCCTATATTCCGCGCGATAGCGGCGCGATCGGCGCGCAATATCGCTTCCCCATTTCGTCTCGCTTCAACGCGTTCGGCCGTGGCGAGCTTGAGCATCACGGCAAGCAATATTGGGAGCCGGAGAACTCGACCGCTCGGTCGGCCTTCCAGCTGATCAACCTGAACGGCGGCGTCGAAACCTCTAACGGCCGCTGGAGCTTCACCGGATTCGTCCGCAACCTGACCGACAAGAAATACAATGCGGAGTTCGTCAGCGGCGGCTTCGTCCAGCCGGCCGAGCCCCGGACCTACGGCTTCGCAATTCGAGGCAGTTTCTAGAAGGCCGAGCGTATGCACGCACGTCTGAAAAGCCGGTGACGCTGATCGGCGGCGCGATCGGCGTTCGGGTCAGTGGCGGCCCGATCGATCGGACAGGGCACCGCCCTGCCGCGCGCCCGGTCACCGCCTTTATGGTCGCTACATAACGAACCTGCGCCCGCGCCGGTTCGACGATTGGGGAGTAAATCTGTGCGCGCTGCCAGCGACGTCGGGGGAACCTTCACGGATCTCGTCTTCTATTCCGTGGACGCGCAAACCGGCGACCCCGGCCCGATCCAGATTGCCAAAGCGGACACCACCCCGCCCCTGTTCGAGGAGGGCGTGATCAACGCGATCGCAAAGGCGGGGCTGACGCCCGCGGCGCTGGATTTCTTCGCACACGGTTCGACCGTCGTCATCAACGCCCTGACCGAGCGCAAGGGGGTGAAGACGGCGCTCATCACGACGAAGGGGTTTCGCGACGTTCTTGAGATTGCACGCGGCAATCGACCGGATCTGTTCAACTTCGTGTTCAAAAAGCCCGCACCGTTCGTCGAGCGCTACCTGCGCGCGGAATTGACCGAACGCACCACCTTCAAGGGCGACGTGACCACGCCGGTCGATCTCGCGCCGCTTGGGCCGATGATCGATCGCTTCCGCGCGGACGGGGTGGCCGCGGTCGCGGTGTGCTTCCTCCACGCCTATGCCAACCCGGATAATGAGCGGCGTACGGTCGAGGCGATCCGCGCCGCCTGGCCGGAGGTACCGGTGCTCGCCTCGCACGAGATCAGCCGCGAATGGCGCGAGTATGAGCGCACCAACACCACCGTCCTGTCGGCTTATGTATCGCCGATCGCCCGATCGTATATCAACTCGCTGCAGCGCAAACTGGCTGAGGGCGGATTCACCGGCACGCCATTCATGATGCAGTCGAACGGCGGAATCGCCACCGTCGAGGCGGCCAAGCGCAATCCGATCACGATGGTCGAGTCAGGACCGGCCAGCGGAATCTACGCCGCCGCCTATCTCGGACAGCGGATCGGCGAGCCCAATCTCATCGTGCTCGACATCGGTGGCACGACGGCGAAATGCACGCTGATCGAGGGTGGCCAGATCAAGGTTTCGACCGATTACTATATCGAGCGCGACGGAAAGAACCCGGGATACCCGGTGCAGACACCGGTCTCTGAAATCGTCGAGATCGGCAATGGCGGCGGTTCGATCGCCTGGATCGACGCGGGCGACAAGCTGCACGTCGGTCCGCACTCGGCGGGCGCGCGGCCTGGCCCCGCCGCTTATGGCCGGGGCGGCGCAAAGCCGACCACGACCGATGCCAATCTCGTGCTCGGACGGATCGACCCAGCCAGCTTTGCCGGGGGCGAAATCGAACCCGACTGGCAGGCGATCGATGCCGCGTTCGCGCCGCTGTGCGAACGGCTGAACCTGTCGAAGGAGGAGCTGGCGCGCGGCGTCGTGCGGATCGCCAATGCCAACATGACCACGGCCCTGCGCCTGGTATCGACCAACAAGGGGTACGATCCCCGCGATTTCGCCTTGATGGCCTTTGGCGGCGGGGGCGCGATGCACGCCGTGGCCCTTGCGCGCGAGTTGCGCGTGCCAAAGGTCATCATCCCGGTCAATTCAGCCGTCTTCTCGGCCTGGGGAATGCTGCTGACCGATTTGCGACGCGACTATATTCGCACCCGGCTGACCCCGCTGGTCGCCGACGCGCTGGGGCAGGTCCGCCAGGTCTTCGAAGACATGGTCAGCGCCGCGCGCGCGGATGTCGCGGATCAGGCGAATGCCGCGACGCTTCAGATCGAATATCGCGCCGACCTGCGCTACGTCGGCCAAGAGCATACCGTCGGCGTGGCCTTCCCGCTCGACGCGGCCGATCCGG
This sequence comes from Sphingomonas sp. MMS24-J45, assembly GCF_044881195.1. Lineage (GTDB taxonomy): Bacteria > Pseudomonadota > Alphaproteobacteria > Sphingomonadales > Sphingomonadaceae > Sphingomonas. Next base: position 3,237,236 of record NZ_CP173255.1, on the reverse strand, counting down.
TCGGCACCGCAATCGAGACGTTCCACGCCGCGCATGAAAAGCGGTACACCTACCGGCTCGAGGCAGCCGTCCAGCTCGTCAACTTCCATATCGTCGCGACCCTGCCCGTCAAGAAACCGGAGCTTGCCGATCGCGCCGTAACCGGGGTTGCGGTCGAAGCCTGCGTGATTGGCCGTCGCACCGTCGATTTCGACGAAGATGGCGAACATGAAGCGACCATCTATCACGGGCTCAAAATGGAACCGGGCATGACGCTCAGCGGCCCTGCCGTGATCCAGGAGCCCGCGGTGACCCTACCGATCCCGCCGGGCATCCGCGTCGAGGTCGATCGCTTCGGCAGTTACCATGTGCACCTTCAATAGGCCGGTGGAGTAAGCGAATGGCGAACAATTCCTTCACGCAGGACATCATCAAGGATGCGCTGGTTGCCCTGGGCGCCGAGATGTTCAACGCGATGCTCCGCACCTCGATGAGCCCGATCATTTACGAAACGACCGACTTTGCCGTCGGCGCGACCGACGCGCAGGGCAACTTGCTGGCGCAGGGCAATGGCGTCACCGGGTTCCTCGCCACGCTGGATACGGCGGTGCAGAGCACGCTCAAGCGCTGGCCGCTGGACCGCATCCGCCCCGGGGACATTTTCATCACCAACTCCCCCTATGAGGGCGGCGGCACCCATCTGTCGGATGTCGTCATCATCTGTCCGGTCTTTGCGCGCGAGCGATTGATCGCCTGGACGGTCAACAAGGCGCATTGGACCGAAGTCGGTGGGACCTATCCTGGCAGCGCTACGACCGCCTCTACCGACATCTTTCAGGAAGGGCTTCACCTGCGCTTCGTGAAGCTGTTCGACGAGGGGCGGATCAACGAGGCCTTGGTCGAGGTCATCCGGACCAATGTCCGTCTTCCCGACAGCACGATCGGCGATCTCCACGCAGGCGTCGCCGCCTGCCGCGTCGGCGCGCGGCGGATCGTAGAACTCGCGGAGAAATATGGGGTCGACGAACTGGTCGGGGCGATGGACGCGTTGCTCGAATATGGCGAGCGGATGACCCGCGAGGAGCTGCGCAAATTGCCCAAGGGCGTGTTCACGGCGGAAGACGTGATCGAGGAGGATGGGCACGGCAACGGCCCCTTCGCGGTGAAGGTCCGGGTCACCATCACCGACGACAAGATGATCGCCGATTTCACCGGATCCAGCCCACAGGCGATCGGCCCGATCAACATGAGCTATGCGGGACTCATCACCGCGGCGCGGTGCACGTTCAAAGCCGTCACCAACACGGACATTCCGGCAAACGGCGGCTGCTTCCGCGCGCTGGAGGTGATCTGCCCGCCGGGAACGATCCTGTCAGCGAGCAGCCCTGCCCCGGTCTCGATCTACTATGAATCCATGCTCGCCGCGATCGAGGCGATGTGGAAGGCGCTTGCCCCGTTGATGCCGCACAAGCTGCCGGTCGGGCACCAACGCACGGTCGGGGCGACGTTCATTTCCGGCGCTCATCCCGATACCGACGAGTTGTTCGTGATGGGCGAGCCGTTGGTCGGCGGATGGGGTGCGACAATCGACCATGACGGCAGCAGCGGCCAGTTCTGCGCCGCCAATGGCGAGACCTTCAACATCCCGATCGAGCTGGCCGAAAGCCGCTACGGCTTCGAGATCGATCAATATGCGTTGCACGACGAAGATGGCGGCGCGGGCGAGTATCGCGGCGGCAAGGGCGTGATTCTCGATTATCGCGTGACGTCGGAAGAGGCGTTCCTCACCTATTCGGCAACCCGCACCGCCTCTCGCCCATGGGGGATGAATGGCGGCAAGGACGGATCGCACAATCGCGCCGAAATCCTCCGGCGGGACGGACGGGTGGAGCGCCATTCGATGATCACCGGCGCGCGGGCCGAACGCGGCGAGACATTCCGCCTGATCAGTGCGAGCGGCGGTGGCTATGGCGACCCGCGACGGCGCAATCCCGCGAAGCTCGATGCCGACGTCCGGGACGGCTATGTTACGCCCGAACAGGCGTATCGCGACTATGGTGCCGAACGCTATGCAGGAGCAGTCAAATGACCATCGGGGGCTCGACGGCCGCAGCCGAACTGGCGACTATGACGCGGTGGCCGGACGAGGCCGCGGCGATCGACACCGCGGAACGCGACGCCCGCCTGGAACGCGCGCGTGCGGCGATGGTCGATCGAAAGGTCGACGCCTTGCTCGTCAGCGCCGGGGCCAGCCTCAACTATTTCACCGGCGTCGGCTGGGGCATGATCGAGCGCCTTGTCGCGCTGGTCATTACGCCGAGCGGTAGGCCGGCGCTCGTCTGCCCCGCGTTCGAGGCGGGTTCGCTCATGCCGATCCTGAAGATCGATGCCGACCTGTTCTTTTGGGAAGAAGACGAATCCCCCTCAACGCTCGTCGCGCAAATCCTGCGCGATCGCGGGTGCAGCACGCTTGCGATCGACCCCACTCTGCCCTTCGTCATGGCGGAACGGTTGCGTACCGCAGCGCCATCCGCATCGCTGGTCGATGCCAGCGCGATCATAGACGCGTGCCGTGCGATAAAGTCTCCGGCGGAACTCGCGCTGCTGCGCCAGGCAAAGCAGATGACGCTGGAGGTGCAACGCCGCGCCGCGCGAATCCTCGCGCCCGGCATCCGGGCGAGCGCCGTGCGTGCTTTCATCGAACGCGGCCATCAGGCGTTGGGTGCGAGCGGTTCGACCTTCTGCATCGTCCAGTTCGGCGCATCGACCAGCTTCCCGCACGGCTTGCCCGCCGACGATGTGCTGCACGAAGGCGACATGGTGCTGATCGATACAGGATGCGAAGTGCAAGGCTACAACTCCGACATCACGCGCAGTTACGTGTTTGGCACGCCCGACGACGAGCAGCGCCGCATCTGGTCGGTCGAACAGGAAGCGCAACAGGCCGCGTTCGACGCCGTCGAACCCGGCAGGCCCTGCGAGACAGTCGACGCGGCGGCACGCGCGGTGCTGGAACGGCACGGCCTGGGGCCGGACTATCGACTGCCGGGCCTGCCGCATCGCACGGGCCATGGGATCGGGCTCAGCATTCACGAGGCACCCTATCTCGTGCGCGGCGACCGCAGCCTGCTCGAACCCGGCATGTGTTTCTCGAACGAACCGATGATCGTCGTGCCCGACCGCTTCGGCATCCGGCTGGAGGATCATTTCCACGTCACCGAAACGGGCGCGGAATGGTTCACGACGCCTTCCCCCGCGATCGATCGGCCCTTCGCATGATGCGGTTGCCATGAACGAAGCCTCGCGATCGTCCGAGGAACTAAATCACCAGGGCTTTGCCGGAGAGCAAGTCCCCGAAAGCGCACAGGGTAGTGGCTGGCGCATTTTCTTCATCGTGGCCGGCAGCCTGTGCGGCCTTCCGGTCTTCGTCCTGTCGACGCGAGTCTTCGGCAGCCTGGGCTTCGTACGCGGGGTGGAGGCGGCGCTGATCGGCGCGGCCATATCAGCGGCGCTGGCGTTCAGCACCGCCTATACCGACTCGCAAACCCGCATGGGGCTGGCGCTGCTTGCCGACCGAACCTTCGGTTTCGTCGGGGGGCGCATCGTAAAGCTGGTCATCGCCGTTTCGCTGATCGGCTGGTTCGCGGTCACGATCGGCGTGCTCGGCGCAACCGCAGCAAGTGCCCTGTCCCGGATGGCCGATATTACCGTGGCACCAATCGCCATCGCGTTACCGGCGGGGGCGATGATCGCGGCAATGACACTGCGTGGTGCCACCGGACTTGAGCGGCTTGGCGCGGTCCTCATTCCCGTCACGCTGATACTGCTCATCATCTCGGCCGCGCTGGTGATGCCCAGGCTCGCCCGCGTCGCGTCGGCAACCGGCTCCGGAACGCTCACTTTTGGTGCGGCTGTCTCCGCGATCGTGGGAAGTTATATCGTGGGGATCGTCATCCAGCCCGATTATGGCCGCTTCGTCCGGCGGCCCGGCCATGCCGGGTTGGGTGCCGCGGCGGCATTGGGCGTCGCCTACCCGCTGGTGCTCGTCTTCGCCTCGCTTGCAAGCGTAGCGCTCGGCGCACCGGAACTGATCACCGCCATGATCATCCTCGGCCTTGGCGCGCCCGCGCTCGCCATTCTGCTGATCGGTGCATGGATCGACAGTGCGGCCTGCCTCTATTCGGCGAGTCTGTCGATCGTCAGCCAGTTTCCGCGCTGGCGCTTGAGCCGGGTCGTGTGCGCGATCAGTCTTCTGGGAGCCGGTCTGATCATCTTTGGCGCGGAACAGCTGTTCATTCCGTTTCTGATCGCGCTGGGCGTCAGCCTCCCCCCACTGGCGGCGATCTTCGTACTGGCGACGCGTCTGCCCGATCCGATTTCCATCGGCGGGTCCGCGGTGGCGCGCCCACTCGCGATCGGACCGGCGTTAAGCTGGCTCTCCGGAACGATGGTCGGCGCGCTGTCGCTGCACGACATGGTCGGGGTCACCCATCTTCCGGCACTGGACTCGATCCTCGCTGCGGCAGCGACCTTGCTGATCGCGAATGCGATCGCCCGACGACACCACCGTACCGCTCCCACGGCTCCGGCGGCGACATAGGCCGCACGGGACCGGCACGATCCAACTTTGCATGCGGAGGCAGGAAGCCATGGTTTGGACGTTCGATCCACCCGGCAATGTGCCGGATTTCGTCGATCCCACGCGCTGGCACGCCGTGATGGCGGCGCATGCCGACGACATGCTCTGGCAGCTCGCCGCCCATGCGCTGGACAGGAAAATATCGAGCCTGACCGCCGCGGACCTCGATCATATCGGCCCGGCGCTGGCGTATGCCCATCCGCTCTACCAACCCGTGCCTCCGAACGCGGAAACCGTCGCGCTGAAGCCCTGGTCCGGCTTCCCGCGCTTCGTCGATCGCCACGCTCCGTGGCCGCTACCGCCGATCCCGAACGATCTGGACGGCAGCCTGCGTACCGTCGAAGATCTGGGCGATCACGATTACGCGCCGGGGCATTTCGTCGACGGCGACGGCGATCCGGTCGACCTTCCGGTCCGCCACCGCCAGAACGAATATCTCGAATGGGCCGCGCGGCGCGGCGCGGATGGGCGGCTGTCCAGCATCACCTTCGTCGCCGAGGGTCATGATTATTTCTCCGCGCTGTTCGACGCGGACGAACGAGCGGTGGTCGACCTGTATCAGCGCTTCACCGGTGTCCCCGGCGTAACCGCCGACGCGCTGCGCGCGCGAACCGGTATCTGGCGTGTCGCCCCGACGGGCGAGCGCGCATTGGTGACGCGGCCGGGCGGTTACAATTATCGTAACGCCCTCAATATCGATCCGGGAATCGTCCACCTTTCGCATCACGCCAATTCGCTCATCGCGCAGATCAGCGTCGCGGGCGTATCCGGCCTGATCCGCTTGAAGGCCGATGGCACGCTCGTTTCCGGCGTCGATGCGGAGGAACTGCTGTGCTGCAATCGCGGCGGCGATCCGAACCGCAACAGCGATCCCAAAATCTCGCAGCAGGCCTATACCCTGACGCTAAACGGATATCGTTACACGCTCGCCAATCCGGTCGGCGTCTACATATCCGGCGTCGACGAACAGAGCATCACGCTTCCCGATGGCGAGTCATTGCCGCGTGAATGGTGGAGGGTAGTGCGCGGCCGCGACCTGTGGAGCGACGGCGGATCGCGCGTGCTGCGCTTGGAAATCGCACCGCCGCCCGGCGAGACGATCGGCCTTGAGGACCTGAAAGTGAACGGAAGCGCGCTGCGCTTTCCGGGGCAAGTCGCGCGTCTCATCGGCGTCCACCTGTTCGTGGCGCGCTGGAAACGGGAGACGCCGGGGACAGGCCCAAGCGCCCGCTGTCTTGGCACCTGCTGCTGCGCGGAGGGTAAGCGCGTGCTGTTGCGCGACGATCATGGACGCTGCCCGCCAGGTACCAAGATCGCGTTCCCGGGCCTCATCTCCTCGGTCACCGAGGATCTCGGTCCGCAAGCGCCAGCGCCGACCGTAGGATGAGCGATCGTCCGCTCGCCTTCGACGATATCCAGGGCGACATTCTTGGCGGGTTCAACACCGACGTGCAAATCCTGCTCGGCTTCGGCGCGACCGAAGACACCGGGCGGGCCGCCGCGTTCGCCTGGCTCGCCGCGCTTGCGCCGGACATCACCTCTGTCGCGGACGTGCGTCTAAACCGCACGGCGATGAAGACGCACGAGACGTGTGCCGGCGCCACGCCGATCTGGCTTGCGGTCGCGCTCAGCAAGGCGCTGCTTGGCTTTGCGGTGCCAGACGTGCTGATCCTCGACCAGGCGTTTCATGACGGGATGATCGATGGTGCGGCCAGCTCGCTTGGCGACCGCTCCAACCCCGACGAGTGGGTCGCGGGCGCCCCGTCGCGACCGATCGACATTCTCCTGAAAGTCGCTGGCAACGACCCGGGCGCCGTCACGGCACGCGCCGAGGCGCTTCTCGACGATGCGCTTAGCCGCGGCCTCACGCTCACCTATCGCGAACGCGGTGATCGTTTGCCGGGCGATATCGAGCATTTCGGATTTCGCGACCATATCTCGCAACCGGAGGTGCTCGGCGACGGCACCGCTGGCGGTCATGCCCCAGGCCGCTTTCTGTTCGGCTATCCGCGGGATCCGGGCGGGCGGCCGCCTGCGCTGACCGTCGATCCGCACGGCGTCACAGATAACGGGTCCCTGCTCGTGTTTCGGCGATTGGTGCAGGATGTGCAGGCTTTCCGTCGCTTTACGGCAGAGCGCGCTGCATCGCTGCAAGCGGCCTGGCCCGGACTGACTGCCGATCATCTCGCGGCGCTGATCGTCGGTCGCTGGCCCTCCGGCGCCCCTTTGGCGGCGGGGCAGCGCGCGGACCCGCGCGCCACGGACCCCGACGACAGTTTCGACTTTTTTGGCGATGACGATGGCATGGTCTGTCCCTTCGGCGCGCATATTCGCAAGGTGAACCCGCGCAAAGGATCGTCGGACGTGGTCGAGGTGCCGCGGATGTTGCGTCGTGGCATCCCCTTCGGGCCGCTGTTCGACGAGAACCCCACGGTCGAGCGCGGTCTCCTCTTCTTGGCGTATCAAGCGTCGATCACGGGAACCTTCCTGTTCGTTTCGAGCCGGTGGATGAACAGTGGGAAGTCGCCCGGCAAAGGCGACGACCTTCTCGTCGGGCGCCCGTTCGATGATCGCGCGATGCTGATCCACGGGCCCAACGGCCCGATCGAACTCCGCAGCGGTGGCCTCCAGTGGATCAGGCCGACCGGCGGAGTCTATCTTTTCGCACCCGGTATCGCTGGGCTGAAGAAGCTTTGCGCGATAACGGGCAGCCCGGCCTCCATCGCGACGAGCGACCGCTGCGACGCCGAGGTGGCTGCTTTTCTCTGACAATTGAAAGAGGCGGGAATCGTTGCGATCGATTGAGCGCCTCGGCAACGCGCGCGCGTTGCCGAGGCGGCAGCGTTGCTTGTCGTCGCGCGGGTGCTGGTGGCCGCAGTTCCAATGAAGCACTGGCGGCGCTCGCTCGGTACGATCGCGGACGGCGGCGCACACGGTTCCGCACACCGGGGGGACGACTTGCCTCGCGAGGTGCCTGCCGTCGTCGCCGCAACCGAGCGGGCCATCCGGCGAATTCCCTTCCACCTGCGTTGCCTGCCCCGGGCAATGACGGTGCAGTGGATGGCGCGGCGCCGCGGCTATAACACGACGCTGCGTATCGGCCTGGCGCGCGGCGTTGCCGAGCCGCTTCATGCCTGGGTCGACCACGGTGGCGTGACCATCATCGGTCGTCTGCCTGATCGCCAGTATGTCGAGGTCCTGGCGGTGCGCGCGCGATTGACGGCGACGAACCATGCGACCGATCGGACAGGGACACGTCGCTTCGCACCGAATGCTTGCCGGCCATCCCCCATAGAGCTTCGGCGAATTTGCAATCCTCGGGGAACACCATGAGCGACGATTCGGATGCCCGCCTTGTCGTGGAACGCGCGGCGGACCTCGGCTTCGATTCGGCGTTCCGGGGCATGAAATCCACGCAGGCGGGCGACCTCAACCAGGCCATGGCGCTGATCCACGGAATCGAGCGCCGCGACCCCACAGCGTATCGCCCGCTGCTTGAATTCTGCTTCTCGATGCCCGACTACCAATATCTCCGCCGTGGCCAGAAGCGGTGGCTTGCGCGACGGATGCTGCGCGGCATGGTGCCCAATATGGTACTGGACGAGAAACGCCGCGGCGTTCAGGCGGCCGACTGGATGCTGCGTCTTGGTCGCGAGCGGGAAAGCCTTCGCGCCGAGATCGACCGGCTCGCGGCCGATCCGGTTATGGCGCATCGGCTGAACGTCCCATCGCTGCGCGCCGCGCTCGACGACTGGCCTAGCGAAACCCCGGTGGGTGATCCCCGCGGCGAGCGGCTGATGCTTGCCCTGACCCGCGCCGTCAGCACCGCGCGCTTCATCCGGTTTGTCGACGGAGCGAATGGCTGACGTAACGTCGGCGACCCTGGGGCTGGAGCGAGGAGCGCGGCCGCTCGGTGTCAAAATCGTCGCGCCGGCGCGCGAGGATCGAACCGGCTTGGCCGATCCAGCGTCTCGCTGAGCAGCTCGTCGCGCCTGTGACCACACCCGCAGGCGGCGAAGCCAACCTCTCGACGAACCCGTTCTGCATCGCCTTACCGGGTGCGATGTCATGCCACTCGATGCCGGTCGAAAGACGCCCGTCGATCAAAATGTGAATCAAGAAATCCAAAGGGTGCCATTCGCTGTCCGGCTCGATAAGCTTGATAATGCCAAATCGACATCTGAAGCGCCCACCGCTGACCCTCTCGGCAAGCGAGATCAGCCTCTTCCTCGATTTTGACGGCACCCTCGTCCGACTGGCGGAACGACCCGACGGCGTGCTCGTTGACTCTCCATTGCTATCGTTGCTGGACCGTCTCTCGTCGAGGCTATCGGGAAGAGTAGCGCTGCTGAGTGGCCGGTCGATCGCACAACTCGACGAAATGTTGGGCGGCGTCCCGATCGCGATGGCGGGTAGCCATGGAGGGGAAATCCGGCACCGTGGCATGGCTGCGGCACCGATTTTGCGGCCGCCAGCGCTGACGATCGTTGAGCGCGAATTCGCCGATGCGTTCGGCAACAAAGAGGGTGTTATCATCGAGGTGAAGACATTGGGCGTGGCATTGCATTACCGACTTGACCCGCCAGCGGCACCGGCGGTCCATGCGCTGGCGGCGCGGCTGGGCGCGGAGCATGGGTTGGATATCCAGACCGGCGCGATGATGGTCGAACTGCGCACCACCGGTCACCACAAAGGGACCGCGCTTACCGCGATGATGCAGGACCCGCCTTTCGCGGGACATCAGCCGGTGTTCCTTGGCGATGACGTTACCGACGAAGACGGTTTTGCTGCGTGCGCGGCATTAGACGGCGTGGGAATTCTGGTCGGGCCCGAGCGGGAAAGCGCCGCCCGCTATCGGCTCGACGATGTCGACGACGTACGCCGCTGGCTATCCGCGCTGTGACCGCGACGCTTGATCTCTGGCCTATCGGCAATTGCCAGGTGTCCGCGCTGGTCGACCGGTCCGGGCGGTTCGTGTGGGGATGCTTGCCGCGCATCGACGGCGATCCGGCCTTCTCCTCCTTGCTCGACGAGGCGCCGCCAAGCGCGGAAGGCGCATACGGTTTCTGGGAAATCGATCTGGACGGCGTCGTAGAGACGACACAAGCCTATGTGCGCAACACGCCCGTCCTCGTCACGCGGCATGTCGATGCCGGCGGCAACGCGATCGAGATCACCGACTTCGCCCCGCGCTTCAAACGAAGCGGACGAATGTATCGTCCAACCGCGTTCGTGCGGATCGTCCGGCCATTGGCGGGCTCACCCCGGATCCGCGTGCGGTTACGCCCGGCGTGCGACTGGGGTGCATCTCCGGCCGAGCGGACTCGCGGGTCCAATCATGTTCGCTACATCGTCGCCGATGGCGTCATGCGCCTGTCGACCACCGCGCCGGTCGGGTGGATCGAGGACGAACGATTGTTCCGCGTCGAGCGGCCGCTGCACTTCTTTTTCGGCCCCGACGAAAGTTTCAGCGAGGATATCGCCGTCGCGCTCGATACGATGGAGGCCAACACCGTCGACGAGTGGCGCCACTGGGTCCGCGGCCTCGTCACGCCCTACGAGTGGCAGGAGGCGGTGATCCGATCGGCGATCACGCTGAAACTATGCCAGCATGAGGAAACCGGGGCGATCGTCGCGGCGATGACCACGTCGATCCCAGAACATGCCGATTCAGGGCGCAACTGGGATTATCGCTACTGCTGGGTGCGCGACGCCTATTACACCGTGCAGGCGCTCAACCGGCTCGGCGCGCTCGATGTGCTGGAGGGGTATCTCGCCTATCTGCGCAACATCGTCGACAATGCGGCGGGTGGGCATATCCAGCCGCTTTACGGCGTGGGCGGCGAAGCACGCCTCGTCGAACGCGTCGCGCCTGCTCTCACCGGATACCGCGGCATGGGCCCGGTTCGCGTCGGCAACCAGGCGTATGAACAGATCCAGCATGACGCGTACGGCCAAATCATCCTGTCGAATGCACAGGCGTTCTTCGATCACCGCCTGTTCCGCGTCGCCGGAATTGAGGATTTCGAGGCGCTGGAGCCGATTGGGGAGCGTGCGTGGGAAAGCTATGACCGCCCAGACGCGGGGCTATGGGAGCTGCGCACCAAGGCGCATGTCCATACCTATTCGGCGGCGATGTGCTGGGCGGCGTGCGACCGCTTGGCGAATGCCGCAGCGGTATTGGGCCTGACCGAGCGGGCCGAGTTCTGGGCCGAGCGTGCCGATGCGATGCGCGCGCGGATCGAGCAAGCGGCATGGCGGCCCGAAACCAAGCGTATCTCCGCAACGTTTGCGGGCGACGATCTTGACGCCAGCATCTTGCAATTGCTCGAACTGCGCTTTCTCGCACCCGACGACCCGCGCTTCCTCGGCACGTTGGAGGCGGTCGAGCAGGGTCTGCGGCGCGGATCGAACATGCTGCGCTACGCAACCGAAGACGATTTCGGCGTGCCCAGCACCGCCTTCAACGTCTGCACCTTCTGGCTGATCGAGGCGCTGCATTTCACGGGACGCGACGCTGAGGCCCGCATCCTTTTCGAAGAGATGCTGTCGCGCTGCACGCCGGCCGGGCTGTTGTCCGAGGATATCGATCCGGTATCGGGCGAACTGTGGGGCAATTACCCGCAGACCTATTCGCTGGTCGGCATGATCAATTGTGCGGTGCTGCTGAGCAAGCCGTGGAGTGCGATCCGGTGAGCCGGTTGATCGTCATATCGAACCGCGTCCAGGCGCCGAGTGCCGACAGCAATGGCGCGCAGGGTGGCCTGGCGGTCGCACTGACCGCGGCACTGCGCGAGGCCGACGGGATCTGGTTCGGCTGGTCGGGGGAGACGGGCGAGACGGGCGATCTCGCCTTCACCACCTATGACGGCGTGACGTCCGCGACGATCGATCTGCCCGAACAGGACGTCGACGAATATTATAACGGCTACGCGAACCGCACGCTTTGGCCGCTGTTCCACTACCGGCTCGGCCTGACCGAGTTCGAACGGGATTTCCAGGGCGGCTATGAGCGCGTCAACCGCACGTTCGGGGAGAAGATCGGCCCGCATCTGCGGCCAGACGACCTGATCTGGGTGCATGATTATCACCTGATCCCGCTCGGTTGGGTGCTCCGTCAGCAGGGCCTGAAAAACCGCCTCGGCTTCTTCCTACACATCCCCTGGCCCCCAACGCCCCTGCTGACCGCGTTGCCCGAGCACCGACGGCTGGTCGAGGCGCTGTTCGCTTATGACGTGGTGGGTTTTCAGACGCGCGAATGGCTCGAGACGTTTCACGACTATGTCCGCAATCAGATGGGCGGCTCAGTCGGCGAGGACGATACGGTGACCGTCGGCGGGCGGACGATCACCGCGATCGCGTGCCCGATCGGCATCGATGCGGAAGCGTTCATCGCCAGCGCGAACAGCTTGAACGCCGCCGCAACCCACGCGCGCATGATGACGAGCTCGATCGGGCGCAGCATGATCGTCGGCGTCGATCGGCTCGATTATTCCAAGGGGCTGGAAGAGCGTTTCAACGGCTATCAGCGCTATCTCGAAACCCGGCCTGATGCGCACACCAACGTCTATCTGCTGCAGATCGCGCCCCCGTCGCGAGCGGCGGTTCAGAGTTACCGCGACATCCGCGCGACGCTCGACGCGTTGTCGGGGCGCATCAACGGCGCCTTCGCGGACATCGATTGGGTGCCGCTGCGCTACGTTAACCAGGGGTTTCCGCGCGAGATCCTTGCCGGAATTTATCGCGCGGCCCGCGTCGGGTTGGTGACGCCGCTGCGCGACGGGATGAACCTGGTGGCAAAGGAATATGTTGCCGCGCAGGACCCGGACGACCCCGGCGTCCTGATCCTGTCGCGCTTTGCCGGTGCTGCCGAGCAAATGGAGCAAGCGCTGCTGGTCAATCCCTACAGCGCCGACGACCTTGCCGATGCGATCGAGCAAGCGCTGGTAATGTCGCGCGAGGAGCGCATCGCGCGGTGGCGACCGATGTTCGGAAACGTCCGGCGTGAGGATGTCATCTGGTGGCGCAAACGCTTCACCGCGATGCTCGCCCAACCGTGAGGGGCTGAGGCGTCAACGGGGAGCTGGCGTTGTCGCGCCCCGTTAGCATGTCATCGCATACTTTTAGGAGCTGATCATGGAGCGGATTGCCGCGACCATACCCGCTTGGCGGTGAGCGCAGCATGATCCGAACTCCAATAGACACGATACACGGCGCGGACGCGCTCCAGACCAGGGGAGAACGTCATCGCTTACTCGCACCGAACGAGGGCCTCGGCCGCGCAATAGGAAGTGCCCACGCCCGAGCGGGGCGATTTTGCCGAACGAGCCGAACGACATAGCTTCCGGATAGGTCCGTGCGTGGCGGCAGCAGGTTTTGGCGTGTCGCGGGCAAGCGACCTTGCTTTACGGTGGGTCGCTTCTGTAAGAGCGCTGCAATCGCATGGACCCGGTGCAATTCCGGGTGGCTATTCCGGCCGCCGATCCGCCGGACAACCCACTCCCACCTTTTCTGATTCTCGCGCGTGTGGCGGGGGATCGTGGGCTATGTGCGGACCCTCTCATGACGTTCAACTTTTCTCAGTATCGCACCGAATGGGTGCCGGGTGGCGGCCGCGTGTCGCGCGAACTGCTTGCCGGTATCGTCGTCGCGCTCGCCTTGATTCCGGAGGCGATCGGCTTCTCGGTGATTGCGGGCGTCGATCCGCGCGTTGGGCTCTATGCGTCGGTTGCGATCGCCATGACGATCGCATTGCTGGGCGGCCGACCGGGCATGATCTCCGCCGCAACAGCGGCGGTTGCCGTCGTCGTCACGCCCCTCGTACGCGATCACGGCGTCCAATATCTGTTTGCGGCAACGATTTTGATGGGGCTGATCCAGATCGCCGCAGGTCTGTTGCGCCTCGATCTTCTGATGCAGTTCGTTTCGCGCTCGGTCATTACCGGCTTCGTGAACGCTTTGGCGATCCTGATCTTCCTCGCCCAGCTGCCGCAGCTTACCAACGTCAATTGGCAAACCTATGCCATGGTCGCGGCGGGCCTCGCGATCATCTACGCCTTCCCGCGCCTGACCCGGTCGATACCCTCGCCGCTCGTCGCGATTGCCGTGCTGAGCGCCGTCAGCATCGCCTTCGGCGTGCCCGTCCACACGGTCGGGGACATGGGCAAGCTGCCCGAAGGGTTGCCGAGTTTTGCGCTGCCGACGGTGCCGTTGTCGCTGGAAACGCTGCGGATCACCCTGCCCTATGCGCTAACGATGGCGGCGGTCGGCCTGCTCGAATCGATGCTGACGGCGCAGATCGTCGACGACATGACCGACACCGACAGCGACAAGCGCCGCGAATGCGCCGGACAGGGCGGCGCGAATATCGTCGCGGCGCTGTTCGGGGGCATGGGCGGTTGCGCGATGATCGGGCAATCGGTGATCAACGTCACGTCCGGTGGTCGCGGACGTCTCTCGACCTTCGTTGCGGGCGCGTTTCTGCTGTTCCTGCTTGCCGTGCTCGGCCCACTGGTGGGGCGTGTGCCGATGCCTGCGTTGGTCGCGGTGATGATCATGGTCTCGATCGGCACGTTCAGCTGGAATTCGATCGCCAATTTGCGCCGGCATCCGCCAACCTCGTCGGTGGTCATGCTCGCGACCGTCGTGGTCGTCGTCGTCACGCGCGACCTCTCGCAGGGTGTGGTGGCCGGCGTGCTGCTGTCGGGCATCTTCTTTGCCGGGAAGGTGCGGCGCATGTTCGCGGTTGCGCATACCGTCGAGGATGGCGTGTCGACCTATCGCGTCACGGGGCAACTCTTCTTCGCTTCGGTCGATCGGTTCAGCCGCGCATTCGAGGGCACAGACGCTGCACCGCGTGTCTCGATCGATGTGTCCGGGGCGCATTTCTGGGATATTTCGGCGGTCGCTGCGCTGGACAAGGTCATCGGGCGCATGCGGCGCGACGGTCGCACGGTCGAGGTCACCGGCTACAATCGCGCCAGCGCGGATTTGATCGATCGCTTCGCGCTGCACGACAAAACCGGCGTCGAGATCGGCCTGACCCCGCATTGAGCGGCCGCGTCAGCCTTCGGCTGGCGCCCCGGCGGCCGCCGCGACGAGGCACACCAGCCCGATCGCCGCAAAGGCGCTGCGCAACGCCCAGCCACCGGTGGCGGTCTTCCACGACACCAGGATCGCGAGGCCGCATTGCATCGCGTAGAACAAGGCGAACGCGCGCGATGCGACCGCGACCACCTGAAACGGATCGGTCAGCCAGACCACGGCGATGGCGAGCGCGCTGGCAAGCGCATAGGCCGCCGGGATGCTGAGCTTGCGGCGCGACACTTCGTTCATCAGCCCGCCGGAACCGACCGAATCCGCGACAGCGGCGCTGAGCTGGCTTGCGAGCGCGCCGACCAGCACGAAAATCCCGAGCGGTGCCGCGACCATCCGCATGATGTCGAGAATCCCGGCCACCCCCTCGGCTTTGGCAGCAGCGCCGAGCAACGGCGTCAGGAGCCCGATAAAGGCGAGATAGATGACCGCGGCGATCCACTGCGCATGCCGCATCGTCTGCACCCGCATCGACTGGTTATAGGCATGGCCGAGATAGCGCGACGTCTCGAAGCCTTGCACGGTGATCAGCAGCCCGAGCAGCATCGGCACGCTCTGCCACGAGACTTGCGCCCGCGGCGTGGGCGCGGTCGTGCCGAGGTTCAGCCCCCACCAACAGGCCAGCCCGGCCAACAGCCCCGCAATGATCCCGATCTTGATGGACACGGTGCCGTGCGCGACATGCTCGACCCGCCGCAGCCCCCCGCCAAAGGCGAGCAGCATCAGCACGCCGATGATCGCGGTCGTGCCGAGGTTGGCGACAAGATCGTGCAAGCCCGCCGGGATCGCGAGCGGCTTCATCGCAAATTCGGCGAGCAGCTTCAGATAATAAGCAACGGAGACCGCATAGGCCCCGGCAAGCACAAGCTGGGTAATGCGCGCCGACCACACCACCGGATCGTTGAACGGCTTGTCCGCCAGGTAATTCTCGACATGGACGATGTTCCAGCGGATCACCCACCCCACCGCATAGGCCAGCAGCAGCAGCACCGCCATCGCCCAAGACGCTGCCCCGCCGAATTCGCGCGCCAGCAATGGGCCGGAGATCAGGAAACCACTGCCGATGATCGATGCGAGCGGCGTGACGGTCGCCGCCCACCCGTCGGATCGCGCGAATTTGCCGAACGACAGCGCGGCGGTGACAACGACGGCAACGATGGTGGCGACGATCGTGATCAGCAAGGCGTGCTCCCTTTGCTCGCGTCGCAGGGGCAGTCGCTGCGCGGTTGTAACGGATACGTTCTAGACGGTCATATCCGGCTTCGGTTCCGTCGCGTGCGCCGTCGGTGCGATCCATTCGAGCAGGCGCGCGATCGTGCCGCCTTGTACGATCACCGAAAACAGCACGACGATGTACGTCGCCGCGAGCGCGATCGGCTTCGCCGGTCCGTCGGGCAGGCCAAGCGCCAGGGCAACCGAGATGCCGCCACGCAAGCCGCCCCAGATCAGCGTGGGCACCGCCAGACGCCCCAGCGACAGAAGCGGGCGCAATACGGTGAGCGGACCGATGACCGAAAGCGACCGGGCGAGCAGGACCAACGGAATTGCCGCAACACCCAGCAACAACAAGCGGCTGTCCGACGGGATCGTCACCACCTCCAACCCGATCAGCACGAACAGGACGGCGTTGAGAATGTCGTCGATCAGCGACCAGAACCCCAGCAGGTACGCCCGCGTGGTATCGCTCATCGCGGTGCGCACGCCTTCGTTGCCGATCAGCAGACCGGCGACCGCCATCGCCACCGGCCCGCTGATGTGGATCCAGTGCGCCAGCGTATAGCCGCCCATCACCATCGCCAGACTGATCAGCACCTCCAGCTTGTAATCGTCGATCGACCGCATCGCGCGATAGCCGATCCAGCCGACGCCCAGCCCCAGGATCACGCCGCCACCCGCCTCGAAGAAGAAGAGCGTCGCGGCGTGCCCGACCGAGAAGGGTTCGGTACCGAGCGCGGTCGCCAACAGAATCGTGAACACCACCACCCCGACCCCGTCGTTGAACAGACTTTCGCCCGCAACGGTCGCCTCCAAGGTCGGCGGCACCTTGGCGCGTTGCAGAACCCCCATCACCGCGACAGGATCGGTCGGGCTGATCAAGGCGCCGAACACCAGGCACCAGACGAATGGCACGGCGAGGCCGATGATCTGCGCGAGCAGATAGAAGCCGCCGCCAACGATGACGGTTGAAAGGAGGACGCCAACCGTGCTGAGGATGAGGATCGGCCAGCGTCCCTTCTTCATGTCGCTCCAATCGACATGCAGGGCGCCTGCGAACAACAGGAACGACAACATGCCGTTCATCAAGGTCTCGTGAAAGTCGATCCCCGCGATGAAGCGCACGACCTCGCCGCCGACTCCGCTGTCCGGCATCAGGAAATCGATGCCGACGACGATCAGCGACGCGACCGCGCCCATCACCGTCAACCCCACCGAAGGCGGCAGCTTCAGGACGCGGTAATTGATATAGCCAAGCGCTGCTGCCAGCACGATCAGCACCGCGGCCGCATCAAATGGCGTTATCGTGACCCCGTGAATCATGGCTCGGCCCCCTCCCGTACCGGCGCAAGAACAAGACGCGCCGCGACGGGGGCAGCCACGACCTTGATGCCCTGTGTCCGAAGCAGATTTGCAACGGCAAGCGCACGGCGCTGAATAAGATTAGGCTTGGCAGGGGGGTCGCCGTCAGGGAGACCCGGCACCGCCAAGGCGACGATGTTCCAGCGCTTCGCCTCCCACGCCGACAGCAGCACCGCGCCGCGTGCCGCCTCGTCCAGCGTATCCGCGCTGCGCGAAAAGCGGATTTCCGGGAACGCGCTGAGCGGCGGGACGATGGCAACCTGCCAGCTGTCGGCGGCGGCATTCATACGCTGTTCGAGCGCGCGATAGGTGGCACCCGTCGCGCCCGGCAAGGGCGCGGCGGTGGCGGTGACGCGGTGATGATCGCGATCGATGGTGACGTCGTCGGGCGAAATGCCGGCCCCGACGGCGACCAGTCGGGCGACCACCGCGACTTCGGCATTCTCCGCCGCGGTGGATGCCGATGCCTGCTGCAATTCGACGCGCTGCGCGTCGATCGCGCCCGTGCCGGGGCTCATCAGAACCTGGTCGACCTGCAACTTCAGCGGACGCCGCAGAAGCGCGATCAGGCCCTTTTCGAGATTCGCATGGTCGTTCGCCTTGGAGCGCGGCGCGATCACCACGCCGCGCACCGCAATGGGATCGCGATCGAAGTCGATATCCAATTGCGTCACGCGCGACAGCGGCCCGAACCGCTCGGACAAATAGGACCGCACCTTGGACGCAGTCACCGTTTCGCTCGCAATGCGCGTCAGCGAAAAGCCGAGCGGAACCGACATTCCGACGAAGACCAGCAGCAGGACGATCGACTGCGCCCAGGTTTGCTGGCTCGAAAGGTAATGCCCGAATCCGTAGAAGCGCGCGAGCACCGTCGCCGACAGCGCGATCGTCATCAGATTGGTGACGAACAAGGCGAACGATCCGCCCAGCACCGGCATGTTCCACGTCGCCAGGCCATAGCCGACAACTGCCAGCGGCGGCATCAGCGCGGTGGCGATGGCAACCCCGACGATCGTTTCGCCGCGCCCACGGATGATGGCGAAGGTGCCCGCCAGCGCCGCGAACAACGCCACCAGCAGATCGAACAAATTCGGCCGCGTTCGCGCCAGGATTTCGGCGGTCGGCGCCTTGAGCGGCGACGCAAGCACGATCAGCGCCGTGAAGGCGACCGCGACCACTGCACCGCCGACCAAGGCGATCAACGACCGCCGCGTTTCCGAAAAATCGAACAGGGCCAGGCTGAACCCAAGCCCGAGGATGGGGCTCATCAAGGGTGAGATCAACATCGCGCCGATCACGACAGCAGGCGACGACAGCAGCAGTCCGAGGACCGCGATCCCCGCCGACATCATCGTCATGAAAAGGTATCGCCCCGACCATCCGCTTTCGCCCACGATCCGTGCGATCACTTGCTCCTGGTCGACCGAGCCGACCACGACACTGCGCCACCAGCGATAGAATCGGTTGTGCTGCCAGCGGTGATCGGGCGGCGAATAGGGCTGCGTCGTGTCGATGATGGAACTCCGGACCTCAGCGGAAACTGCGCACCGGCTTTAGCTTCGGGAAGTGTCCGGGTGCAAATCACGGGAGCGACACGACAATATTTGCAATGGTGCCGCCGGACTGTGCCGACTAGGGCAGCATCCCATGAAACTCCCGATCAACCGCCGGTGGAGGGTGCTGCTCAGGCGCCACGGCCCCGCCTCCGTCATGTGGCGGCGCCGCGCCGCAATGGGTCTGGGCGCGGTCACGATCGGCCTGGCCGCCTTGCTGTTCGCCCGGCTTGCAGATTCGGCCAGCACCGCGTTCACCGCGATGGTCCACGCGGCTTGGTGGTTGCCGCTGGTCGTAACGCCGCTTGCCTTCGCCGTGATTGCGGGCGTGACCCGCCGTTTTGCGCCGGAAGCAGCAGGCTCGGGCATTCCGCAGGTGATCGCATCGGTCCATCAACCCAAAGCCGCATTGCGCAGGCTGATTTCCCCGCGGATCGCCGCGATCAAAGGTGCCTTTACGCTGCTCGCCTTGCTCTGCGGCGCGTCGGTCGGGCGCGAGGGGCCGACGGTGCAGATTTCCGCCGCGATCCTCGGCTGGTACACCCGCATCTTCCGCGCGCCGATCCGGGCTTCGATGATCATCGCAGGTGGCGCGGCGGGGGTTGCCGCCGCCTTCAACACCCCGCTTGCCGGCGTCACGTTCGCGATTGAGGAGTTGGCCGACGCCTATGAACAGCGGGTCGCGTTGCTCGTGATGACGACGATCCTGCTCGCGGGCATCGTCAGCCTCGGGTTCGCCGGGGACTATGTCTATTTCGGCGCAGTCGGCGAACATATGCGGGTGGGCTCGGTCATTCGCGTCGCGCCGATTGCAGGGGTCCTCGGCGGCCTGAGCGGTGGTCTGTTCGCCCGCGCCATGTTGAACATCGCGCCTGCCCGCGACCGATGGGTGCCGTGGTTCAAGGGGCGACCGATCGTCTGGGCATTCCTGTGCGGGCTGACCGTGGCGCTGTTCGGGGTCGGCACGGGCCTGACCTGGGGTACGGGCTATTCGGCGGCGCACGCGATTATCGATGGGACCAACGCGCCATATTGGTTTGGACCCGCGAAATTCATCACGACGCTCGCAACCGCGGCATCGGGCGTCCCCGGCGGGATCTTCGCGCCATCTCTGGCGACCGGGGCCGGTCTGGGTGCCCTGCTACGCCCGCTGTTCCCCGCCGATCCCGGTGGCGCGGTCGTGCTGCTCGGCATGGTCGCCTATTTCACCGGCGTGGTCCGCGCGCCGCTGACCGCCGTCATCATCATCGTCGAAGCGACCGCCAGCCGCGGGCTGATCATGCCGCTCTTCCTATCGGCGCTGATCGCGCATTCGGTGTCCGCCTTGGTCTGCAAGGAGCGGCTGTATCACGGCCTCGCCAAGCCGTGGCGCAAGGCACTCGGCGGTCCGACCGAATAAGGGGGGACGGCAGCAGCTTGAGCTTCTTCAGGGCGACCCTGTTGACCTCTTAAGTCGATGTGCGGCTACCCTCGGTGAGCAGGCCTCGCTTCCGACGGGCGACACCCTTCTGCAGGACGGTCCGACTTTTGAATTGTGAACCTTCACAAATTGATGCATCAGGGGGCCAGATCGTTTCGCAGAATTCGATATTCAGGGGGAGAGGGTTATGAAAACGCACCGTTATCTGTTGTTGGCCGGGGTCGCGACTCTGGTGCTCGGCGCACCGGCTTATGCGCAGGACGCACCCGCCAAGCCTGCCGATGAGTCGACTGAGGCGGCACCTAAGTCGGACGCAGATAAAGCGGCCAAAACCAATCCCGACGACATCGTGGTGACCGCAGAGCGCCGTCCGCAATCGCTGCAAAGCTATGCCGGCACCGCGGCCGTGCTATCGCCAAACCAGCTTGCCAAGGTCGGCATCGTCAATATCGAGAATTTGAACGATACCCTGCCCGGCCTGCGGGTGCAAAATTTCAACGGCGCGATCGACATCGCACTGCGCGGCATCGGCACCAATCAGAATACCGAGCTCGGCGATCCCAACGTCGCGACCCATTTCGACGATGTCTATGTGCCGCGCGTCCAGGGGCTGGCCAATTCCTACTTCGATCTGAAGGCGGTCGAAGTGAATTTCGGGCCGCAAGGCACGTTGCGTGGACGCAATGCCTCGGCTGGATCGCTCAACTTCATTTCGTGGGCGCCGGAGCTCGGCAAGTTCCTCGGAAATATGGAAATCGGGGCCGGGAACTTTAGCCAGGCCAGCGTCCGCGGCGTGTTCAACGTGCCGCTCGGTGATCACCTTGCGTTTCGCGTATCGGGTAGCGCCGATCGGCACGGCTCTTACTACCGCAACGTTGGGCGCTTTCCGAACGTCGCGGCCCCCTATGCCGATAATAACCGCGGCGTGCGCGCGCAATTGCTGTGGGAACCGACGACGCGGCTCAGCATCCTGATCGCGGGCGATTACAACAAGCAGGATTCGACCGGTTTCAACGGATCGAACTATTCGAAATTCCTGGATCCGGCCACGCCCGGCGGTTTCGCCAATGCGGTCGCTTCGGTCAAGAATCCGCGGGACATCATCACCGGGCCGCTGGGCGAGCAATATTCGACCGAGCATTCCGGCATTCGCGCCCGCGTAACCTACCGGACCGACGGGCTGTTCAACGTCCAATATATCGGCAGCCATCGCGATCTGCGCACCGCATCGGACGGGGCCGGTCCGGCGAGCGTCGCCTATCCCGGTTTCTTGCAGGATTTCTACGGCATCGGCGGCACGCCGCTGCAACAGGCAGTCGGGGCCGAACGGTCGGACAATTACGGTCGGGGCCTTGGCCGGGGCGGCTCCTTCTCGGATTTCCACGAGCTGCGCTTTTTCAACGATTCCGAACCGCTGAAATATTCAGTCGGTGGCAATTATTTCAACGAACGGCAGCGCACGCTTGCCATGTCGGTTTCGGATTATAACTCGTTCTTCCAGGGCCAGGAATTCAATACCAAGACCAAGAGCGAGACCTTCGCTTTCTATGGCGACGCGACCTATTCCGTGACCTCGAAGCTGCGGCTTACCGGCGGGCTCCGCTACACCAACGACCGCAAGTCGCGCACGGGCGTGATTTCGCGGCTGTTCTTCGGCGGTGGTGGCGCTAATTTCGAATGCTGCGGCTATTTCCGACTCGGCACGCCCGGTTTTGAATTCAACACCAACCGCACGATCTTTGACGTCGCGCGCGACGCTGGGGGCAATCCGCTGCCCGGCGCGCAGCTTGCCTTCTTCCTCGACGGGGTGAAAAGCTTCGGCGCGCGCGACACAATCCCGATCGCGTTCGCCGATGCGATCGCGCGGCTGAAGGCAAATCCGGCGCTCGCCAACGATCCCAATTTCGGTTTCGCCAATGGTGCGGGGTGCATCAATTCCGCGACCAATCCGGGCTATGTCTGTCGCGCAGATGGGACCTTCACCTACAATTTCGTGGCGCACACGATCAACAATCAGGCGTCGCAAATCCGTACCGACTTCATCGATTGGCGCGCGCGGCTGGAATACGATCTGACCGACGACAACCTTGTCTACGGCTTGGTCTCGAGCGGGCATAAGGCGGCAAGCTTCAACGACAATCTCGGGTCGCTCGGGCCGGCACCGTTCTTCCGTCCGGAAAAGGTCACGCTGTTCGAGCTGGGCACGAAGAACGAGTTCACCATCGGCGGGCGCAAGGCCGTGCTGAACCTTTCGGCCTTCTACAACGATTACAAGGACCAGCAGCTGACCGCCCTGCTCGGTGTCTCGTCGATCGTCGCGCAATTGCGCAGCAATCCCAATGATCCCAACAGCCCGCTGGTCAATGTCAGCGGGCCGCAGAACGTGCCGAACGGCTTCAGCCAGAACCAGGTCGTCGCCTTCACCTATAACGCCGCCAACAGCGAGACGTACGGCATCCAGGGCAGCGGATCGATCATCCTGCCGGCGCGCTTCAAATTGGGGGCGGACTTCCTGTGGCTGGAGGGCCGGATCAAGGACGCCGCGCCGGTGCAGGACTTCCGCTTCCAGTCGGATGTCGCGGGAGGGACCGATTCGCAGGCGCGACCGATCGCCGGCCGGCGCCTGCCTTATACGCCGCGCTTCCAGCTCAATGCGTCGCTTGCGAAGATCATCCCGGTGAGCGGTCCGCTCGGTGGTTCGTTCGACGCGTTGGTCAGCGTATCCTGGCGCTCGTCGAGCTTCGCGACGATCTTCAATTCGATCGACTTCAATCCCCCGGCTTCCGGGCCGCGCGAGTCGCTCAACGACCGCATTCCATCCTACTATCTGGTCAACATGGCGGTCGGCTACACGCACGGCAATTTCCGGGTCGAGGCGTATGTGAACAACCTGTTCGACAACACCGTCGCGGCCGGGCTGCTCGTCAATCAGTTCAACAATACGCGCTTCTTCACCAACCCGCGGCTTGCCGGCGGGCGCGTGCGGATCACGTTCTGAGGTTGGCGCGGGCGGGCGGCCGGTCGTGGTCGCCCGCCTGCCAAACCGGACCTTACGCAGCAAATCGGAGGTATCTGATGGCGAAACATCTGCGCCTTTCCCCGCTCGCCGCTTTCGCCCTGGGCACGGCGATGGCCCCCGGGGCACGCGCCGAAACGCTGATCCCGCCCGACTATAAACTCGTCTGGGCGGACGAATTCGCGGTCGACGGCCTGCCCGATGACAGCAAATGGGCGTATGACACGGATCACAACCGCGCCGGCTGGTTCAACAATGAAAAGCAATATTACGCCGATCACCGCGCCGAGAATGCGCGGGTCGAAAAGGGCAATCTGATCATCGAGGCGCGCGCCGACACGGATCAGATCAGCAAACTGCCCGATTGGGGCAAGCAGCGCTACAGTTCGGCCCGGCTGCGTACGCTCGGCAAGGCGAGCTGGAAATATGGTGCGGTCGAAGTCCGCGCGAAGCTGCCGTGCGGCATCGGAAGCTGGCCCGCGATCTGGATGCTGCCTGACGACAAGACGATTCCGTGGCCCGATAGCGGCGAGATCGACATCATGGAGCATGTCGGCTTCGATCCGGGCAAGGTGCACTTCTCGCTCCACACCAAGGCCGCGAATTTCATCCAGCACACCGAGAAGACCGCGTTCAAATCGGTGCCGACGGCGTGCACCGAAATGCATCGCTATCAGCTAACGTGGACGCCCAATCTGATCGTGATGGGGGTCGATGACGCGCGCGGCTTCAGCTTCAAGCGGCCAAGCATGAAGCGGTCGGACTGGCCGTTCGACGGGCCGTTCCACATCCTGCTCAACCTCGCGATCGGCGGCGATTGGGGCGGCCAAAAGGGTATCGACGACGCCGCATTTCCGCAGCGGATGGAGGTCGATTATGTCCGCGTGTATCAGAAATCGGGGTCGTAATGCGTAAGGCTACTTTGGTTCGGCGGCTCCCGCTACTCGCACTCTGCGGCATTCTGACCGTGGGAAGCGCGGCACCGCCGTCGCCGAACGGAACTGCTCCAGGCACCGCGCAAACAGCGCCGTCCGATCTCGATGCAAGGGTTGAGGCGGTCCTGGCGGGGATGTCGCTCGATCAGAAAATCGCGCAAGTCGTGATGCCCGACACCGCCAGCTTCAACGCCGCCGACATGACGCAGTATCGCTTCGGCAGCTATTTGAGCGGCGGCAATTCCGGGCCCGGCGGCGACGAGCGCGCATCGCCCGCGCGGTGGCTGGCGCTGGCCGACGCCAATTGGGACGCAGCGATGGCGCCGCGCGCCGATGGCCGCGCGCCGATCCCGACCATGTGGGCGATCGATGCGCTGCACGGACACAACAACATCGTCGGTGCGACGCTGTTCCCGCATAATATCGGGCTAGGCGCGACGCGTGATTCGGAGCTGGTGCGCGAGATCGGTGCCGCGACCGCAGCCGAGATCGCGGTGACCGGCATCGACTGGACCTTCGCGCCGACGCTAGCGGTGGTGCGCGATCCGCGTTGGGGCCGGACATACGAAAGCTATGGCGAACGGCCAGAGGTCGTCGCGTCGATGGCGGGGGCGATGGTCGAAGGGCTGCAAGGCACGCCCGGAACGCCCGGCTTTCTTGGTCCCGACAAGGTGATCGCGACGGCCAAGCATTTCCTGGGCGATGGCGGCACCGGGGGCAAGGACCAGGGCAACACCGTCGCGTCGGAGGCCGATCTGCGCCGCATCCACGCGGCAGGCTATATCCCGGCGATCGCGGCCGGCGTGCAGACCGTGATGGCCTCCTTCTCCAGCGTCAACGGCGTGAAACAGCACGGGGACAAGGCGCATCTGACCAGCTATTTACGTGGTCCGGTCGGGGTAAACGGGCTCAGCTTCAAGGGACTGGTGGTCGGCGATTGGAACGGCCACGGGCAAGTGCCGGGTTGCTCGGTCGAGAGCTGCGCCGCCTCGTTCAACGCGGGCCTCGATATCTTCATGGTGCCCGATAACTGGAAGTCACTGCTCGCGTCGACCACGGCGCAGGTGAAATCAGGCGAGATCAGCATGGCCCGGCTGGATGAAGCGGTGCGGCGCATCTTGCGCGTCAAAATCGCAGCCGGATTATTTGAAAAGGGCCGCCCCTCCTCCCGGCCGCTGGCAGGCAAGGTGGAGCTGCTGGCGAGCGCCGATCATCGCGCGCTCGCACGTCGCGCGGTGCGGGAATCGCTGGTCCTGCTCAAGAACAATGGCAATCTCCTGCCGCTCAAACCCGCGCAGCGCGTGCTGGTGACGGGCGATGGCGCGGACAACATCGCGATGCAGTCGGGCGGCTGGACGATCAGCTGGCAAGGTGGCGGCGATTTGACCAACGCCGATTTCCCGCATGCGCAGTCAATTTATGGCGGGATCGCTGACGCGGTCCGTTCGGCAGGCGGAAGCGCGACGCTGTCCAACGACGGTAGCTTCACCACCAAACCCGACGTTGCCATCGTCGTGTTCGGTGAAAAGCCCTATGCCGAATTCATGGGCGATGTGGATACGCTCGAATTTCACGATGATTTGAAAAGCTACAAGACGATGCAGCGTCTGCGCGCCGCTGGCGTTCCAGTCGTAGCGGTTTTCCTGTCGGGGCGCCCGATGTGGGTGAACCCGGAGATCAACGCGGCCGATGCCTTTGTCGCCGCGTTCCTGCCGGGCAGCGAGGGCGGCGGGGTGGCGGACATGCTGTTCGCCAAGCCAGACGGGACGATCGCCCAGGATTTTCGGGGTAAACTGTCGTTCACCTGGCCCAACGGGCCAATGCCGGCCAAGCTGGAAACCCCGCGCGATCCGGGTACGCTGTTTCCGTTCGGTTATGGTCTACAGTTTACGGACCACATCTTGGTGGGTCCGCTTCGCGAAACTGCGCCAATGGGCCAGATTGTCACCTCGCGGATCACGGTGCTCGGCCGGACCGGGCTTCCCGCCGGATGGGGTATGGCGCTGGCCGAGGCAGGCGCGCCGCCGGTCACGATCAGCAGCAACGCGGGACAAAGCCAATCGGGCGCACTGGCGTTGCGGGGAATCGATCGCGACCGGCAGGAGGATGCCCGGCTCGCAACGTGGCGCGGCGGAAGCGCGGCGCGCGTTACGGTGAGTGCACCGCGATCGCTCGATCTGTCCGCTCCGGGACAGGCTCTCGTGATTGATTTGCGCGTCGTCGCGAAGCCAACCGGCAAGGTTACGATCGGCGTGGAACCGACCGGTACAGGCAAACCAGCGGACGCATTGCTGCTCGACGCGACTGCATTATTGGCCAAAAGTCCGGCGACGTGGCGCACCGTCTCGATTCCGTTACGCTGTATCGGCCCGCGCACGGCGCTCCGCGCGGTCAGCGCTCCTTTCGTGATCGAAACCGCCGGGCAGTTGTCGCTGGCGCTGTCCGATATCCGCATTGCTCCTGCGATCGGCACGATATTGCGGTGTCCGACCGCTGCGCACTGAACATGGCTTGAGCCGAATGCGGATTGCGCGATAGGCTAACTTTCATCGAATGCGCCGACAGGGTTGTTAGTATCGAATGGCAAAACGCGGCGCACAGACGATCGAAGACGTTGCGCGGGTTGCCGGCGTTTCGCGCCAGACGGTCTCGCGAGTCCTCAATAATGGTCCAAGCGTACGCCCCGTCGTGCGCGAGCGCATCCTCGCAGCGATCGAGGAGCTGGGCTATGTGCCAAGCCTCGCGGCACGCCGTATGGGCAGCGGCAAGTCCTTTCTGATCCTGGCGATCAACGACCGCGCGCGCACGATCGAGAATTGGAGTGCGGGGCGCGGCAATGACTGGGTCGATCAAATGCTTCACGGCGGCATGCTGACCTGTGAAGGATTGGGCTATCATTTGCTGTTCGAGCTGGTCGACACCGACCCGGCCAAAGCGATCAAGGCGGTGGACGGCGCCCTGTCCTCGCTGCGCCCCGACGGCGTAATTTTGACCCCGCCGCACAGCGAAAATGCCGGACTGGCGGCGCTGTTAACCAAGCGCGGCATCCCGTTTGGCCGGATGGGATCGTCCTCCCGGCATAACGACGGCATCAATGTCTTCATGAGCGACCATGCTGCCGCGGTTGCCGCCGTGGAGCATCTGGTCGCGCTCGACCACCGCCGCATCGCCTTCATTTCCGGCAGCGCGAACTATGCCGCCTCGAATGCGCGCGAGCGCGGCTATATCGACGGGCTTGCGGCGGCCGGCCTCTCGGCCCCTACCGGCTATATCCAGCATGGCGATTTCTCGTTTGCATCGGGGGTGGAGGCAGCGGAGCGACTCCTCGCGCTGCGCGAACAGCCCACTGCCGTGATCGTCAGCAACGATGAGATGGCGTTTGCCGCGTTACATGTCGCCCGCAATGCCGGGATTGCGGTGCCGGGCGCGCTTTCCGTCGTCAGCTTCGACGATACACCGGGCGTGCGCTTCAGCATGCCGCCGCTCACCGCGATCCGGCAACCGATCTCGGCCTTGGCGGCGAAGCTGTGCACCGCCCTTGTCCGGGCGAGCGGCGGCGACGATCTGAACGGGGATTATGTGCTGCCTTTCGAGCTGATCGAACGCCAAAGTACCGCGCGCTGCTCGACGTGACGGAGCCGCGCGCCGCGATCTCACGGTCCTTTGCGCTATGCTATATGCTGGCAATGTTCGGCGCCTTTGCGACGTTCGTGCCGCTTTTCGCGCTGATCCTGCCACAAAAGGTCGCCGCTTTGCCCGATCTGCAGGGCCACAGCGGGGTGACCGGGCTGAGTTGGATCCTGGTAGCCGGAGGCGCCGCGGCGGGCGGCGGCAATATCGTCGCCGGCGTTATCAGCGACGCATGGTTTCGACGAACCCGCAACCGGCGTCGGCTCATTGCGGTCGGCGTGATCACCGTGGCAGCGACCCTCGCCGCGATTGCGGGCGCGCGCGCTTTCTGGGAGATCCTTCTCTCGATCCTAGCATTCCAGCTGGCGCTCAACCTGATGCTGTCGCCGCTCGTCGCGCTGATGGTCGATTATGTTCCCGATCGTCAAAAAGGG
Organism: Sphingomonas sp. MMS24-J45; assembly: GCF_044881195.1. GTDB lineage: Bacteria > Pseudomonadota > Alphaproteobacteria > Sphingomonadales > Sphingomonadaceae > Sphingomonas. The sequence goes on along the minus strand of NZ_CP173255.1, from coordinate 3,208,958 downwards.
CGGATGGCGGGGTGGCTGGGGCTGGCGCTGCCGTTCGGGTCGCTGATGGTGACCGCATTGACGATCGTCGCACGCCGTGTCCCCGGCATGGATCAGACGGGCGCACTGATCATGATCATCGGCACCTTGCTCATGCTGGTGATGCCGCTGATCTTGCTGTGGCCGGTTCCCGCGCTGATCCCGCCGCAATCGGCGGTCGATGCCGTTATCCCGGGTGAGCGGTCGGGCAAATCCCCGGTGTGGCGCCGCACCGTCCTGCATGATTTCGCCCTCGCCTGGACCGCCCGGCTGTTGGTCCAGTTCGCCGCAGCGGCAATTATACCCTATCTCTATTTCTATGTAGCCGACGTGGTCCGGCCGGTGGGCGGCGCGCGGGCGATAGGTGCTGCGGTTGGCGTGTTGGCGTTTGCCTTCGCGTCGCTCTCGATTGTCGGCGCGCTCAGCATCGGGTGGCTGTCCGACCGATTTGGCCGCCGACGCCTCCCGCTCGCGACTGCAGCGCTTTTGGTCGCCATCAGTATGGCGACCCTGTCGATCGCGCCAGGCTGGCCCATCACAGTGGCGGCCTATGGCAGTTTTTCTGCGGGACTGGCGGGATTTTTGGCGATCGACAGCGCGCTCGTCGCGCAGCTTGTTGCTGTCAACACCCGTCGCGCCACGCTGCTCGGGGTCATGAACCTTACCAACACGCTACCTGCTATTCTCGCACCGGCGATGGCGCTGGTAGTGATCGGTGAGGGACGCGGAGCGGTGGTGCCGTTGGTCTTTGTCATGCAGGTCGCCGCAGCTGGCGCTCTGGTCGCAGCGCTGTGCGCGAGCCGCATTCGCACGTTGCGCTAAGTCGTACGCCTTATGTGGCTGCAGGTTCCGATGCGGTATGAACCGCAAGTGGCTCGGCGGAGGCTATTTCGGCAGGTGGGATGTTGCAGATCGGCTCCAGCAATTGGCGGTGGTTGAACCCGTACACCCATTAGAGCGTGGCGAACGCGATGGCTTCGAAGTTGCGCCAGGGGTTCCGCCGGGCGCTGATCTGCTGCAAAGCCCAGAACAGACGCGTGGAATGGCAAATCAGAGGCTGGCACGAGAGCTGCTCGCCCGCGGAGCGCCGATGCACTTCACGGTCGGCGAGCTGCCTCGCCAAAGAAGCAGCCTCGCCCAACCCTTCCGGCGAACCGGTGTCCTTATATCCTACACTATCACGTGAAGAGCCGACCTTTTAGAGTCGAACGGTCGCCTGGATCGTGAAGGAGCGCCCTCGCGGATCGGCCACGCGTGGTTCCCACGAACTGCCGGCGCCCGTGTTGGAATCGTAGGTGATCGCGAACGGCGGATCGGTGTTGAAGATATTCTTGACGCCGGCCGTGATCGTCAGCCCTTGCTCGAAGCGCTTCGACACCGTCATATTGTAGAGGATATAAGGCGAGACACGCGGATTGTAGTCGGGCCGGGTCGCGCTAAGCGGTAGCGCGAAGTTGTTATACCCGCTGCGGTAGATCTGCGAGAAGGTCACACCGAACCCGTCACGCTGATAGGTGACGAAGGCATTGTACTTGAATTTCAGGCCCAGATCGCCCGCCAGCGTGAACACGCCGAGCGTGTTCGTGTAAGCAAGATTGGGCAACAGCTTCTCGCGCTTGACGAGCAACAGCGTGCCGTCGAACCCGGCGGCAAAGGTGCCGCCGAGCGCATCGACATCCCCGCGCGCGGTGAAATCGATCCCCTGCGTGCGGCGCGACCCGAAATTGCCGGTGCGCAGATCGACCAGCGTGATGATGCCGTTGGTACGCGTGATGCGTTCCGGGAAGGCGTTGATGTTCGCCAGCAACTGCGGGAGCGTGATCGTGCCGATGACATTGTCGACCGCGATGTTCCAATAATCGGCCGATGCGCTGAAGTGCCGTGACGGCTGGAAAACCGCGCCGAGGCTGAATTGTTTCGACGTTTCGGGGCGCAGCGTCAGATTGCCGCCGCTGAGCGAATCCGGCGTGATCGCGGCGCAGCCGACTGAGGAGCCGACAACCGATCCTGCCGGGCACGTGGTCGGGTCGGTCAGCGTGTTGCCCGGATTGGGCGATTGCGTCACGCCGTTGAAGATCTGGTTGAAGGTCGGCACGCGGAAGCCGGTATTGTACGACCCGCGGAACATCATCCACGACACCGGCCGGAACTTGGCAGTGAACTTTGGATTAAAGGTGGATCCGAAGCCCGTATAATCATCGACGCGCGCCGCCGCACTCAGCTCCAGGACGCTGAAGATCGGCAGCGAAACCTCGCCGTAGGCCGCCTTTACATCGCGCGTCACCTTGCTCAGCGCGTTGATGTTATCAAACGCCACGTTGAAGATATCGGGCGACGACAGCGCCCCTGCAGTCGATCCGTCGAATTTGTAGCTCTCATGCCGGTAATCGACACCGACCGCGACCTTCGCCATGCCGCCGGGCAGGCGGAACAGGCTGCCTGAGACCGACGCGTCGAACTGGCGCACCTCGTATTTGCCACCATAGAGCCGGACGCCCTTGGCCGAAACCGCATCGAGCCCGGCCATCGCCGCGGCGGATTGCGAAACCGAGAAGGGGTTGAGAATGCCGCTGTTGAAGAGCCCCACAATACCGGGTGCGGTCGCACCGGGCGCGGTCGGCGCGCGTGGATCTGCCCCGCCGACAACCGCGCCCGCAACCCCCGATGCAGCAGCGGACGCCGCGCTCGCGAAGACACCGCGATAGTGATAGCCCGAGCCGAGCACCGAGCTCGCCGTGCTGCTCGCATAGGAACCACCGGCGCGATAATCCCAGCCGGGGAAGAGCGGGCCATCGACGCCGATCGCGGCGCGGAACGTCTTGGTATCGGTTTGATATTCGCGCGGGCCGCACGCCTCGCAGCGGAAACGGAACGCGATCGGCTTCCCGTAATTGCCAATGGCGTCGACGGTACGATCGCCGACCGCGCCGATCGCCGGGAGCACTGCGGCAATCTGGTCATACACGGCATTGTAGGTCGACGCCGTCAACGCATTGAGCGGATAGGCGATCGGCAGCGACGTGTTGTTCGCGGTGTATTGGTTGTTCGAGAAGATCTTGCTCGACTTCGCGTCCGACCCGGTCACCTCCGCATATATTTCATGCCCACCGAACTTCGCGGTGGCGCGACCGTAATAGGTCAGCGTCTGGATCGGCTGCTGCAGCGTTGCCGCACGGCCCGTATCCCACGAGCAGGCGAGCGCGGCGTTCGGCGTGTTGTACAGCACGGAATCATAGTTCAGCCCGCCATCGACCGAATCACAGCCAGCGCCGCCGGGCAGCCGCAGCGGGTTGACGCCGCCAAGCGCCGGAACGGTGGTACCGGGAATGAAAAAGCCGGGATTGGTGGCCAGCGACGTCGCGCCACTCGCGCCGCCGAGCAGCGTGCCACCCTGCGAAATGCCGACGCCCGCAGCGGTCGGGTTGATCGCAAAGGCGGTCGCGATCGGCGTACCGCGCGTGTCGATCGACAGGCCGCGATTGGGCTGGTTGCCGTTCACGAAATCGCGGTCCTGGCCGAACAGCGCGCCGTTCCAGCTCTTGCTGACCGAACCCATGATGTTGAAGCCCTGCTCGTCGAGCTTGCCGTACCCCACCGTCCCCGAAAGCCGGTAGATCTGGCTGTCGCCCTGCTCGGTCGTGTCGGTGAAGCCGGTCACGTCGATGCCGGTGAAATTGGTCTTGGTGATGAAGTTGATCACGCCGCCGACGGCGTCTGTGCCGTAGATTGCCGATGCGCCGTCCTTGAGCACTTCGACGCGCTCGATCGCGGCGAACGGAATCTGGTTCACATCGACTGCCGACCCCTGCAGGCCGTGCGCCGCGACCCGCCGCCCGTTGAGCAGGACCAGCGTCGAGGCACTCCCCTGCCCGCGCAAATTCGCTGCAGACAAACCATTCGTACCGCGCGCGGCACCGCTGACGACGTCGGAATTCGATGCGAGGTTGTCCGCGCCATTGCCGTTGACGGCCAGGAACGAAATCAACTGCTCGGGGCTGTTGATGCCTTCGCGGCTGAAATCCTTGTTGGTAATGATCTGCAGCGGGAGCGCGCTGTTGTTCGGGTCCTGCTTGATGCGCGAGCCGGTGACGAGAATGTCGCGTGAATTGTCGTCCGGCGCCTTCTCGGATTTTGGAATGGACGGCGTGGCGCCGGTCTGCGCCGATGCGACGCCGGGCGTAAGACACAGCAGCGCGGCCAAAGCCGTGCCAGAAATCAAAGCCGACTTGTACGCCATCGAGTTACGCATTTTCAAAGATCCCCCTGTCGCACCCCGCCGCGACCCCGCAACATTAAGTAACAGGAATGTTGCATCGCGCCATAGTTTCTGTTGCATGAGCCATAGCCAGACGGCATCCGTCGCCGCCAATGCGCCTCAACGCGCCCGCTCAGCCGCCACCGCCCGATTGACGCGGCGGCCAAGGCAGAACAGCATAAATCCAGCAGGATCGGCGGCGGGGAAGAGAATCAATGTCGGCCCTTTCACCCGTTTTGCCGACCGAGGCCGTGCCACTGACCGACGCCGCCGATCATAGCCGCAGCCGGTTCGCGCTATACCTGCTGCTCGGCTTCTCGGCCGGTCTGCCCTATTATATGTTCTCGACGATCCTGTCGGCGCGTCTGGCCAAGCATGACGTCGATCTCGTGCTGATCGGCTTTTTCGGCTGGGTGCAGTTGCTGCCGACCTTCAAGTTCCTCTGGGCACCGTTGCTCGATCGTTTCTCCGTGCCGGGCTTCGGGCGTTTCTTCGGCAAACGGCTCGGCTGGATCATGCTGTCGCAGCTCGGCATCTTTGCCGCGATGGTGGCGATGGCGTTCACCTCGGCCGATACCAGCCTGCCGCTGACCGCGCTGTTCGCGGTGTTACTCGCCTTCTGGACCACCACGCTCGAAGTTTCCGCCGATGCCTGGCGGATCGAGCTGGCACCAACACCCGAAACGCAAGGGCCGCTCGCCGCCGCGAACCTGTGGGGCTATCGCAGCGCAATGGTCGCTGCGGGGAGCGGCGCGCTGATCGTTGCCGATCACGCGAGCTGGACCGCAGCATATCTGGTCATCGCCGCGGGAGCGTTCGCGCCGCTGCCGATCCTGGCGATGATGCGCCCGCAACGGTTGCGCAGCGACTACCAGCCCGCGTCCGATGACACCGCCCCCTATCGCGGGGAGCGTGCCGCCGCACTCGCAACGGGCCTCGGCGCGAGCGCGGTGATCCTCGGCGCGTCGCTGCTGATTGTCGCCACCGTCGGAACAGGCGTATTGCGCGCCGCCGCCGCCATCGGGATCAGCGCGAAGACCGACGCCACGACGACGGTGCTCGTCCTGTGCCTGCTCCCGTTCGTCATCATGGCGGTGATGCTGCCACGGATCGTCAACCTGCCCGCCATCGCCTGGGCACGGCGCTCGACGATGCTGGGGCCCTATGTCGATATCTTCTGGCGCTATCGCTATCGGGTGCTGCCGTTGCTCACCTTCGTGACCTTCTACCGTATGGGCGACGTGCTGACGCTTGCGCTGTCCAAGCCGCTGCAGATCGCCAAGCATTATGACCTGACCACGATGGGGATCGCCGACGGATTCGTAGCGCTGCCCAGCAGCATGGCGGGCGTGGCGATCGGCGCGGTGCTGGCGGTGCGGATGAAACTGGTGCGCGCGCTCGCGATCGGTGCGATCGGCTCGGCATTCGGCAATTGGATCTTCGTGTGGCTGTGGTTCGCGCCGCCAAGCGCGCACGTCATCTATATCTCGACCGCGCTCGACCAGTTCGCGCACGGCATGGAGGGGGCGATCTTCGTCGTCTATCTGTCGATGCTCGTGAACCCGAAATATCCGGGAGCACAATATGCCTTCCTGTCCGGCTTCGCCTTCCTGCTGCCGCGGCTGATCGCCGGGGCCGGGGGGGCATGGTCAAACAGATCGGGTTCGACGGCTTCTTCTGGCTGTCGGGCACGCTCAGTCTGGCGGCGGTGCTATTCCTACCGTTCATCGCAGGGGCCAAGCCACGCGAGGCGGACGCATGATCGATATCGACCGCGCCTTTGCCCCCGCCGCCGCCGCGATTGCCGCGGGGCGGATTCCCGGCGCGACGCTTGGCGTGATCGACGCTGATGGCAGGCGCGCGGTGCGGGTCGCGGGTCACGCAGCCCTGGTGCCCGAACCCGAGGTGCTGACCGAGGACCATTGGTTCGATCTCGCCTCGGTTTCCAAGGTGATCGCGACGACGACGATGATCCTGCAACTCGCCGATCAGGGTCGGATCGATCTCGACGCGCCGCTGACGCAGGCAATCCCCGATTTGCGGCAGTATGATGTAGCGAATGCACCCGAGCGGCGCCTGACGATCCGCGACTGCCTGGCGCATCGCACGTTCCTGCCCGCGGTCGAGCCGATCTACACCTATGGCGACGATCCGCAGCGGCTGCGTGCCTTCGTGCTGCAGCGCGAATGGCGGCATGGCCCGCCGGTCTATTCCGACATCAATTTCATCCTGCTCGGCATCGTGATCGAGCGCGTGACCGGCGCACCGCTATCGGTCTGGCCGCTTGCGCCGGGCCTGTCCTTCGGTCCGCCGCCCGGCCCGGCGGTGGCGACCGAACGCTGCATGTGGCGCGGGCGCGTCCTGAAGGGCGAAGTGCAGGATGAGAACGCCGCCGCCCTGGGCGGCGCGGCGGGGCACGCCGGGCTGTTCGGCACGGTCGCGGGCGTGCTCGATTTCGCGCACGGCTTGCTGAGTGGCAGCCGTGCCTCGCCTGCGATGCTCGAAGCGATCCGCACGCCGTTCTACGAACACCGCGCCTGCGGGTGGGAGCGGCGCTTTCCCGGATGGTCGGGCGGGTCGGACTGCTCGCCAGAAACGATCGGCCATACCGGCTTTACCGGCACCGGGCTGTGGGTCGATTTCGAGGCGGGGGTGGCCTGGACGCTGCTCACCAACCGCGTCCACCCGACGCGCCATTTCGACAGTGGAATCTTCGTGCTCCGGCCCGAAACCGGCGATGCGGTGATGGCTGCGCTGCGCGACGCCTAGACGAAATGGGGCTCGGGCCGCTCGCGCAGCTGTTCGTAATGGACCAGGGCCGGTTCCGGCCCCAGCGGCACCGGCGCGCCATCCCGAAACGTCCATTCGCCCCGGTCGCAATCCTCGGCGCGGACATAGCCGTTGATATAGAGCCGCCGCAGATGATCCGCGCTGTTGGTGCCGGAGGCGTGGACCAGATACGGGCTCCACAGCGCAACATCACCCGGATCGAGGATCAGATCGACCACGTCCCCTGGCGACAGCGCGACGCGCTCCAGCGCCGCATCTTCGGGCGAGCGGCCGAGCGAGGCGGCGGTGTCGAGCTGCAGCATCCCCCCTTTATGGCTGCCCGGAAGGAACCGCATCCCCCCGCTGCCCGGGTGGTGAGGATCGATCGCCACTGCGGTCTGGACATAGGAGGAAGCGAGATTGCGATACGCCTCTGCCGGGCGGCGCGATTTGGCATCCTGATGCCACGCAAAGTCGCCGCTGCGATCGGGCAGTTTCCAGTGCAGCTGATTGATGATCTGTTTGACATCGCGTCCGATCAGGGGTTCCAGCAGACCCAGCCAGCGGCGGTCGAGCCGGACTGCATCCAGCACCGCATCCTGATACGACGGCCACTGCGCCATCGCGACATGCGGGCTGCCGTCGGGACGCTGCCTCACCGCGTAAAACAGATTGCCGTGGCGGAAGCTGCGGCCATAGGCGACGCCCTTGGCATAGACCGCGTCCATCGCAGTACCGATCACCGCCACCTCGTCGGAGGAGAATACCCCGCGGACAATCGCATAGCCGCGCTCGCGATATTCGGCGACAGGGTTGGTCATCGTGTCGGCCCTCAATTCTCGGACGCGATCAAAAGCAGCGCCTGATCCATCGCCTTGGTCGCACTCGCCCCATCGGGCACATCGTTGGCGTAGAGGGCGAAGGTCAGCGTCGCGCCGCTCTTCGCTATTATATAGCCCGCCAAGGCATTGGTGGCGTTAAGCGTACCGGTCTTGGCGAAGATCTTGCGGTCGAGCGCGGTGCCGGCAAAGCGCCGCGTCAGCGTCCCCTCACCTCCCACCGGCAGCGTCGCGCGCCATGATGCGCCCCAGGCTTGCGCGGCGGTCCAGCGCAGGAAGGTCACCACGCCACGCGGCGCGACGCGGTTGTAGCTCGACATGCCCGAGCCATCCGAAAAATCGAACGCAGCGCGCGGTACCTTCGCTTGCGCCAGCATCGCGCGCACGACCGCCTGCCCGTCGGCGATCGAACCACTGCCGGACTTCAGCCCGATGCGGCGGAGCATCAGTTCAGCATGGAGGTTCTGGCTGACCTTGTTGATCCAGGTCAGATCCTGCAGCAGCGGCGGCGCGGTGAGCCGGGCGAGCGGCTCGGTCGCCGGGGGTCGTGCTGGCGGTGCTGCCCCGCGGATCGCCGGATCATCACCGGGGCCAAGCGGACGGTGCCGCACCGCGACCGTTCCGGTCACGCGGACACCGCGCGCCTCCAGCATCCGCCGCAACACCCAGGCCGCATGGTGCGCGGGGTCATCTATGCCAAGCCGCAGTTCCTCCGGCTTCGCGCCGACCGCGATCGTGCCGGTCAGCCGCACCACCGTGCCATTGGGCGCGCGGTCGAAGTCGATCGTGCTCGCCCCGCTTGCGACAGTCAGCGCGCGGTTTTCGATTGTGAAATAAGGCGGCAGCGTCACCAGCGGCGGCTTGCCCAGCGCGTCCGGGGTCACCGTGACCGGCAGTTCGTTATCGTCGAGCGTCAGCGCGGATGTCGCAGTGCCGGATTTGGTCGGGATGTTGTTCCAGCTCATCCCCGGGCTCCAGCGCTGATCGGGGTACAGACTGTCATCGCCAACGACATCCCGCACCACGCGCGCCTGTGCCGCCACCGCATCGGCGAGCGTGGCGAGGCAATCCGTCGCGCAATCGGGTGCGCTCGACAGCCACGGATCGCCATGCCCTTCGAGAATCACGTCGCGCGCGCCGGCACTTTGCTCGATCCGCACCGCGGCACCGCCGCTGGCATCCGGCGCAGCCAGATCGGCGAGCGACCAGAACGCCGCCGCCGTCGTGAACATCTTGGTGTTCGACGCCGGAATGAAGCGCTGGTCTGGGTTGATCGCCACCAGTTCCGTGCCGTCCTGATCGACCACGACGAGGCCATAACGCGTGCCGGGCGCGACGGGCTGCAGCACCGCCTCGACGCGCGCTTGCAGCGTCGCCGGGCGCTCGGCCGCCAGCGGCGACGCAATCGCGATGGGCAAAGCAAGCAAGACGCGGGTCAGACGGATCATCGGCACAAGCGTAGCGGCTATCGATGAATGCACATACGGCAGAGACGCATTCAGAGCGTTGGCGCGGGCATAACCTGCGCGCATGTCGCGGTGGATCGGCGCTTGTCGCGGCGCGGTCGCCCCTTCAGGGTAGCGCGGTGAAGATGTGGCGCTCCGTATTGGTTCTTGGGCTTAGCGCCCTGTTCGCAACGCAAACGGCGCGCGCCGATGACCTGGCCGAAACGCTCGGTTTGCCAATCGCGAGCTGGCTGGTCGGCGCGAAGGATGTGCCGAGGTTCGCCTGGATCGAAAATGCCGCCGGGGTGCGCAACATCTGGGTCGCGACGCCGGGACAGCCCGCGCGGGCGATCACCGCCTTCACTGAAGATGACGGGCAGCAGCTCGCCGATCTGACACTCACCCGCGACGGCACGACGATCGCCTTCGTGCAAGGCGGCGACGCCGAATTCGCCGACGGTGCCGCGCCGAATATCGCGGCGCAATCCACGCCGCCCAAGCAACGCCTGTTCGTCCTCCCGACCTCAGGCGGCACACCTACATTGGTCGGCGAAGGCCATTCCCCGGTGTTCGCGCGCGATGGCGCGCGGCTCGCCTATGTTCGCAGGGGCGAAATCTGGCTTTGGGACCGGACGTCGGGGGCACGACGTCTCGCGAGCGTTTCCGGCACGGTGTCACGGCTCGAATGGTCGCCCGACGACGCGCGCCTGCTGTTCGTCGAGGATCGCGGCGACCACAGCTTCATCGCGACGCTCGACCTTGCCGATGTGCGCCTGCGCTATCTCGATCCGGGGCTGGACAATGCCGCCGAGCCGACCTTCTCGCCCGATGGCACGCAGATCGCCTATATCCGCTATCTCGACCCGCCCGCCGATGCCGCCCCCGATGGCGGGCCCTATTGGTCGATCCGCAGCGTCGATATCGCGACCGGCACCGCGCGCCAGATATGGGCCGCCCCCGCTGGCACCGGGAGCAGCTTTTACGGCACACGCGGGCGCAACCTGTTCTGGACGCCTGACGGTCGGCTGCTCTTCCCCTGGGAGCAAAGCGGCTGGCTCCATGTCTACACGCTCGACCCCAAAGGCGGCGCGACCCGCGACCTGACGCCGGGCAAATTCGAGGTCGAGAGCTTCCTCCCCGCGCCTGACGGCAACGCGCTGGTCTACGCCGCCAATGCCGGGGACCTCGAGCGCCGCCACGTATGGCGCGTGTCGCTGGACGGAAAGGCGCCCACACCCGTCACGAAAAGCTCCGGGTCGGAATCGATCCCCACCTTCGCCGGCCCCACGCTCGCCGTAATGGCGACCGACGCGACGCATCTCGCCTATCCAGCAGTCGCTGACAGGACCCTGGCTCCGCTTGGCCCGGTTTCGGTCGCGCCCTCCTTTCCCGCGCCCGAGACGGTCACCTTCCCCGCCGCCGATCGGGTCACGGTACACGCCCAGCTCTTCCGCGCGCAGGGACCGGGCAAGCATCCGGCACTGATCTTCGTGCATGGCGGGCCGCGCCGACAGATGCTGCCGGGGTTCCACACGTCCTATTACTATTCGAACGCCTATATCCTGAACCAGCATTTCGCAGCGCAGGGCTATGACGTACTGTCGGTCAATTACCGCAGCGGCACCGGCTATGGCCGCGCGTTTCGTGAGGCACCCGAACAGGCGCGGGGCGGCGCGTCGGAATATAGGGATGTGCTGGCAGCCGGAAAATGGCTTGCCGCACGGCCCGATGTCGACCCGAAGCGGATCGGGATCTGGGGCGGCAGCTGGGGTGGGTATCTCACCGCGCTGGCGCTCGCGCGCAACAGCGACCTGTTCGCCGCCGGGGTCGATTTCCACGGCGTCCACGCGATGGTCCGCCCTGTCGAGAAAACACTTTCGCCCGAGGCGGAAGCCGCCGCGCACGCCCTCCAATGGCAATCCTCGCCGATGGGCGCGATCAATTCGTGGCGCTCGCCCGTGCTGATCATCCACGGCGATGACGACAAGAATGTCGATTTCTCGCAGTCGGTGCTGCTCGCCCGCGCGCTGACGGCGCGGCACGCGCCGTTCGAACAATTGGTGTTCCCCAACGAGCGGCACGATTTCTTCCGCTATGCCGATTGGCTGGCGAGTTACCGGGCGGCGGACGCTTTCCTCAACCGTACGCTGCTGCACAAGGATGCGCGATGAAACCGATCGCCCCCCTCCTCGCGATCCTGGCGTGCGTGGTAATTCCGGGTAGCGCCGCGGCGCGCGATACGCTGATCCGCGGCGCGCGCGTGTTCGATGGCACCGGCGCGCCTGCGGAAGTGCGCGACGTATTGGTGCGCGGTGACCGGATCGTCGCGATCGGCCCGCACCTGCGCCGCGCGACCGGCACAACCGTCATCGATGCGCGCGGGCTGACGCTGATCCCGGGGCTGCACGATCTGCACACGCATTTGCGCTCCCCCGGCTATGATGCGCCCGACGATCTGGGCAAGGCCTATGCCGGCTATCTGCTGCGCGGCGTCACGACCGTGAACGACTTTTCGGTATCGGGCGAGATGCTCGCGCCGATCCGCCAGATGATCGCCTCCGGCGCGGTGACAGCGCCGCATCTGCAACTGGCGGTGCGCGTCGGCGTGCCGGGCGGGCACGGCACCGAATATGGCTGGGGCAGCTTCTTCACGCTGCAGGCCGCCACCCCCGCCGCCGCGCATGTCGCGATGGCGACCGCGCTGCCGTACAAGCCCGATGTGATCAAGGTTTTCGCCGATGGCTGGCGCTATGGCCGCGACAGCGATCTCAACAGCATGAACCAGCCGACGCTGGCCGCGATCGTCGCCGATGCGCACAAGGCTGGCCTGCCTGTCATCACCCACACGGTTACGCTGCAGGGCGACAAGATCGCGGCGGCGGCGGGGGTCGATGCGGTCGGCCACGGCGTCGGCGATGCGCTGGTGGACGACGATCTCATCGCGTCGATGAAGGCGCATCGCACCGCCTATATCCCGACGCTGGTGGTATACGAGCCGCAGCAGACGCGGCAGTTCGAGCCCGGTGAGGCGCGCGCGCTGACTCCGGCGCAAAGCGCGTTCGAGGCGAGCCAGGCGGCGGACCGCGCCAAGCCGATCGCCGCCTATGATGCGACGCGCTGGGGCATCATGCAGGAGAATGTCCGGCGCTTGAAGGCGGCGGGGATCCGCATCGGAATCGGCACCGACGCGGGGATCGAGGGCGTGTATCACGGGCCGGGCACGATCCGAGAGATCGGCTGGCTGACGCGGCTCGGCTTCACCCCCGCCGAGGCGCTCGTCGCCGCGACCGCGACCAGTGCCGACATCCTCGGCCAAGCGGCCGATCACGGCCGGATTGCGCCGGGCCAGCGCGCCGACCTGGTGCTGATCGATGGCAAACCCGATGAACAAATCACCGATCTGTGGAATGTCGCGCGCGTGTTCGTTTCTGGCCGCGAGATCGCGCTCGCGCCACTGCGAGCATTGGTTGCGGGCACGTCGCCAACGCCGCTCCCGGTCCGCGTCATGCTCGGCCCGATCGACACCGGCGCGCGCCGCGACGGGCGCACCGATCTCGACACGCTCCCGGTCGAGAGCACCGATTCGGGCGTCGATCACAGCCATCTCGATGTCGTGCAGCCCGGCAGCGACGACCCGCGCGGTACCGCCAAGCCGCGTTTCATGATCGCGCAAATGGGCGCGAAGGCCCGCCCCTTCGCGCAATTGATCCTGCCGCTGACGCCCGGCGCGATCCAGCTTGCCGATGCACGTGGCTTCACCGGCGTAGTGTTCGATGCGCGCGGCAGCGGGGCGTACGATCTGCTGTTCGACAGCTATGCGCTGTCCGACGACGCCTGGTTCCGGACCGGCTTCACCGCCGGCGAGACGCGCCGCAGCGTCCACATCCCCTTCTCCGCCTTCGCCAGCCGCGATCCGAACGCGAAGCTCGACTTGGCGCGATTGCGCGCGCTGATCGTGCGGCTAGAGGGTCAGCCGGGCGGCAAGGCGTGGCTGCAGCTCGACAATGTCCGCTTCTACAAGGACGGCGCGCCCGACGACCACGCCGCGCCACAGCCCGCGCCCGTAGCGCGCAATCCGCAGCATTATAACGAGGCGAATTAGGTCGGAGGAACCGCGCGATACACGGCCGCGTCCAGCTCCCCCTCAAGCCGCGCGACCGTAACCGTCACCGCCAAATTCGCGCTCGCGCTCGGCACCGTCCGCGTCATGTCGAGCAAGCGGTCGAACGGCAGGACGAAGCCGACCACCAGAGCGGTCTGCTCAGGCGCAATCCCGACCGCCGACAGGACCGCAGCAAGCATGAACAGCGAGGCCGACGGCACCGGTGCCGTCCCGAACGCCGCGAGCGCGCCGGTGAGCAGGACGACAGCGTAGATCTGCAGCGTCAGCGGCGTGCCAAACGCCTGCAGCGCAAACATGCTGAGCAGCCCGACGTACATCGCCGTGCCGTCCTTGCCGATGCTCGCGCCGAGCGCGAGCACGGTGGACAGGATCGGGCGCCCGACCCCCAGATTGCGCTCCGCCACGCGCATCGCGACGGGCAGCGTCGCCGAGCTCGACGCGGTCGAGAAGGCAATGACGAGCGCATCGAGGATCCCGCGAAAGAACGGCAGCACGGGCAGCCGTGCGACAAGTCTCAGCAACAGGCTGTGCACCACGAGCAACTGAATCGCCGAGCCGAGCAGCACGGCGAGCGCGATCCAGCCGACGTGGACGAACACCGCCGCGCCATGCGTGGCGACCGCGCCCGCAATCAGCGCGAATACCCCGAACGGTGTCGCCTCCATCACCAGCGCGACGATCCGCAGCAGCACGCTCGACAGCGATTGCAGCAAGGCGGCGAAGGGCTTGCCGCTCTCGCCTGCCAGCACGGTGCCGACGCCGAACAGGATCGCGACGAAGATCAAAGCGAGCATGTCGCCCTTGGCCAAGGCATCGACGATGTTGAGCGGTATGATGCCGATCAGTTGATCGTACGGCGTGACCGCGGGCCCGAGCGGATGCGGTGCCGCCGTTCCGAGCGGCGCGCCGACGCCGGGACGGATCAGCGTCGCGACGCCCATCCCGACCGACACCGCAATCGCGGTCGTCGCCGCGAACAGACCGATCGTGCGTCCGCCGAGGCTCCCCAGTCGCTTGGGATCGGCGAGCGCGGTGATCCCGCTCGCGATCGTCACCAGCACGATCGGCGCGACCAGCATCCGAATCGCCCGGACGAACAGGTCGCCCATGAACGCGACATATTTCGTGCCCGCAGGCCAGACCAACGCGAAGATGAGCCCCAGCGCCAGCGCGCCCAGTACGCGCTGCCACAGGGGAATCGCGAACCAGCCGCGCAGCATTATGGACAGGTTCCGGCGGGCGGCGTGTGCAATAGCGCGCGCCCGGCGGCGCGCCCGGTCAGCTTGCCGCCATCGACCGCAAGCACGCCGTTGACCAGCACCATGCGCACCCCGGCCGCATATTCCGTCGGCTTTTGATAGGTCGCGCGCGCCGCATAGGTTTTGGGATCGAACACTACGACATCGGCAAACGCCCCCGCCTTCAGATGCCCGCGCCCGGTCAGCGCAAACCAGTCGGCGGTCAGCGCGGAACTGCGCTCGATCATCTGGCGCAGCGTCAGGACATGATCGGCCACGACGTACTTCGCATATTTGCGCGCGAACGAGCCGTAGACGCGCGGATGGCCGGGCGATGCGTCGGAATCGGTCATTACCCAGGGTGCGCGCATGAAGGCGGCGATGTCGGCCTCGCTTTGGTTGAACGACACCACGCCCGGATCGCCGACGCGAATCACCACGATCGCCGCCGCGATCGGATCGGTGTGCGTCGCGGCCGCCACATCGGCGAGCGTCTGGTCCTTGTGCGCGCCCTCGACGATCAACAGCTTGGCGGCCCCACCGCGCTTGCGCATATTCTCGGCCATATCGGCATGGAGACGAGCGGCAAGCGCCGGATCGTCGAAGCGCGCGAGTAACGCCTTGCGCCCGCCATCCTGCGCCCACAGCGGCACGAGCGAGGCGACCATCGACGTGCCGCTCGCGCTCCACGGATACTGGCTGGCGGTAATGTTAACGCCGGCCGCACGCGCCGCATCGATCCGCGCGATCACCGCGCCCGCCTTGCCCTGCACATCGACGCCCAGCGCCTTGATATGCGAGACATGCGCCGGGACGTGCGCCTCGCGCGCAATTGCAATCTCCTCGTCGATCGCCGCCAGCAGCCCGACGGTGTAGCTCGATTCATCGCGGATATGGCTGTCGTAGAAGCCGCCACGCTTGCCCGCCTCGGCCGCCAGCGCAATCACCTCGTCGGTCTTCGAAAAGCTCTGCGGCGCATAGAACAGCCCGGTCGACAGCCCGATCGCACCTTCGCACATCGCGGTCGCGACCATCCTCTTCATGCGCGCCAGTTCGGGCGGGGACGGCGCACGCTTGGCCTGACCGATCACCGCCTCGCGGATCGTGCCGAAGCCGGTAAAGGTCGCATAGTTGATCCCGACCGGCTTGGCCTTGGCGCTGCCTAGCACCGCGCCAACATCAATCGCGCCCCCGCCATCATTGCCGATGAACGCGGTGGTCACGCCCTGCAGCAGGAACATCGGGATCAGCCGTTTCGCGGCGTCGTCCGACAGTAGATCATCGCCCATATGCGTATGCGGATCGATGAAACCGGGCGCGACGATCATGCCCTTTGCGTCGATCACGCGTTTGGCGGGGATCGACACATGCCTTCGCACCAGCACGATCCGGTCATCCTGGATCGCGACGTCGCCGACGAACGGCGCGTCACCGCCGGTGTAAATCGTGCCGCCACGGATGATCAGATCAACCGATTTCGTCGGGCCAGCGCTGATCGCCGTCACGCCTGCGCCCAGCAACAATCCGATCCGGCCGAGCTTCATCAACTTCCCCAAAAACCCGGCGATGGCGGCGACAATATGCCGCCCGCATCGGTAACCCCGCCGGGTCGATCCTCCGCCAGCCATACCGGGCCGTCAAGGTCCACGAACGCGCACAGCCGCGCGACGTGGAGTGCGGGCGCGATCGACAGCGACGAACTGACCATGCAGCCGGTCATCAGCCCCAGCCCCCGCGCGCTTGCCGCCGCCGCCAGATCGAGCGCGGCGGTCAGCCCGCCGGCCTTGTCGAGCTTGATATTGACGTATTGGTAGCGCGCCGCGACCTGATCGAGATCGTCTGCGGTATGTACCAATTCATCCGCACAGATCGGCACCGCGGACTTGAAACCGGCGAGCCACGCATCGGCCCCGCTCGGCACGGGTTGTTCGAGCAAGGCGACCCGGAGTTCGACGAGCATGTCCTGCATGTTTTCGAGCACTGCACGGTCCCAGCCTTCGTTTGGATCGACGATCAGCGCGGCATCCGGTGCCGCGTTGACCACCGCCCGTATCTGGGCAGCAGGCGCATCGGCATCGACCTTGACCTTGATCAGCGGGGCCGTGGCGATCGCCGCTGCCGCCTGCGCCATCGCTTCCGGCGTGTCGATCACCACCGTCAAGGCACTGGCGAGCGCGACAGGCGCAGGCGCACCGATCAGCGCCGCCACCGTGCTGCCAGCGATCTTCGCCTCCAAATCCCAAAGCGCGCAGTCGATCGCATTCCGCGCGGCGCCAGGGCGCAGCAGGCCGAGCAACGCCTGCCGGTCGGCCCCCGCTTCGATTGCATCCTGCACCCGCGCGATCTCGGCGAGCGTCACCGCGATGCTCTCGCCATAGCGCGGATAGGGCACCCCCTCGCCGCGCCCGACATGGCCGTCCTGCATGATCGTCACGGTCACCACGTCGGCCGCAGTCTTCACCCCCCGCGCGATGCGGAACGGGCGGTTAAGCGCGAAGCGGTCGTGCTGCGCGCTCAGGCTGCGGGGCATAGCAGCCGCTCGATGATCGCATCGACGCCGAAGGCGACCGGGTCGGTACAGGGAAGCCCGAGCAGATCTTCGGTCCGCGCGCAGATCGCGCGGGCGGCTTCGGGGTCGAGCGCGGAGGTGTTGAGGCACACGCCAGCCGCGCGAACATCGGGGCTGGTCAGCCGCGCGACTTGCAGGTTCATCGCGAGGCATTCCGCCAGATCGGGCAATGCCCTCCCCGGAATCCCGCGCATGTGCGCGCGGTGCGGTTCGTCACAAAGCACCAGCGCTTGCGGCTGCGCGCCGTGAAGCAGACCAGTCGAGACCCCGGCAAAGGAGGGATGGAACAGCGAGCCCTGCCCCTCGATCACATCCCATCCGTCATCGTCGCGCGCCGGGGTCAGTTGTTCAATCGCGCCCGAGATGAAATCGGCGACCACCGCATCGACCGGGACCCCGCTGCCTGCGATCAGGATGCCGGTCTGCCCGGTCGCGCGGAAATCGGCGGAAACGCCCCGCGCGCGCAAGGCAGTGGTCAGCGCGAGCGAGGCGTACATCTTGCCCACCGAACAATCGGTGCCGACGGTCAGCAGTCGGTGTCCGGCGCGGGCATAACCAGTCCCGACGACAAGGTCCGCGGGCGGATCGCGCACATCGAACAGCGCGAGGCCGCGCGCCTGCGCCAGCCCGGCAAGCCGTGGCACATCACGCAACCGCTGGTGCAGCCCCGCCGCGACGTTCATCCCGGCCTCGAGCGCGGCGGCGGCATCCTCGATCAGGTCCTGCCCCATCGTCCCGCCCGAATTGGCGATGCCGAGTACCAGCGTCCGCGCCCGCGCCGCCGCCCCCTCGGCAATGCTCAGGCGCGGCAAGCCGAGCGTCAGCTGGCAATCGTCGTAGCGGAATTCCCCGACGCAATCCTGCGGGCGGAACGTGGCAAGGCCGCGCGACGTCTTGATGCCAATCGGGTCGCTGCTGTGGCCGAGGTAAAGGAGATAGGGTGCGGGGATCATTACCCGACCGTATCGGGCGTGCCGATTGCACACGCATAGCGAGTGCGCCGCTCGCCATAGCCTGTATTTATGCCGCGTCGATCACCCGCGCGAGCGTCTTGAGGAAGTCAGTCGCAAGCGCAGTCGGCGGGCGATCGAGCAGGAACATCGCGTGCACGTCGAAGGTGATCTGGGGTTTCAGCGGTCGCACCGACAGGCCGGGCGCAAGCGAGGCTTGCGCGGTGAAGCTGTCGACCACCGTCATGCCCGCGCCCTGTCGCACCAAAGCCGTTGCGATATAAAAGGTGCGCGCCGAGACCACTTCGTTGAGCTCTAGATCGAGCCGTTCAACCGCATCGGTGAACAATTGTCCGATCGGGCCGCTCGCCGCGAGACTGATGAAACGCTTGCCCGCAAGACATTCGAGCCCGACACGCGGCGGCGCATCGGGCATATCCTGTTCGCGGTAGAGCAGGACCAGTTCGCCCTCGCCCAGCCAGCGATGCCCAACCGGCGCGGCGGGCGGCACTTCATAGGCGATCGCAATGTCGGTCTCGCGCTCGTACAATTTGCGCAGCAGATCGTCGTGATGGACGGTCTGCAGATCGAACTTCACATTCTCATGGCTACGCAGGAAGCTCGCCACCGCGACCGGAAGCGCATCGAGCGCAAGCGACGGCAGCGCGGAAATGCGCAGCGTGCCGCCGACGCCGCGTTTCAGATTGCGGCCGGCCTCGCGCAGCGCGTGGACGCGGTCCTGGATCTCGGCGACTTCGGCGAACAGGCTGTGCGCATCCTCGGTCGGCACGAGCCGTCCGCTGGTGCGAAGGAACAGCTGGAAACCGAGCAAGGATTCGGCGTGGCGCAACGTCTTCGATACCGACGGCTGCGAGATATTGAGCGCCCGCGCCGCGGCGCTAACCGAACCGTTGACATAGACCGAATGGAAAATCTCGATGTGGCGCAGGTTCACGGCAACGTGCCCCGCGCCAGCGCTTCCTCGGTCGCAGTATAGGCGGAAGTGGTGCCGTGCGTCTCCGCAACATCGGTCGCGAAGTAGGCGACGCCGGTGCCGCGCTTCGCGTCGATCCACAACCCCGAGCGCAAGCCATAGGCCTCGCCGAGATGGCCGAGCCGTGGCTGCCCATCCCCGAACGGATCGTCGCGACACCCGGCGATGCCGGTCGCGACGAAGCCGACCGCCAGGCCATAACGGCACATCTGTCCGCTCCAGCTATTGCCATTGCTGGCGGAGCCGCTCGCGCCGTTCCACGTCCAGACGGGCGTTTCGAGCAGCTTGACCGATTGCGGGCGAAGGATCCGCACACCATCGAGCGTGCCCTTCCCGAGCAGCAACCGCCCCACCCGCGCCAGATCGCGCACCGAGATATACAGCCCGCCCTGCGGCGAATAGGTCGCGCCATTTGCGCCAGCACGCCATTTGGTCAGGTCGCAACCGCCGTCGCTCGCGCGCGTGACCGGACAAGCCGGGCGCTGCCCGTGATTGTCGTCGCGCGTCACGACGCCGCTGCGATACTGCACCGCCGCGCGACGCACCGCGCCGTCGGAACAGGAGGCGAGCGTATAACAGGCGTCGAGCTTGAGCGGCCCGAGCACCAGCCGCTGCATCAGCCGATCAAACCGCTCGCCGGTCGCGCGCTCCATTACCGCGGCGATCACCGGGAAATTGGAATTGGTGTAGTTGAAATAGCTGCCGGGGGCATGGCCCGCATCCCATGCCCTTGGGTCGGCCAGGATCGCTCGCATGTCGGCATCGAGCGGCAGGACATAGTCGATCGTGTCCGTCAGGCTCGATTGATGCGACAGCAGCATCCGCAAGCTGATCGCGCGGTCGGGAAAGGCCGGGTTGCGCAGGCGGTAGCCGAGCACGTCGGAGACATCGGCGTCGAGATCGAGCTTATGCTGCTCGACCAGCCGCAACACCCCGATTGCCACGACGAGCTTCGAGATCGAAGCGATCCGCGCAGGATCGTCGGCAGTCAGCGCGCGCGCCGCGGCGACGTCGGCGAGGCCAGCGACAAGGACCGACCGTTCCCCGCGACGATCGAACGTGACGCGCGCTGTGGCGATCGGTTGCGCCGTGCTCGCGGCGAGAAGGATCAGCATGGACAGCATATCGGCAAGGTTAGGCGAAGCCGCGGGATTGTGGAACAGC
Organism: Sphingomonas sp. MMS24-J45; assembly: GCF_044881195.1. Lineage (GTDB taxonomy): Bacteria > Pseudomonadota > Alphaproteobacteria > Sphingomonadales > Sphingomonadaceae > Sphingomonas. The sequence goes on along the minus strand of NZ_CP173255.1, from coordinate 3,188,594 downwards.
GAATGCCCGTGGGCGGTGCTCGACAACGACGACGTGGCGCGCGGGGACAGTCGCATGACCAATTCCGCCGGGCGCGATGCAAGCTGGCAGGTTGACAGCGGCCGTGTCGTTCGGTGTGGTATCGCTACCACGACCGTGATGACCTGTTGTCGTGACGATGCTTTTGGGAGCAGAGAGCCTATGTATAAGGCGACAATTCTCGGTGCGGCGCTGGCGATGGCGTCCATCTCCAGTCATGGTGCCCCCGCCCCATCGAAAGGGATTTCAGCGCCGCTTTCGGCCTCGCAAACGGTGCCAGTGCGCCCCCTTATCGCCATTACGATTGACGATCTGCCCGCGCACGGGCCGTTGCCAGTCGGCGGTGACCGGCTCGTTATTGGCAAGGCGATCATCGCCGCGCTCGCCGCACATCACGCGCCCGCATTCGGATTTATGAATGCAGGCTTCGACTCAAGCGATCCCAAGTCGTCGCAGGTGCTTACGGAATGGCGCAAAGCTGGCCTTTCGATCGGCAACCATACCTTCCGCCACTCCAATCTCGACACAGTCGGTGCGGGGGCTTTTCTTGCCGATGTGGCGCGCAACGAACCGGCAATCGCGGCGGTGTCTGGCGGTCGGGACTGGCACTGGTTCCGCTATCCATTCCTTGCCGAGGGACAATCGGCAACCGCCCGCGACGCCGTCCGGAGCGAATTGCGCCGGCGCGGCTATCGCATCGCTGCCGCCACGATGGGCTTTGGCGACTATGCGTGGAACGACGCGTTCGCGCGCTGCACCGCTCGCCACGATACGTCGGCCATCGCGGCACTTGAGACAAGCTATCTCGCTGCGGCGCGCGAAGCGGCGCAACGGTCGCGGAATCTTTCGCAAGCCGCGCTGGGACGCGATATCCCCTATGTGTTGCTGATCCACTTTGGCGCCTTCGACGCCCGAATGATGCCGCGACTGCTCGATCTGTACGAAGAAATGGGGTTCGGCTTCACGACCTTGTCGAAAGCCCAAGCCGATCCGTTCTACGCAACCGCAACCGACCTTACTGTTCCCGGCCCGACCGCAACGCTCGAGGAAACGGCGCGGGCAAAACAGATACCGATCCCCGCCGGCGCGCCGCTTCCGGATGCCGCCGTTTGTGCGTGACCACTAAAGCCGAAACCGGAGACACGAGATGACAAGGATGTTCCGGCGGCTGAGCCGAATGCTGGCGTGTTGCGCCGTGATGATGCCGATGGTGGCGAATGCCGCACCGACGCGCGATGCCTTTGTTACCGCTGCCAGCTTGCACCGGGGAGTGAACGTGCTTGGCTATGACCCGCTATGGCAAGATCCAGCCCGCGCGCGCTTCCAGCCACGGCATTTCAAGATCATCCGCGAGGGCGGGTTCGACTTCATCCGTATCGTGCTGCAAGCGTTTGACCATATGGATGCCGCCTACCGGCTCGATCCGAAGTGGCTCGCGACGCTCGATCGCGTCGTAAAACAAGCGAGCGATGCCGGATTGGCGGTGATCCTTGACGAGCATGATTTCAACAATTGCTCGGACGCACCACTGGCCTGCGCGCCGAAACTCAAGGCGTTCTGGCGACAGATATCCCTTCGCTACCGCACTGCGCCCAGTTCAGTGCTGTTCGAAGTGTTGAACGAACCCCACGGAAAGCTCGACGCCGCTGGGTGGAATGCTCTCCTTGCCCAAGTCATTCCCGTGATACGGGAGAGCAATCCCAAGCGAACGCTTGTGATCGGACCGACCAACTGGAACAGCTTGAGCAAGCTGGACGCATTGGAACTCCCGGCGAATGATCGCAATATTCTGGTCACGTTCCATTATTACGAGCCATTCCGCTTCACCCATCAGGGCACTCCCTGGACGGACTATCGCGATGTTCACGGCGTACGGCTAACCCCGAACGACGAAGCGCGTATTCAGGCCGACTTCGCGACGGTCGCGGCATGGGGCAAAGCGCACAATCGACCAGTGCTGCTCGGCGAGTTCGCTGCCTATGACAAGAACGACACCCCCATCGCCGATCGAGCCCGTTACGCCGAAACGGTTCGTCGCGCGGCGGAGAAGCACGGCTTTCCCTGGGCATATTGGCAATTCGACAGCGACTTCGTGCTCTACGATATCGAAGGCGAGCATTGGATCGAGCCAATCCGGGCTGCCCTCGTGGCAGATAAGGGATGATCCGAAAGACTTCGCGACTGCGGTCATCAAGAAAGTGCGTCACGCGCTACGCGGGGCGACCTCAACCAACATGACGTCCTGGTCGCGAAGTGGCAGAGTGATCCGCGCCTGCCCGTCCCGCCCTACGCGCACTGTACGAGTTGCTGCCGCATCGCTGCTCAGCGCCTTCAACCGCTCCAGCTGCGCGCGCGATAGGCGCGGCGGTCGGCCCATCTCCAGATAGGCGGTGTAGGCATCGTTCTGCCGAAACCCGGTGGTGCGGATGCGCACGCGGTACGAACCCGGCTTCAACCCGGCGATACGAATATCCAGCGGGGCCGATTCAGCCGCTGGGCGCACCTTGGTGAAAAACGGGCGGTTGCTCACCGGCTGATCAGGCAGCACGGCGCGCCAGGCGAGCAGTTGCACGCTCTTGCCCTTCACAGCAGCAATGCTTTGCGCGTCGCCGGTCGCCAGCTCGCGGTCGCCGAGCTCGTTAAGATATTTGAAGGCGAACCAGGACGCCTTACGCACGCCTTGCGGTGACATCAGCCCAAAGCCGCCCTCGAAAGGTTTGGTCTGCGGACCTGGCTCCTCGAACAAATCGCTATAGGTCCAATAGCTCATCCCCTGCGCCAGCCCCTCGCTTCGGCGCAATTTGGACAGGATATAGGCGGCGCTCATATAATCGTCGTGGATCGGGTCGCGCGGATTGTAGCTCGTGCTCCATTCGGTGAAGAACAGCGGAAGCCCCGGCCGCCCGGCCGCATCGATCTGCGCGCGCACGCGCCGGACCTCGGCGACCACGGCGTCGGGATCGCGCGACAGCTTGTTGTCGCCTTCGCCCTTCTCGTCGAGGAAGCCGCCTTCCACGCCGTAGGTATGGGTGCTGATGAAATCGACTGGCACATCATGCTTTGCGGCATAAGCGAGCAATTCGGGCACCCACGCGGCGCCCGCCGTCGACGGGCCACCGACCCGCAGCGCCGGGTCGATCGCCTTGATCGTGCGCGCGGTGCGGGCGTAAAACTCGAAATAGGCGGCTTGATCGGCACCTTCCCAAAAACCCGCCAGATTGGGCTCGTTCCAGAACTCGAAATACCAACTTCGAACTTCCGTTATCCCATAACGGGCGATCGCGTGGCGGACGAAAGCATCGACCAGATGCTGCCATTTGTCGGGCTGCGGGTGCGATGTATTGCCCTTCCAATAGAAGATCGTCTGGTCGGACGTCTTCATCGCATCGGGCGTAAAACCAAGCTCGACGAACGGTTTGATCCCGATCCGCAGCAAGCCGTCATAGAGCGCGTCGATCCGCCGCCAATCGTACACCGGCCTGCCGCCGATCTCGCGATAAGTCCCTAATTGATCCGCAAAAATGTTGTGGAAGCGGATGTAGCGGAACCCTAATTCCCGCCGCGCAATCCGTAGCTGTTCCAGACTATCCGGGCGGCTCAACGTACCAGGAAAATCAGCCCCGACGATCATTGTCGCCATCCGATCGCGCGGCTTGCTTTCGCCGCGAACATCGACGGAAATCGTCCGCGCTCCTGCAGCCACGCCCGGTAGGCCCACCAGCGCAAGCGCCAACATCCACTGCCAGAATGGGTTCCGCCGCACGCTCATCGTAGCTCCAGCATCACGATGGATTTAGCGGGCAACGCGACAACCAGCGCCCCGCCCTCGATCCGCGCACCGTCGAACGCCACGGGCCTGACCCGGTCGGGCATCGAGAAGTCATTGTGCGCATCCATAGCCGGAGCGCTCAGCATCTGACCCGCGACCGTCCCCGCGGTGACGCCGTCGAGCTTCACCCGGACGGTGCTGTCCTGCTTGGGGTTGAGATTGGCGAGCGCGACATGGATCGTGCCGCCCTTATCGCGCACTGCCGAGGCGCTGATCATCGGCACCGACCATTGGCCTGTAGTGTAGGTCGGCGCTTGCACGTCGAGCGGCAAGACGGTGGCGTCCATGAACGGCTTGTAGAGCGCGTACACCCAGTAGGTCGGCGTCCGCACCATCCGCGCGCCATCGGTCAGGATCATCGCCTGCAGCACGTTCACCATCTGCGCGATCGCGCTCATCTTCACCCGATCGGCGTGATGCGCGAAGATATTGAGGTGGATCGCGGCGACCATCGCATCGCGCAATGTGTTCTGCTGACGCAGGAAGCCGGGGTTGGTGCCCGGCTCGTTTGCATACCAAGTGCCCCATTCATCGACCGCGAGGAAGATGCGCTTCTTGGGGTCATATTGGTCCATGATCGCGCTATGCCGCGTGATCAGCGCGTCGATGCGATTGGCCCCTGCCAGCGTTTCCGCCCAGCCCGTCTCGCCGAAGCCGGTCGCCGATCCCTTCGCCTCCCAACTTCCGGGCACGGTGTAATAATGCAGCGACAGGCCATCGACCTGATCGCCAGCGTTGCGCATCATCGTCTCGGTCCAGTTGTAGTCGTCCGCGCTCGCGCCCGAGGCAATCTTCACGATCCGCGTCCCCGCAGGGGCCTTAATGAAGGTCGCGTAGCGGCGCGTTTCATCGGCGGCGTATTCCGCCCGCATATTGCCGCCACAACCCCACAATTCGTTGCCAATGCCGAAGCTTTGTACCGCCCAGGGCTTTGCATGCCCGTTACGCGCCCGCTCGTCCGCCAAGCTCCCGGCTGGCGAGGTCATATACTCGACCCACTCCGCCATCTCGCGCGGCGTGCCGTTGCCGACATTGCCGCTGATATAGGCCTCGGCCCCCAGTTGCGCGATCAAATCCATGAATTCGTGCGTGCCGACGGCATTGGACTCGGTCACGCCACCCCAGTTCGTGTTGATCTTGACCGGGCGCTTTGCCTGCGGGCCGATCCCTTCGCGCCAGTGATATTCATCGGCGAAACATCCGCCGGGCCAGCGCACGACCGGCACGCCGACTTCCTTTAGCGCCGCGACGACATCGTTGCGAAAGCCCCGCGTGTTCGGAATTTTCGACCGCGGGCCGACCCACAACCCGCCATAGATTCCAGAGCCGAGATGCTCCGCGAACTGCGTGAAGATGCGGCGGTCATAGACCGGCCCAAGCGTGTCCGCGCGGAGCGTCGCGTTCACGTCCACGGACGCGGGCGCGGGCGCGGGCGCGGGCGCGGGCGCGGGCGCGGGCGCGGTCGCGGTCTGGGCGATGCTCGCCGTCGCCGTGCACAGCAGCAATGCCGCCGCGACTTTCCGCCAGACTCGTCGCATCGCACTCCCCTTTTGCGCGGTGAAAGAACCCCGGCGGCTGCGATCAGGCCCGCTGGCCGTCGATCAGGCGCGGCAACCCCGCCAGCACATCGTCACGCAGATCGGCGGGAAGCACGGATTGCGCGAGGTTTTGATAACAGACCGGCCGCAGGAAGCGATCGATCGCCAGGCTGCCGACCGACGTCGTGCGCGCATCCGACGTTGCGGGGTACGGCCCGCCATGCACCATCGCATGAGCCACTTCGACCCCGGTCGGCCAGCCATTGGCGAGGATGCGCCCCGCGCGCCGTTCGAGTACTGGCAGCATCCGCGCTGCGATTGCCGCATCATCGTCGTCCATGTGGAGCGTCGCGGTCAATTGGCCCTCGGCCGCAGTCAAGACCGCCAGCATCTCGGCTTCGTCGCGACAGCGGACCAGCAAGGAGGACGCGCCGAACACCTCCGCGCCGAGTGCGTGATCGGCCAGGAAAGCGGACGCACTGGTCGAGAACAACGCCGCCTGCGCGCAGCCGCCGCCGGCCTGCCCGCGCGCAACCGTATCGATCGCGGCATGTCCGGCGAGCGCCGCGACCCCTGCGTCATAAGCGGCATGGATGCCCGGCGTCAGCATTTTCGCCGCGGTCGCTGCAGCCATCGCCTCCGCCGCCGCCGCGACGAAGGCCTCGAGACCTTCCCCCTCGATCGCGAGCAACAGACCCGGATTGGTACAGAATTGCCCCGCCCCCATCGTCAGCGAAGCGACAAACGCCGCGCCCAGCGCCGCGCCGCGCGCTTTCAACGCGGCCGGCAGGAGCAGCACCGGATTGATGCTCGACATTTCGGCGTAAACCGGGATGGGCACGGCACGCGCCTGGGCCAGTTTAAGCAGGGCAAGGCCGCCACTACGCGACCCAGTAAAGCCGACCGCGGTGATCCGCGGATCCTGCACCAGCGCCGCACCGAGCTCGTTGCCCGTCCCAACCAAATGTTGGAACACACCAGCGGGCAAGCCACACGCCGCGACTGCACGATCGATCGCAGCGGCGACCAGCGCGCCGGTATCTGGATGTGCGGGATGTCCCTTGATCACCACCGGGCACCCGGCGGCAAGCGCCGACGCGGTGTCACCGCCCGCCGTGGAGAAAGCGAGCGGGAAGTTTGACGCGCCGAATACAGCGACAGGCCCCAACGGAATCATTCGCATCCGCAAATCGGGGCGGGGCAGCGGCTGGCGTTCTGGCAAGGCCGGGTCGATGCGCAGGCCAAGCCACTCGCCGCGCCGGACGACGTTCGCAAACAGGCCGAGCTGACCGACGGTACGGCCACGCTCGCCCTCCAGCCGCGCCCGCGGCAGGCCGCTCTCGCGCATCGCGGTCTCGATCAGAACGTCGCCAATCGCCACGATTTCCTGCCCGATCCGCTCCAAAAACGCCGCTCGCTCCTCGCGCGTGGTGTTGCGGTAAGTCTCGAACGCCGCCTCGGCGGCGGCGCATGCGGCATCGACCGCAAGCGCGTCGCGTTGTAGGGTCTCGCGAGGCGGTACAGCGGCGTTCAAACTCATTGCTTTCTCCTGATTACTCTGACTTATTGGACGTGGTGTCGAATTGCAATCGCTCCCGCATCGATCGGTAGTGGCAGAAGTGGAGAGCAACATGGAAGGCCCTGACGACGCCCCGCGCACCCCGGCGCGCACCCCACGCGGCACCGGGCGGCGCCTGCACGGCGCGATCGCGCACAAACTCGGCGCGGCGATCGTCTCGGGAACCTATGCGCCCGGCGATATTCTTTCGAGCGAAGTGGCGTTTTCTGAGGCGCTGGACGTTTCGCGCGGCGCGTATCGTGAGGCGGTGCAAGTGCTCGCGGCCAAAGGACTGGTCGAGAGTCGGCCTAAAACGGGCACTCGCGTCCTACCCCGCGCGCGCTGGCATTTGCTCGACCCTGACGTGGTCGCCTGGGCGTTTTCCGGCGAGCCCGATACGCAGTTTGTCCGCGACCTGTTTGAACTGCGCGGCGTGGTAGAACCCGCGGCAGCACGGTTTGCGGCGGAGCGGCGCGATCGCGATGATGTGAAGGCGATGAAGGACGCGCTGGCCGCAATGCGTCGCCACGGGTTGACCACCGACGCCGGCCGCGCCGCCGATCGCGACTTTCACGACGCGATCCTGCGCGCAAGTCGCAACGAAGCGCTCATGGTGCTGAGCGCGAGCATCGGGGCCGTGGTGAATTGGACGACGCAATATAAGGAGCGCGCCCGCGCGCTGCCACGCAATCCGATCCCCGATCATATCGCGGTCCATGACGCGATTGCAGCGGGCGATGCGGATGCCGCCGATGCCGCGATGCGCGCGCTAGTCGATGGCGCATTCCAGGATACGCGGCTCGCAATGCAGCGTTAGGCGCAGCCTCCTACCCCGCAGCTCTATTGCTGTTTTATTTGTCGGACTATATAAATCTGGAAGCGGCCTCGTCGCCGATGCATTCGAACCGGATTTGCCATGCAAGATTTTGATCGCCGCTCGCTTCGCTCCCGCGCTTGGTTCGACAATCCCGACAATATCGACATGACCGCGCTGTATCTGGAGCGCTATCTCAACTTCGGGCTCAGCCTGGAGGAATTGCGCTCCGGGCGGCCGATCATCGGCATCGCGCAAACGGGCAGCGACCTCAGCCCGTGCAACCGCCATCATCTGGTGCTGGCAGAGCGCGTGCGCGAGGGCATCCGCGAGATGGGCGGCATCGCGATCGAATTCCCGGTCCACCCGATCCAGGAAACTGGCAAGCGCCCCACCGCCGGCCTGGACCGCAACCTTGCCTATCTCGGCCTGGTCGAAGTGCTGTACGGTTACCCGCTCGACGGCGTGGTGCTCATGATCGGATGTGACAAGACGACGCCGGCCTGCCTGATGGCGGCGGCGACGGTCAACATCCCGGCCATCGCGCTGTCGGTCGGGCCGATGCTCAACGGCTGGCACAAAGGCGAACGCACTGGATCGGGCACGATCGTGTGGAAGGCGCGAGAAATGCTGGCGGCAGGCGAAATCGATGAAGCGGGGTTCATCAAGCTCGCGGCATCTTCCGCGCCGTCGACCGGCTATTGCAACACGATGGGCACCGCGACGACCATGAATTCGCTGTGCGAAGCGCTTGGCATGTCGTTGCCGGGCTCCGCTGCGATCCCAGCGCCGTATCGCGACCGCCAGGAGGTCGCGTATCACACCGGACGGCGGATCGTGGAGTTGGTCGCGGAGGATTTGAAACCGTCGGACATCATGACGCGCGACGCTTTTCTGAACGCGATTGTCGTCAATTCGGCGATCGGGGGTTCGACCAATGCGCCGATCCACCTCGCCGCGATCGCCCGCCATATCGGCGCCGACCTCGCGCTCGATGACTGGGAGGCGTACGGCCACAAGGTGCCGCTACTGGTCAATTTGCAGCCGGCCGGGGAGTATCTCGGCGAGGACTTCTATCGCGCTGGGGGCGTCCCTGCGGTCGTTGCCGAATTGATGACGCAGGGTCTGATCCGCGAGGACGCGATCACCGCCAACGGCAAGACAATCGGTGACAATTGCCGCGACGCGACGATCGAAGACGGGCGCGTCATCAAATCCTTCGCCGAACCGCTCCGCGTGGACGCCGGGTTCATCGTGTTGCGCGGAAACCTGTTCGACTCCGCGATTATGAAAACGAGTGTCATCAGCCCCGAATTCCGCGCGCGCTATCTGTCCGATCCGAGCGATCCAGACGCGTTCGAGGGGCCCGCCGTCGTGTTCGACGGACCGGAGGATTATCACGCCCGCATCGACGACCCCGCGCTTGGCATTACCGATCGCAGCTTGTTGTTCATGCGCGGCGCCGGGCCGATCGGCTATCCGGGTGCGGCCGAGGTGGTGAACATGCGCGCACCGTCTTACCTGATCCGTGAAGGCGTCAACGCGCTGCCGTGCATCGGCGACGGACGGCAATCGGGCACGTCGGGCTCGCCATCGATCCTCAACGCCAGCCCCGAGGCCGCGGCGATGGGCGGCCTCGCGCTGTTGCGAACGGGCGATCGGGTACGGATCGATTTGCGCCGCGGGACGGTCGACGCGTTGGTCCCAGATGCCGAAATGGCCGAGCGTCGGGCCGCGTTGGCGGCGGCGGGGGGCTATGCCTATCCCGCATCGCAAACGCCGTGGCAGGGAATGCAGCGCGCCGTGGTCGGCCAACTGCAGACCGGTGCGATCCTGGAAGGTGCGGACAAATATCAGCGCATCGCGCAGACTCGTGGGTTGCCGCGCGACAATCACTGATCGCGCAAAGACCCGGTTAGAGCGCGCGGAAATGCCGCGCGAGCGTGTCGGCGTGGCTCGGCATCGCGTCCGCCGCCTGACCGATGACCTTGCGCATCGCGGCGAGAACGGCGCTGCGTTCCTTCGCGGGCACGCCGTCCGACAGCAGATCCCGCCCATGCGGCATCACCCCCTGCCCCGTCAGCACGGCGAGCCAGCTCGCATCGTGGAAAATATCGCCCTCGCGCTCGAGCAAACGCCCGGTGCGGGCGAATACCGCGGTCTTCTCTGCCAACGTCTCGGGCACTTCGATCGCGCGGCAATGTCGCCAGAACGGCGTGTCGTCGCGTTCGGTGGCGGTGTAGTGCAGGACCAGAAAATCGCGCACGGCGTCGAATTCGCGCGCCATGCGGCGGTTATACTCATCACGGATCGCAGGGTCGAACCCGCGATCGGGAAACCAAGCCAGTAGATTGGTGATCGCGCTCTGGATCAAATGCAGGCTGGTCGACTCAAGTGGTTCCAGAAAGCCGGACGAAAGGCCGATCGATACGACGTTGCGCGCCCACGCCTGCTCACGCCGCCCGGTCGTGAAGCGCAGCCGACGCGGATCGCCGACCGGGCGTGCATCGAGATTGGCGAGCAGCACCGCCTCGGCAGCATCATCGTCCATGAAGTCGCTCGAATAGATGTGACCATTGCCGGTGCGATGCTGCAGCGGAATGCGCCATTGCCAGCCCGAATCGCGCGCGGTCGAACGCGTATATGGCGTTGGCGGTGCGACGCGCTCGGTCGGTACCGCAATCGCGCGGTCGCACGGTAGCCAGCGCCGCCAATCGAGATAGCGCGTGCCCAGCGCCTCCCCGATCAGCAATCCGCGAAAGCCGGTGCAATCAAGGAACAGGTCGCCCTCTATGTGACGCCCGTCCTGTAGCACGAGATGGCTAACGAAACCGGTTTTGGGATCGATCGAGACCTGGCCGATCTTGCCTTCGTCACGGACAACCCCACGCGCCTCGGCGAAGCGGCGCAGATAGGCGGCGTAAAGCCCGGCGTCGAAATGATAGGCATAGCCGAAGGTCGCAAAGACCGATCCGGCGCTGGCATTGGCGGGTGCGAAGCGACCGCGCGCCGCCGCCACGTCCGACAGCGAATAGGCCGCGAGTGGCGTCATGTCGCCGCCCGCGCGCGCCGCCAGCCATTGCTGATGGAACGGCACCATCCCGAAATCGTCGCCATAGCGACCGAAGGGGTGGAAATAGCGTTCACCCTTGCGCCACCAATCAACGAATTCGATGCCGAGCTTGAACGTCCCTTGCGTCGCCTTGACGAAATCGACCTCATCGATGCCGAGGATGCGGTTGAACCCCTGAATCGGCGGGATCGTCGCCTCGCCCACGCCAACGGTACCGATCTCTTCGGATTCGATCAGGCGGATCGCTATGCCGGTTCCGCGCAACCCTTGCGCCAGGGCAGCCGCCGCCATCCAGCCAGCGCTGCCGCCCCCCGCAATGACGATCTGCTTCAAAGGTCCGTTCATGCAGCTTGCGCCATGCATGTGCGCTCAATGAAACGGTCGTGCGGCGGCATCCGTTCGGCTGCGTGCGCTAGGGCTGCCTGCCGCTGCTCGAACAGCGCCCGGAGCTGCGTCAGCGGTATCTGATCCGCGCTTGCATCCCACGCGCGCGGCAGACGGCGCTGCCCCGTCAGGATCGCGACCCAGCTCGGTTCCTGGTGCAATTCGAGGTCGTAGAGCGGCACGCGCGCGCACGCATCCCACGTCGCCAATTTGTGCATCAGCGTATCGGGCAAGGCCATCGCACGGCATTCGCGCCACAGCGGCTCGTCCCGCTCGCTCAGACAATAATGCGCGATCAGAAAATCGCGGATGCGTTCATATTCGCCGATCGTCTGCCGGTTATATTCGGCGGCGATCATCGGATCGATCGCGCCCGAGGGCAGCAGCTCGATCAGGCGGGCAAGCCCGGTCTGGATCAACTGGATGCTGGTCAATTCAAGCGGCTCCATGAACCCCGCCGCCAACCCGATCGCGATGACATTGTGCGCCCAAAAGCGTTCCCGGCGTCCAGTCGAGAAGCGGAGCGGCCGTGGATCGCCAAGCGGCGCGCCGTCGAGCGAACCCAGCAGCGTGTCAGCTGCTTCCTCGTCCGCCATGTGACGACTGCAATAGACCAAACCGTTGCCGGTGCGGTGCTGCAATGGGATGCGCCATTGCCACCCTGCCGCGCGCGCGGTCGATCGGGTAAAGGGCGTCAGCCGCCCGCCCCGCATGGAGCCGACCGCCATCGCCCGGTCGCACGGCAGCCAGTGCGACCAATCGACAAATCCCACGCCCAGCGCCCCGCCTAGCAACAGGCTACCGAATCCGGAGCAATCGATGAACACATGGCCTTGGATCATGCGCTGATCATCGAGCCTTACCGCGGTCACGTCGCCGGTATCGCCGTCGCGCAACACCTCGGCGATACGCCCTTCGATCCGCGTGACGCCGTTCGCCTCCGCATGACGGCGCAGCAAGCGCGCATAAAGGCCGGCGTCGAAATGATAGGCATGTTTGAACGCTGCTGCAGCATCCTGCATCGCTTGTGGCGGCGCGAAGCGATCGCGCGCGGCGGCGGCCCAAGGCATCGACCAGGCGTCGATCGGGGTGTCCAGACCAGCGGCGCGGAGCCGCAGCCAGTGATGGTGCGGAGCAACCCCGGCGATATCAGCCCCATAGTCACCAAAGCCATGAAAGTGACGGTTGCCGACACGGTGCCAATCGACAAATTCAATCCCGAGCTTGAATGTCCCGTTGGTCGCCGCGACGAAATCGGGCTCGTGAATACCGAGCACCTGATTGAGCTGCTGGATCAATGGAACGGTCGCTTCACCAACCCCGATCGTACCGATCGCGTCGGATTCGATCAGCGTGATATCGGCATAGGGCGCAGCGCGAAACCGCGCGAGCAACGCCGCCGCCATCCATCCCGCAGTACCACCGCCAACGATAACGATGCGTTGCGTTTGAACCGCCACGTGCGCCCTCTCCTCGACCCCGATGCTACCCCGCTTTCCCGGCACGCCCCAGAAAAAAACGCTCCCGGCCTAAAACGGACGGGAGCGCAGGGGGAGGCCCTTAAAATACGCCGCGGACGAGGATCGAGAAGCGCCGATCAGAATCGGTCCAGCTATAGCGCGGCTTAAGATCGGGATCGCCGACATCCAGGAACGTCCGCGAATTGAGCAAGTTGGTGCCCTGCACGCCGATCTTGAAGTGTTTGTCGACGGCGAACAGCACCGATCCGTCAAGCTGCCCGTACGCTTCAGACCAAACCGGGAAGTTGATGTTCGCCGCCGACGTCGTCAGCAGATAATTCGACCGCCAGTTATAGGCGAGCCGCGCCGAGAAACCGTATTTCTCGTAAATACCTGCGATGTTGTAAGAATATTTAGACAGACCTTCCAACGGCAAGGCCTTGCCCGCCTGGCCGACCTGGGTTGGGTCGAACACGTTTACCGCCGTGTTCTTACCCCCAGTTGAATCGACATAGGTGAAGTTACCTTGAAACCCGAGGCCGCCAAGCGCGCCCGGCAGCATGTCGAAGAACTGCGTATAAGCGACTTCGAAGCCCTTGATCTTGCCCTTTGCGCCATTGGTCTGCTGAGTCACGTCGAACGTCAGCGTCTGGCCGTTGCTGGTGTAGGTCTGCTGGCCGATACCGGCGAAGATATAGTTGCTGATATCCTTGTAGAAACCAGCAAAGGTCAGGCTGTTTGACTTACCAAAATAATATTCGAGGCTGATATCGAACTGATTGGATCGCGTGGGCTTCAAATTGGGGTTGCCGGCGGTCCCGGTGAACGCGGTCCTGCGCCCATTCACGCCCACCCCGTTGGCGATGCCGTTCGCATCGAACGCAAAGCCCAGCGTCGTGAACGGGTTCAATTGCGCGAAGGTCGGCCGGACGATCGCCTTTGCCGCAGCCAGGCGCAATTGCAGATTATCCCTCAGGAAAAAGCGCAGATTGAGGCTGGGCAGAACGTCGGTATACCCACCGCTCTGTGCCTGCGTCAGCGCCCCGATATTGCCCTGGGTGAACTTCACCGCATTGGCCAGCAGGGTGCAGTCCGCTGCGGTCGCGCCACCCACGCCTACGGTGCAGCTGGGGTTGGTGATCGTGCCAACGCGCAGCGCCGACCCGGTCGCGCTAACGTCGGTACGGATCACGCGGACGCCGATATTGCCGTCGAAATGCCCGATGGGGCCCTGGTTCATCCCGAAGCGGAGCAAGCCGTACCCGGCATAGGTCCTTTCGGTCTGGTTGTTGATGCCGCCCGACACATTGTCCCCGGCAGGCGCGGCAACCGAATAATCGTTCGTCAGCGGAGTCCAGCCCCAGCCCGCGGACTCGGTGCTCTTCAGATAGCTATAGGCATTAGCGGTGCCGTTGCTGACCAAGTCTGCACTTGGGAACCAGAAGCCCGGACCGACCGAGGGAACCCCGCCGCGGAAGAAGTTGGCGTATGGCTGAAATTCGGTCTGATTCGGCAGGCCGGGATTCTGGACACCGCCCGGAAAACCAGTCTGATTGAGGAAGACCGGGCTGCCACCGCCCCAATATTGGCTCGACAACAGCGCCCAATTGTATCCGGTCTGTCGCGTGATCGCATTGCGGTCGGTGATACGGCCGCCAAGGCGAAACGATTTCAGGATATTGCTATCGGTGAACGTGTACTCGACGTCGGCGCGCTCCGCCCATTCGTGCGCCTCATTGTCCTCGATGTGATCCATCGCGGCGGCCCACCAATACAGGCTCTTGTCGGTCAGCGACCCGCCTGCCGCCGTCGGTGAAATGGTCAGCGCCGGATCGTTGCCGCTGAAATCGAACTTGATCGTCGATGGCGTGCCGACCTGCGTGAAGGCGGTCATGCTGGTGACTTGCGCGGTCGATCGCACATATTGCACGTCGGCCCCGAACGCCCAATGGTCGCCCGGCGTCCAGCGCAGATTAGCCGAGAAATCCTGCGTCTTCTTGACCTGATAGCCCGAGCGCGTGTCCATGTTCAGATTGCGGTTGGCGAGCGTACCCGACTGAAGCTGGTTCTGCCGACCATAGGTCAAGTTGGTGTTGTTGGTCCGGTCGTTGACATCGGGCATGTCATAATCGCCCACGGCATATTCGATGTCCTTTGGCGTCGCCTTGGCGAGCAGAACTTCGGCCGTCAGCAACAGCGTTTCGCTCGGCTTCCACTGAACCGACCCGTCAAAGGCGGTGCGGCGCTGCTGCCAATCGATCCGGCGGAAGCCCATGCCGAACGGCACGAAAACGTTGGCGCCGCTGGCGAGGCCGCCCTGCGCCGAGGTCAGCGTCTGCCGGTCGTAACGTCCCGCCGTGATGCTGTCGGTGCGGTTGCCGACGTTGCCGATCGAATAAGAGAGCAGCAGACCGAACTCGCCGAGGCCGGTCTTCCAGCGTCCACTGCCCAGTATGTTGCCCGACTGGAAACTTCTGCCGAGCAGATCGCCGTAAGTCGAATTGCCCGAGAAGGCCAAGACATAGCCCTTGGCGTCGAAGGGCTTGCGCGTGCGCAGATTGACGATGCCGCCGATGCCACCCTCGACCAGTTCGGCCGACGGGTTCTTGAACACATCGACCCCGGCGAGCAGATCGGCCGACACGTCTTCGAACGACAGGCCACGCCCGTTGTTCGCCGAAAACACGTCGCGCCCGTTAAGTTCGGAGCGCACAAAGGAGAGGCCGCGAATGAACACGCCGCCGCCCTCGGCCGAAAGACGCGCCGGATCGCGATTTTCGTTCGTACGCTGAAGCGTGACACCGGGCAGTCGCTGCAACGCTTCGGAGACCGAGCGATCGGGCAGCGCGCCGATATCTTGCGCGGTAATCGAGTCGATCACCTGTTCGGCGGTGCGCTTGCGGTCGCGCGCACCCTGCAGCGAGGCGCGAATGCCCGTGACGACGATGTCGTCCTTTGAAGCTTCGGGCTGCACTGTCGGGTCGGTCGCCTGCGCGGCGTTGCCGACCTGACCACCTTCGCTCATCGTATCGGGGCTGGCTGGGAGTACGGCCTGGCCCGCGCCTTCAGTGGATTGCGCAAATGCCGGGGCGGCAGCGGCGACGATCGCGAGCGCGACGACCGAAGCCCCAGCGCGCAGCGCCAGAAGGCGCGAGGTATGCGCAGCGGTTGCGGGCGTGGTGATGATCTGGCTCATTTCAGTTCCCCCTCGTTGGCCACCCTCTTTGCGGAGCAGCGCGTGTCTTGTTCCGACCGGCCATTCTTGCCGCAAAAATGATAGCGCTACCATCATTTGCCGACAAAAACGCCGCGGACTCCCGAATTTGATCGGTCAGCCCATCGGATGCGAAAGTACTAGCATTGGCCTAGAGCCGTAGCAATAGCATTATGTAGACCGCTAACATACATCCTATGGACGAGTAGCCGAGGGGCCCCGCTGATGCGTGCGATGGATGAATATGGTCCGGTAAACGCTAGCGAATTCGCCGAAATTGCGGCGGCGGCGAGGCCAGCCATATTTCGCGCTCAAGTGGCATCGTGGCCGTCGGTCGCCGCCGCGAAAGCAGGTCTGCTGGATCGCTATCTGCGGGATCAGGCCAGCACGCGCGCCGCTCCATGCGTCGTCGGGCTGCCCTCGCTCAAGGGTCGCTTCTTCTACCGCGACGACATGCGCGGGATGAATTTCGGTCGCCGCGACGCACCGCTCGGCGAAGTGCTCGAGCAGTTGCAGGAGCAGGCCGACAGTGCCGAACCCCTCGCGCTAGCGATGCAATCGGCACCCACCGATCTGGTGCTACCGGGCTTTGCCGACGCGAACCGCCTCGACCTGCTGCCCGAGTCGGTACGTCCCCGCATTTGGATCGGCAATCGCATCCACGTCGCGACGCATTACAATTCGAACGACAATATTGCTTGCGTCGTCGGCGGCCGACGACGCTTCACCCTGTTCCCGCCCGATCAAGCGGCGAACCTCTATATCGGCTCGCTCGAACTGACCCCCGCCGGGACACCGGTCAGCATGGTGGACGTCGATGCGCCCGATCTGGCGCGTTACCCGCGCTTCGCCGACGCGCTCGACACCGCAATGGCAGCGGAGTTGGCACCGGGCGATGCGATCTTCATTCCCTATCTCTGGTGGCACTCGGTGCGCTCGCTCGATCCGCTTAGCGTCCTGGTGAATTATTGGTGGAGCGCCACGCCAGAGGCGATGTCACCGGTCGACGCGCTGCTCCACGCGCTGGTCGCGATCCGTGCGCAGCCCGAAAGCCGCCGCGCGGCATGGCGCGCCTTATTCGACCATCTCGTCTTCGACGACGCCGCGGGGGCGCATTTGCCGGTTGCGGCGCGCGGTGTGTTGGGCGATCTGCCCGAGGCCGAGCGTCAGGAGATCGGCCGACAGCTTGCCCTCAAGCTCAGCGGACGATCCTGAACGCGCGAAACGAATGCGGCGGAATCGACACGGCAAAATCGGCACGGGCGGCACGCGCTTCGGCGCTCCCGGCGACTGCCGCGCTCGGCGCAAGCGTCGCGCCTGACGGGATTTCCACCAATTCGCGCCCTGCGGCGTGAATTGTGACCGGCGTCGTCTCGGCCCGGTAGGATTGCACGATGAGCGTATCATTGTCGTAGAGGAAGAGTGCAACCTGCGCCGGTGCATCGATCGTCACCGGCAAAGCGCCGCTCGCTACCGCGCGAATCTGCCCCAGCATCGCCGGTGGCAACGCATAGAGATCGCCCGGATTTTCCGGCATCGTCAGCATATACAGCGTCCCCGCCGCATAATGGTTCATGAGGATCAGCGGGACCCCCTTGGCGGCGGCAACTCCGCGCACGATCGCCCAGCTATCGTTGGTGTAGAACCGGATATCGGGGAACAGGATCGGCCTTTGCACGCCATCGGTCGCGTTGAGCGGCGTGCCGTTGCCCGCGCCATAGCCCTGGACGAAGTGATCGATCAGCACACGGCGCCCGGTCGGCGTCCATTCCGCGAGATCGCGGAAGCCCTTGTCCTGCAGCTTTTCGACTAGGCCAGAGGTAACCACCACCGTCGCGCCGCGTTTCAGCGCGCCCCGGATCTTCCCGACAATCGCGGGGTCAGCCGCCGCCGCTTCGGTTAGCAGCATCGTCTTCGCGGTATCGGGGAAATGCGGCGACAGCTCGATCGGGAGACCGATCGTGCCGAGGTAGTTGTGCAGGAAATCTTCGCCTGACGACTGATACGGCTTGTAACTCGCCACCCCGATCGGCTTGCCGAGTGCGCCCACAACCGTATCCGCGGTCTCCAGCGCATAGCCCGCCGCGCGGCCCCATCCCATCGGCAGCGTAGCGCCGCTTGCTTCCCAGCGCCGCTGCTCGGCTGCCCAATCGAAGCTTGTCGGCGTGCTCGCCCACGGCCGCTGACCGGTGTCTGCTGCAGCATCCTCAGACATCGGGCGCCAATTGAACAGCGTGATCTCCGGTGCCTTGGCGAACAGTGTGTCCCACAATTGCTCGGCATAGCGATCGACATCGCGCGTCGAGAAGGTATCGACCCACCCACCGCCATTTCCGCGAGGGCGAATATTGTCGAAATAACGGATGATGCCGTAACTTTCATATTGCTGGAGCAATTGGTCGGTCAGCGTCGGATCGCGCGTTTCGGTGCCGCTATAGATGCCGTCGAACGCTTGGGCATTCTGGTCGAGATCGTAGCCCAGGCCCTGAAAATGTTCGTACCAATTCGGGTATTTGATCACCATTTTCACGCGCGGGTTCACGGCATGGGCGGGCGCCAGAACGAGATCGCGCGCGACCTTGCGCATCGTGTCGAGCCGATAAGCGGTCCAGCTCCGCGCACCCTTCGCGGAGATGTCTGCTTCGCTTTTCGAGGTGTAGAAGAAAAAGTCATCGAGGATCACTTCGTCGAAATGCCTTGCGGCGAGGCGGACCGCTTTCTCGCACTCGGCGCGGTCTGCTGGCTTTTCATAATCGAACGTGCCGAACTGGCCGCCCTCACCGCCCGCTGCCAGCGTGATGCCCCCAGCGGTCGCGATACCCTTCTCGGCAAAATAGCGTTTGACCAGCTCTAGCTCTGCATCGGTCGCAAAGACGCGGTCGCGATAGGCTTCGATGTAAACCTTGTCGAAGTGCAACTGGCTCGCCGCACGGGCATAGCGCCGATCGAACGTCGCCCGGTCCGCCAGCTTCCGCACATCGCCCACCGCGATGTAGATCGCCGCGCGGAAGTTCTTGTACCGCGCGGGAATGGGGAGCGGTGTCGGCAGGCTGGTTTGCGCGAACGCCGGAAGTGTGATGGATGCCGCCACGATCGCGGCCAGGACGGTGTGGCGCAAACCCATAGCTAGTCTCCGGAACGATGGCGGGGCGGCGGCATGCCGAGCGACCGCGCGATGGCGGCACTGGCGATCGGGGCCATGCGCGCATAGCCTGCCGTATTGGGATGGAGCCCGTCGGCGGTTAGATCAGCCGCCAACAACCCGCGCGCATCGGTCATCGCGGCGGCATAGTCCGCGTAGGCATAGCCGCGCTTTTGAGCGAGCGCCCTCAGCTCGGCGTTAATCGCTCGGAGCGTTGCTGGCGGCCGCTCGGCCACGACGTGGCGCGCATTTTCGGTATAATCGTTAACCGGCAGGATCGAGGTCAGGACCACGCGAATCCCGCGCGCATCGGCGATGTCCGCCATCGCTGTGATATTTGCCACGATCGAGGCCGGCGTTTCGACCTGGAGGAAGCCGGTCACGTCATTGGTGCCGGCCAGAATGACGACGGCGGCGGGCTTCAGCGCCACGACATCGGGTTCGAACCGCAGCAGCATCTGTGCCGTCGCCTGCGCACCGATACCGCGATTGACATAGGCCCTGCCCGGAAAGGCGCGCGACAAATCCCACATGTCGGTGATCGAATCGCCCAGGAAGACGACCCGCTGCTCCCCTTTGGCAGGTGGCCGGAGCGCGGCATTGGCGGCCGCGTAGAGATAACGCTCACCGAAATCCTGCATCAGCGCAGGCACCAGTTTCGCGCGGAACGGACCGCCCCACGCCCCCCAGTCGCGCGTTTCGATTACGCTGCGGCGCGGCGGACTGCTTTGATAGGAGGGCGCATCGGCGGCGGTCAGCACGCCTGCCAGAAGCAAGAGCGCCAACCGTTTCATGCCGGGAACACCCCTGTGCGCCGGGCA
Organism: Sphingomonas sp. MMS24-J45; assembly: GCF_044881195.1. Taxonomy (GTDB): domain Bacteria; phylum Pseudomonadota; class Alphaproteobacteria; order Sphingomonadales; family Sphingomonadaceae; genus Sphingomonas. The sequence continues at coordinate 3,168,743 of NZ_CP173255.1, read as the reverse complement.
TAGGCGGCGAACAGCGTCGGCCAGGCCGAGATCGGCACGCTCTTCGGCGCGCGCACGCCGAAACCGTGCCCACCCTGGTCGAAAGCGTGCAGCTCGGCTGGGCGCTTTGCCGCGAGCATCGCCTGATACAGTACCAGGCTGTTGGCGATCGGCACCAGACCGTCGTCGCTGGCGTGGCACAGAAACGCCGGTGGCGTGTCGGCCGTCACGCGCAGATCGACCGACGCGTTGCGCAGTGCCTCGGGACTCTGCACCGGCCCGAACAGATTGTCGCGGCTGCCGGCATGGGTGATCGCGGGGTCCATGCTGATCACCGGATAGATAAGCCCGGCGAGATCGGGCCGCGCCGACAGCCGGTCCGCCGCGTCGATCGGAGCGTAGACGCTCTCGTGATGCCGCGTCGCGAGCGAGCCGGCGAGATGCCCACCGGCAGAAAAGCCGAGCACGGCGATCCGCTTCGGATCGACGCCATAATCGCTTGCCCGCGCCCGGATCAGGCGCAGCCCGCGCTGCGCATCGGCGAGCGGCACGGTCGCGCGGTTCGCCCAGCCCTCGCCCGGCAAGCGATAGGTGAGGATGAAGCAGGTCACGCCGAGCGCAGTCAGCCAGCGCGCTTGCTCCTCGCCTTCATTGTCCCATGACAGGAACCCGTAGCCGCCGCCCGGCACAAGCATCACCGCGCTGCCGTTGGGCTTGACCGGTCGGCGCACCGTCAGGGTTGGGCGGTCGATCCCGGTGAGCCAGCGATCGTTGAACGTCGGATCGCTCGATCGCTGTTCGACCTTGCGCACCGGCAGCACGCCGGGCGCGCCCGGTGCGATCTCCGGCCACAATGCAATGACCTCGTCGCCGCGGCCTTGCGCCGCGAGCGGCATGGCAATCGAGGTGGCGGCAAGTGCGGCGATCACGCTGCGACGGTCCGGCCCCCGGCTCATTTCGGGCACACCGCGCCAGCCGGATCGGTCGCGAGGCGAAGATCGGAAACCGCGAGCGTGAAGGGTGCGGTTGCAGTCAGCGCAAACGGCGATGTCACCGCCGTCACATCGGCCCCCTTGTCGCGGAAACATTTGAGCGGCACGCGCAGCGTCCGCCACCCGGTTCCCGTCGACAGGGTCGGCGCGACATCGACTTGCCCCCCGCCGAGCGCGAGCATCACCGGGCCGGTCGGCGGCGTCTGGACGCGGTACGTCATCTGCACGTTCAAATCGCCATTGGTTTCGCGCACCAAAGCGAGCTTTGGACCGGCGATCCGCGCTGTACCGGCCCCCGACCAGGCGAGCTGGACCGCGCCCTCCTGCGTCGTCGCGCTGTCAGTCGCCGAGCGCGTAACGGCCGCATCGACCGACAAAGTGAACGGTGCGGGCACCTTACCACGCGCGAAGAACAGGCTGGTATTGGCAAGGCTCGCGTCAATCCCGGCGACCTCACCCAAATGCGGCACTTTGCCCGGCTTGGCGTAGCTCAAGCCATAGCCGCGCGCGAACAACGGGTCGTATCCCGGCGTCCCGGCGTTGAGCGTGAACTGCCCGGCCCCGTTGGGCCAACTATACGACAGCCGTCCGGTAAAATCGCGCTTTCCGCCGATCAGGACATCGGCGATCCCGGCCCCTTCCGATCCTGGAAACCAGGCCGCGACAAACGCGTCGGACTGGTTGAGCTCCGGGTTCACCCACAGCGGTCGGCCCGAGAGAAATACCGACACTGTCGGCACCCCCGCCGCCTTCAACTTCTTCAGCAAGGCAAGCGACTCCTTGTCGCCCGCCTCGAATTCCAGGGTGCGCACATCGCCCCGCATTTCGGCATAGGGATGTTCGCCGAACACCACGATCGCGACATCGGGCTTGGTCGTGAAGCTGCCGTCGGGCGACAGCGTCGCCGTCCCGCCGCCAGCCTTGGCCGCTGCCGCAATCCCTGCAAAGATCGAGGTCGCACCTGGGAAATCGGCATTGGTGTTGCCATCGCCCTGCCACGACAGCGTCCAACCGCCGGCCTGCCGACCGATATCGTCCGCCGCATCGCCAGCCACCAGGATATTGGCGCTCGCCTTGACCGGCAGGACGCCTTCATTTTTCAGCAGCACCAGGCTCTTGGCGACCGCCTCACGCGCAACCGCGCGGTGTTCGGCCGACCCGATCGTGCCGCTCTTGGTTTCCCACGGCCGCGCCGGATCGAACAGCCCCAGCTTCATCTTCACGCGCAGGATGCGGCGAACGGCATCGTCGATCCGCGCGCGCGGAATCGTCCCCGCCTTCGCCGCCGCTAGCGTCGAATTGTACAAGCCCTTCCAGCTATCCGGCGCCATCGCCATGTCGAGCCCGGCATTGAAGGTCGCCGAACAATCGGTGTTGGTGCAGCCGGGGATTTGCCCATGTCCGTTCCAATCGCCGACGATCAGCCCGTCAAACCCCATCCGGCCTTTCAAGACATCGGTCAGCAAGCTCTTGTTGCCGTGCATCTTGACGCCGTTCCAGCTCGAGAAGCTGGCCATTACCGACATGGTGCCCGCATCGATCGCGCCGGGATAGCCCGCATTGTGCGTGGCGATCAGCTTCGCTTCGGGAACCTGCGTATCGCCTTGATCGATCCCGTCCTTGGTGCCCCCGTCGCCGAGGAAATGCTTGGCGGATGCCGCGACATGGCCACGTTGAATGCCCCACGCGCCGGACTTGCCCTGCAACCCCTCGATCATTGCCCCGGCGTAGGAGGCGACGACCTTGGGATCCTCGGAATAGCCCTCATAGGTGCGGCCCCAGCGATCATCCTGCGGCACCGCCAACGTCGGCCCGAACGCCCAATTGATCCCAGCCGCGGCCGTTTCCCCACCCGTCACTGCACCGATCCGGCGGATTAGGTCCGGATCATGCGCCGCGCCCAGCCCGACATTGTGCGGGAAGAGCGTTGCGCCGACGATGTTGTTGTTACCGTGCACCGCGTCGATGCCGAACAGGAGCGGGATCGCGACATGACCGGGGCGTGGCGCCATCGCGACCGCCTCGAAGGCGCGCGCCGTCGCGATCCACGGGCCGGCGGGCGAACGATCGGGCGCGCCGATCGGTGGCGAGCTGCCCCCGCCAGAATCGAGCCGAGCGGATAGCGTTTCAAATCCTCGGGCGTCACCGAACTGAGATCCGCCTGGATCATCTGCCCGACTTTCTCTTCCAGCGTCAGGCGCGCGAGCAAGGCGGTGATCTTCGCCTCGGTTGCAGGATCGATCAGGCCGGGGCTGTGCGCTTGCGGCCAGCGCGCTGGGTGGGCCACCCCTGCCCGCTCCTGCGCGGTGGCGCTCATCGCAGTGCCGCACAGCGCCGCCGCCAGTATCACCCGGTGAATCCGTCCCATCGATCCGCTCCCAAATCGTCTTTTGCGGCAGCATAACCAAAGTTTGATTTAGCGCTACCATAAATGCACGTCCGCAGCGTTTGCGTCGTGGTGCTGCGACGCGCTAACATCACGGTGATGGTACACCAATGACGACAGCCCCCCGCAAACCCCGCGCTGGTTCTGGCCGCTATAGCGGCGCGCCGACAATTGCCGACGTGGCCGCGTTGGCCGGCGTTTCGACGATGACGGTCAGCCGCGTGATCAATGCCGAAAGCAACGTCCGCGATTCGACGCGCGAGGCGGTCAATGCCGCGATCCTTCAACTGAACTACGCCCCCAATCGCGCAGCGCGCAGCCTGGCGGGTGCGTCGCAACTTCGCCTGGGGCTGCTCTATTCGAACCCGAGTGCGGCCTATCTCAGTGAATTTCTGGTCGGCAGCCTCGATCAGGCGGGTCGGTCAGACATTCAGCTCGTGGTGCAGAAATGCGAGATCGGCGATCACGAACGCGAAGTGGTCGAACGCATGATCGCCAGCGGAATCGACGGCGTGATCCTGCCGCCGCCATTGTGCGATTCGCGACCCGTGCTTGACGTGCTGATCGCGGCGCGCGTGCCGACCGTGGTCGTCGCAACGGGCTGCCCGCCGCCCGAATGCGCCGCAATTTCCATCGACGATCACGGCGCCGCGCGCGAAATGACGCGCCATTTGATCGAGCTCGGTCACGCGCGGATCGGCTTCATTGTCGGCAATCCCAATCTGACCGCCAGCAAGGAACGGCTTGACGGGTACAAGGCAGCGCTGAGCGCGGCGGGAATTGCGTTCGATCCGGCGCTGATCGGTGAAGGGCTGTTCACATACCGATCTGGCCTTGATGCTGCAGACGATCTGCTCGACCGCGACAATCCGCCCTCGGCAATCTTCGCCAGCAACGACGATATGGCGGCGGCGACGGTTGCGGTCGCGCACCGCCGCGGGCTCGACGTGCCGGGGGACCTGACGGTGTGCGGGTTCGATGACAGCGCGCTTGCCACGACGATCTGGCCCGAACTGACGACGATCCACCAACCGATCGCCGACATGTCGCGCGCTGCGGTCGAACTGCTCGCCGGGATGCTGCGCACCAAGCGCGGCGGCGGGGAAGTCCGCCACGTGACGCTCGATTACACGCTGATCCGCCGCCAATCCGATGCCGCGCCACGCCGCCGACCCTCGGCGCGGGTACGCGGGTAGCTCAACCGCGGATCGACATCGCGATCGTGCGGCACGCGCCCGGCTGCAGCATGTCGGCGGCACCGTGATTGACCGCATTGGGCATCGCACTCACAGGTTCGGCGCAGAAGAATGGCGCGCCCGGCGGCAGATACAGGTGCAGCATCGGTGTCCCGCTGCCCGTCAGCGTGATCGCCCCGTCGGCCCGCTCGATCCGCACCGTCCCGGCCCATCCGGTATAGCAATGGTCGATCAGATCGGCGCGATCGAGCGCTGCTCCCGCCGACCAGTCCCCAAGCGTATCCGCCGCAACATGCGCAACCGGCAGCAGCGTAGCGTCGACCTCCCACACCCCACCCGCGTCGAACGCGATCGCTTTGACGCCCGAGCGCACGAAATAGGGGTGGAAGCCGAGCGACACGGGCATCGCACGCGTGTCCCAATTCTCAACCCCAAGCGTCACCGTGAGGCCCGTTGGGTCGAGCGCGAAGCGCTGTGTCGCGGCGTAGCGCCAAGGCCAAGCCGTATCGCCGTCATGCCGGTGCAGCAGTGTCGCCTGCGCGCCGTCGGCCGCCTCGACCGACCAAGCGGAAAGCCACCCGACGCCGTGTAGCGGATGCAGCTGCCCCGGGCAGTTCGCTGGCACCACATGCCGCACGCCCTCGACCTCGAACGCGCCGCCGCCGATGCGATTGGCATAGGGCACCAGCGGGAAGCTGGCGAAGGCGAGCGGATCGGTCGCATCCGCCGAAGTCGGGCGAAGGATATCGACGCCGCGCCGGGTAAGCGACGCAATCGCGCCGCCAGCCCCTGGCCGCAAGTCAGCAGTCCAATCGCCCGCTGCAAGCCTCATCCCGCCATGTCTTCCAATTCGACCCCACGCGTTTCATCCACCATCGCGCGCACGAAGAAGAAGGAGACCGCCGCCGCGACGGCATAACCGACATAGGTGACCGCCAGGCCAGGATAGACCACGAGCAGCGGGAAGCTGACCGAGATCGCAGCGTTGGCGATCCATTGCGCGAAGCCCGACACCGCCAGCGCAGATCCGCGAATCTGGGTCGGGAACATCTCTCCCAGCATCACCCACATCACCGGCCCCCAACTTACGTTGAAGAAGATGACGTACAGATTGGCGCAAACCAAGGCGATGACACCCGCATTGCCCGGCAGCGACAGCGCGCCATCCGCACCGCTGACGGCGGTCGAGAAGGCCCAGGCGACGCCCGCCAGCGTTACCGCCATCCCCGCCGATCCGACCAGCAGCAGCGGCTTGCGTCCGATCCGATCGATCAGTGCGATCGCGAGCAGGCACGCGCCGATAGATAGAAGGCCGGACAGGATATTGGTCTGCAACGCATAATCCTCGGTAAAGCCGACCGCCTCCCACAGCGTCGCGCCGTAATAGAAAACGACGTTGATTCCGACGAGCTGCTGGAACACCGCCAGCCCGATCCCGACCCACAGGATCGGGCGAATTCGCCGGGTTTGCTTGTCGATCAGGTCCGACAGCTTCGGCCGGTGATGATCGGCAGCCAGGCCAGCGCGGATTTCCGCGACCTTCGCCGCCGCCGCATGCGCGCCGAACAGCCGCGTCAGCACGCGCTCGGCTTCGGCATCGCGGCCTTTCACAACCAGATAGCGCGGGCTTTCCGGGATGAAGAACAAGGCGACGAGGTAGAGCGCGGCGGGCGCGACTTGCAGCCAGAACATCCAGCGCCACGCGGCATGGCCACCCCACAGCAACGCCGTCGATCCGCCAGCGTAACGCGCCAGCGCGAAGTTCGCGACGAACGCGCCGGTCAGACCGGAGATGATCATCACTTGCTGAATGCTCGACAGCCGCCCGCGCACGTTCGCCGGGGTCACTTCGGAGATATAGACGGGCGAGGTCACGCTCGCAGCGCCGACGCCGAAGCCGCCGATGATCCGCGCAAAGATGAAGATCGCCGAGGAGTCCGCCGCCCCCGCCAGCAGCGCGGAGACGATGAACAAGGCGGCGGCCACCATCATCGTATTGCGTCGCCCGATCAGATCGGACAGCCGCCCCGCCGTGAACGCGCCGATCGAAGATCCCACCAGGATCGCCCCGACATTGACGCCAATCCCCAATCGCCCGAGCGCGAACGCCGCCTCCAGCCCCTTTTGCGTGCCGTTGATCACACCCGAATCATATCCGAACATGAAGCCGCCGATCGTCGCCACCATGACGACCAAGGCGACCAGCGGTTTATTTACCTGGGCGTGTTCCACAAAAACTCCCCTCGATGTGATCGCCTCTGACGGGCGTTAGGTATTGGCGGCGGTAAGCGATGCGGCCGGGACCGCGACCGGAAAGGTGAAGACATCGCCGGCTAATGGCTGCTGTGCGAGTGCCTCTGCCGAAAGCCCCTGCCGCGCGGTGGTGGCGAAGGCGGTATGGCGGTCCGCGCCGCCGATCGCGATCTTGGTAACGTTGGCGACGGGGAAGCGGACGATATCGGTCATCTGCCCGGCAGCATCGTAGCGCCGTGCCGCCCAGCCGCCATAAAAGGCGATCCACACTCCGCCCTCAGCATCGCAGATAGCGCCGTCGGGATGCCCTTCATCGCCGGTAAAGTGCAAAAATGGCTCGGCCGCCCCAACCCTGCCGTCGGGCGCGATGGCGTGCCGCGTAACCCGGCGCGCGAGGGTGTCGACATGATAGAGGCACGCGCCGTCCGGCGTGATCGCCGGGCCGTTGGTAATGACGCAGGGTTCGATCGCGGTCTGCGTCACCGCGCCTTGGTCGAGCACATAGACGTGGCCAGTCGCGGCGCTTTCCCGATTATCCATCGTTCCGAAATAGACCCGCCCCGACAGATCGGTCGCGGCATCGTTGAGCCGGTTAGCGGGCAGAGCGGGATCGATCGACGCGATGCACGTGAACGCGCCCGTGCCCGGCGCAAAACGATGCGGCCCGGATTGCAGACCGACGATCAGGTCGCCGACGTTCGACGGAAGCACCCACCCGACATATTCGGGCGCTTCCCATTGCGCCAAGGCTCCGGTTGCAGGGGTGTAGTGGTAAATGCGCCTTCCCTTGATATCGACGAACCACAGATCGCCGTCGAGCCACAGCGGACCCTCACCAAGTTCCGCGCCGATGCTCAGCGCGTGGCGGGCGTTGATCACCGCCATCCGGCATCGACGAAATAATCGTGGCCAGTGCACATCCGCGCATCGTCGGATGCCAGGAACAGCGCAAGCGCGGCCACATCGGCCGGCTGAATTCGCCCGTCAAGGCATTGCGCCGCTACGATTTCCGCTTCGCCCGCCGGTGTATACCAGCGTTCCTGCCGCGGCGTCTGAACATTGCCCGGCACGATCGTGTTCGCGCGAATATTGCTGCGTCCCAGATCGCGGGCCAGCGCGCGGGTGAGCCCCTCGATCGCGGCCTTCGACGTCTGGTAAAGCACCAGATCGGGCAGCGCGAGGTGCCAGCTGATCGACCCGAAATTGACGATCGATCCGCCGCCGGCGCGCTTCATGGCCGGGATCACCGCCTTTGCAGCGAAGAATTGGTGTCGCAGGTTGACGTTCAGCCGCTCCTCCCACACCGCCGGGGTAACATCGTCGATCGTGTGGCGATCGTCATTGGCGGCATTGTTGATCAGCACGTCGACGCCGCCGAGCGTCGCCTCCACCTCAGCCAGAACGCTGGCCAGGCGGTCTAAGTCGGTCAGGTCGCAATTGCGGTAAAGCGGCGCATGACGTGCGCCCGGCGACAATCGGGCAACCAGCGTCACGCCCTCGCCATCGGCGATGTCGAGCAACGCAACACGCGACCCTTGTGCGACGAACGCCTCGACCAGTCCGGCGCCAATGCCGGATGCGCCGCCGGTTATGACGACGCGCTTGTTCGCGAGGCTGGGATAGATTGCGCGCATGTCCTGATGCGTGGTTTGCTGCAACATGTCAGTCTCCGGAAGCGTCACGCGAGCAGCCCGCGCGCGGCAAGATTATGCATCAACGCGCCGATGCCATAGTCCCAGGCAGGTGCATCGCGCGACGTGGTGACGGGATTGATGAGAGTACCAAGGCGCGCGCTCGAAATGCGCACGACGTCGCCCACTTTATGCGTGAAGCCACGCCCCGGTTCGTCGCGATCCTGCGTCGGCGCGAACAGGGTGCCGCAAAACAGCACGAGACCGTCTGGATACTGATGTTCGCTCATCGTCTGGCGCAACAGTTCCTCGGGATCGCGGCTGATCTCCCGCATCGTGCTGGCGCCTTCGAGAACATAGCCGTCCTCACCCGTGATCGTCAGCGCGATGTCTGCATTGCGTACATCGTCTATCGTGAAATCACCGTCGAACACCCGGATCAGCGGGCCGAGCGCGCAGGCCGCGGTATTGTCCTTGGCCTTGCCCAATAATAGCGCCGAGCGCCCTTCGAAATCGCGCAGGTTGACGTCGTTGCCCAGCGTCGCCCCGACCGCTTCGCCATGTCCGTCAGCGACCAAGACCACCTCGGGCTCGGGATTGTTCCACGTAGAATCCGAACGCACGCCGACCGAAGCGTTTAGCGGAACCGTCGATAGCACGGGCGATTTCGTGAAGATCTCGGCGTCCGGCCCGATCGCGACTTCCAGATATTGCGACCACATGCCGTCGGCGATCAGCGCGCTCTTGAGTGCCGCCGCTTCCGCCGAACCCGGCACCACCGCGCGCAAGCTGCCGCCGAGCACCCCTTCGAGCCGATCGCGCACTTCGGCGGCGCGCGCCTGATCGCCGCGCGCGCGTTCCTCGATCACGCGTTCCAGCGCGGAGACGGCGAAGGTGACGCCTGCCGCCTTCACACACTGCAGATCGATCGGGCTGAGCAGATGATTGGTCGCGATATCGGCCACGTCGCAGATCTGCGCACCACCGTCGAACGCGCGTGCCGCGATCAGCGCCGACACAGTCGGTGCGACGCGCGACATATCGAAGACCACGCCATCGCGGACCATGATCGGGGTCGGCCCCGCCCCGCTATCGATTCGCCCGACGAAACGTCCGGCACGCCAGTCCGCAGGCAAGGCCTCGACCAGCGACATGTGTTCGAACGACACTGTAACCCCTCCGTTGTGTTAGCGGTATCGTCTATGCCATAGGGGGCCGTCAAGGGACGTATCGAACAGCGATGCGCGAATCGGACGGAGGGGGATGCGCAACATCGGCAAGCACCGAATCGGAAGCATCGTGGCCATCGTTGCGCTCGCTTGTGTGAGCGCTCGCGTCGTCGCCCGTGCGCCCGACCTTGCTCCAGCCTCCTATCGCTGGACCAACGTAACCGTTGGCGGCGGCGGTTACGCCCCGAACATCGTCTTCAGCCCGGTCGAGCCAAATCTCGCCTATCTGCGCACCGACATGGGGGGCGCGTATCGCTGGGATGCCCGCGCCGAACGCTGGATTCCGCTGCAGGACGGCACCCCGGTGTCGAGCTATATGGGGATCGAAAGCATTGCCGCCGACCCGCGCGACGCCAATGTCGTCTATCTCGCCGCCGGCATGTCCGCGCGGGAGCCAGCCGCGATCCTGCGTTCGGCCGACCGCGGCACGACTTGGCGCGTCACCCCGGTGCCCTTCGCGATGGGCGGCAACGAACCCGGCCGCGGCCTCGGCGAGCGCCTGGCGATCGATCCCAACCGGACCGAGACCTTGTTTTTCGGTTCGCGCCACGACGGGGTGTGGCGCAGCGACGATGCGGGCGCGACCTGGACGAAACTCGCGCATTTCCTCGTCCCCGGGCTGGGCAAGCCAGCCGAGCGTCAAACGCATGGCGGGGTGTCCTTTATCGCGATCGACCCAACCAGCGGGAACGCCGGACAGCACTCTCGCCGGATCTGGGCCGGCGTCGCCGACCCGGGGACGGATCATCTGTTTCGGTCCGATGATGGCGGCGATAGCTGGACCGCCGTCAAGGGCCCGGGACCGGACATGCTCGCGACCAAGGGGATCGTGGCAAACGACGGCACGCTCTATGTTAGCTTTGCCACCGGCATCGGCCCGAGCGATGCGAAAGCAGGCGCGGTCTGGCACTTCGGCGCAGACGGCACTGCACGCGACATCACGCCGCCCGGCTATGGCAGTGGCGGGTTCCTCGGCCTCGCCGTAGCCCGCACCGCGCCCGGGACGGTCGCGGTTTCGACGATCGACCGGTGGCAGCCCGGTGACACGGTCTGGCTCTCGCGCGATGGCGGTATACAGTGGGACGATCTAGGCGGGCGCAGTAGCCGCGACGTCACTTCCACCCCGTTCCTGCTGCACGAAGGTAAAGGTGCCGATTTCGGCCACTGGATTTCGGGCTTGGCGATCGACCCGTTCAATCCTGGCCATCTCGCCTACACCACCGGCGCGACCGTCTATGCCGCCGACGCCGTAACGCCCGCTGGCCCGATCCGATGGACGCCGTGGACCAAGGGGATCGAGCAGACCGCGATCATCACCCTCGCCTCGCCCACCGGAGGTGCGCCGCTGCTGTCGGGTTTCGGGGACATTGCCGGCTTCGCCCATGCCGATCTCGACCGGTCGCCACAGCCGACGTTCAGCAATCCCTATCTCTCGAACACCAACACGATCGATTATGCCGGTCGCGCGCCCAATATCGTGGTGCGCAGCGGCAGCCTCTACGCCGATCGCCCGCGCGATGCGACGCTCGGCTGGTCGGACGATGGCGGGCTCACGTGGAAGCCGCTCAAGGCCCCTGCAATCCGTCCGACCGACGACGCACCGGGCAAGCGCTACGATCTCGAAGGCGATGCGGCCGTGGTCGTCTCGGCGGATGGCAGCACGTTCATCGTCTGCACGCCAGTGCCGCTGGTGACGCGTGATCGCGGGCGGACATGGGCACTGGCGCAAGGGTTGCGGCTCCACGCCCGCCCCGTCGCCGACAAGATCGATCCGCAGCGCTTTTATTCGGTTGATTTCGACAACGACCGACTGCTCGTCTCGAACGACGGCGCAAAGAGCTTCGCTCCGGTCGCGGGAAGTGGGCTTCCAGCACAGCTATGGCCGGGCAAGATCTATTGGCGCGAGCAACCGTATCGTCTGGTTGCGTCCCCCTTTGCTGCGGGCGACCTGTGGTTCCATCTCGGCGAGGAATTGTATCACAGCGCCGACGGCGGCCGCACCTTCCGCAAATCGAGCGGGACGCTCCGGATCGAGCTTGTCGGGTTGGGCAAGCCCGCCCCCGGCGCGACTGTCGCTGCGATCTATGCGGTCGGCACCTTGAAGTCGCAGCGGGGCGTCTGGCGCTCGATCGACGAAGGCAAGAGCTGGGCGCGCATCAACGATGATGCGCATCAATGGGGTGGGCGCTTTCGCGTGATCGGCGGCGATCCGCGCCGTTTCGGGCGCGTCTATGTCGGAACCGACGGGCGCGGCATCGTGTACGGTGATCCGGTGGGAGAGACACAATGAAGCTTTTGACAAGCCTGCTGCTCGCCACCTTGCCGTGCGCCGCGCTCGCGCAGCAGCCCACGCCAATTCCACATATCCTCAGCAAAAATGGCCGCCACGCGCTGATCGTTGACGGCGCGCCGTTCACGATCCTGGGCGGACAGGTCAACAATTCGAGCAATTATGCGGAGCCGCTCAAGACCGCATGGGATGTGCTGGACCGGGTCCATGCCAATACCGTCGAAGTGCCGATCGCCTGGCAACAGGTCGAGCCGGTCGAGGGCAAGTTCGACCTGTCCTTCTTGCAGACGCTGCTCGATCAGGCACGCGCGCACGACAAGCGCGTTGTCTTGCTGTGGTTCGGGACGTGGAAGAACACCTCCTTCGCTTACACGCCCGACTGGGTGAAGCTCGACAACGCCCGCTTCCCCCGCATGAAGAATCGCCAAGGCGCGGATCACGGCGTGCTAAGCGCGCATGGCGCAGCGACGCTCGCCGCCGACACGCGCGCCTTCGTCAAGGTGATGGAATATCTGCGCGACCATGACCGGCAGAACACCGTGATCCTGGTCCAGCCCGAAAATGAAACGGGCAGCTATCGCTCGCCGCGCGATTATTCGCCCGCCGCCAACGCGCTGTTCGCCAAGCAGATTCCGGCGGCGCTCGCGAAAGCAACAGGCAAGCGCGGAAGCTGGAGCGAAGCCTTCGGCGCGCAGGCCGATCGCGCCTTCAATACCTGGTACGTCGCCGCCTATGTCGATGCGATCGCCGCTGCGGGCAAGGCGGTCAAGCCGTTGCCGATGTACGTCAATGCCGCGCTCGCCGGGCCGTCGAACGTGCCCGATCCCGATGGCGTCGCAAGCGGCGGCCCGCAGCAGGACGTGCTCGACATCTGGAAGGCGGCGGCCCCCCACATCGATTTCGCCGCCCCCGACATTTACGACCGGACAAGCGCCAACGTCGTCCAATATCTCGACAAATATAATCGGCCCGATAACGCGCTGATGGTCCCGGAAATCGGCAATGCCCGCGAATTCCACCGCTACGCTTACGCCGCTCTCGGCCGTGGGGCGATCGGCTATGCGCCGTTCGGGCTCGATGCCTCGGGCTATTTCAACTACCCGCTCGGCGCGCGCGATCTTGCCGCGGCAGATCTCGACCGGCTGGCGCTGCCCTATGCCGCGATCGGATCAATCATGCGCGATTGGGCGCGGATCGCGTTCGAACACCCAACCTGGGGCGTGGCCAAGCCCGACGACGGCACCGCGCAATCGACCACGCTCGGCGGGTGGAAAATCACCGCGAACTGGGGCGAATGGCAGTTCGGAATGAAGGACTGGACGTGGCTCAAGTCCGAGCCAGCGCCCTGGGGCAAGGAGCCGGTCGGCGGCGTGGCGGTCGCGCAGCTTTCGGCGGATGAGTTTCTGGTACTGGGCGACCATGTCCGGCTGAACTTCGGCCCCGCCGACGGGTCGCCCACCGGCCTGATCGTGCGGATCGAGGAAGGAGCATTCCGCGACGGGAAATGGGTGATGTCGCGGGTGTGGAACGGCGATCAGACCGATTACGGCATCAACTTGATCGACCGGCCTCAGGTTTTGAAAGTGACAATGGGGCGCTACCGCTGAGCGGCGCCAAAAGAAACGATCGGGAGAGACGGATATGAAGAAGGCGATCTTTACGGCGCTCATGCTTGGTAGCGCTATCGGAAGTGCCCAGGCGCAAAGCTGGCAGAAGACGGCAGACGGTGTGACCGTCACCCCCGCCACCGGTGCGGCGTCGCGCGTCACGCTGTCGGTGCATGGCGACGGGATCGTCCATGTCGTCGCGCTGCCCAAGGGGAGTGCCGACGCCGCGCTGCCGCCGAGCCTGATGGCCCCCAACCCACCCGCCGCCGGCGCATTCACCGCGACCGAGACGAAGGGCCATGTCCTGCTCAAGGCGGCGAAGACCACCGCGGACGTCGATCTTGCGAACGGGCAAGTGCGCTTCCTCGATCCGGCAGGAAAGCCCCTGCTCGCCGAAAGCGGCGCGGCCGTGTTCCGCCCGGTGAGCGTCGACGGTACGCCGTTCGTATCGGTCTCGCAGCAGTTCAACCGCGGCACCGATGAGGGTCTGTACGGCCTCGGCCAGCACCAGAACAGCCAGATGGATTATAACGGAGAGGACGTCGAACTCGCGCAGCACAATATGGATATCGCGGTGCCGTTCGTCGTCTCGACGCGCCGGTACGGGCTGTTGTGGGACAATGCCAGCATCAGCCGCTTCGGCAACCCCAAGCCCTATACGCTGGTCGGCCAGGACATGGCCGTCAGCAGCGGCGGCAAGCCGGGGTGGAAGGCAGAGTATTTCCTGGACGGCAAGCTAGCCGTCGCGCGGCAGGAAGAGACGATCAACTATCAATTCCTGAAAGACCAGAAGAATTGGCCCGAGGCTGCCAAGGCGAAGACCGTCGCCGCGACCGAAGGACAGAATACCGCGGGGAACGCCACGCAAAAGCAAACCGTGATCTGGAGCGGCGACGTGCTGCCGACGGTCAGCGGCGTCCACAAATTCCAGCTCTATGGATCGAGCTATTACAAGGTCTATGCCGACGGAAAGTTGCTGCTCGATCGCTGGCGGCAGAATTGGAACCCGTGGTACGCCAATTTCGATGTGCCCATGACCAAGGGCAAGCCGGTCGCGATCCGCATCGAGTGGGAGCCGAACGCGGGCTATATGGCCCTGCTCCACAACGATCCGCTGCCTGCTGCCGACCGCCACTCGGTTTGGCTGACCAGCGAGGTCGCCAAGGCCAAGAATTATTGGTTCATCCCCGGCGACAGCATGGACGGCGTTATCGCCGGCTATCGCGCATTAACCGGCAAATCCGAGATGATGCCGAAATGGGCCTACGGCTTCTGGCAGTCGCGCCAGCGCTACAACACGTCCGCCGAAATCATCGACGTGGTGGAAAAATACCGCAGCCTCAACATCCCGCTCGACAATATCGTGCTCGATTGGCGCTATTGGCGGGACGACGAATGGGGCAGCCATAAGTTCGACGCGACGCGCTTCCCGGATCCGACCGCGCTGATCGACCGGGTGCACGCGGACCATGCCAATTTCATGATCTCGGTCTGGCCGAAATTTTATCCGACGACGGACAATTACAAGGAGTTCGCCGCCAAGGGTCTGGTCTATCAAGGCAATTTGCGCCAGGGCAACACTGACTGGGTCGGGCCGGGCTATAAGAGCACCTATTACGATCCCTATGCGCCCGAGGGCCGCAAAATCTTCTGGCGGCAGATCGAGGATCGCCTCGCGGTGCACGGAGTCGATGGGTGGTGGGCGGATGCGAGCGAGCCCGACATGCATTCCAACCTGTCGATCCCCGAGCGGATCGACACGATGGGCCCGACTGCGATCGGCCCGGCGGCGCTGTATTTCAACAGCTACCCGCTGATGAACGCGCGGGCGTTCTACGACGGGTGGAGCGCGTATAAGCCCGATGTCCGCCCGTTCCTGCTAACGCGCTCAGGCTTTGCCGGGCTGCAGCGCTATGGGGCGGCGATCTGGTCGGGCGATGTCGCCAGCCGCTGGTACGATCTGCGCGCGCAGATTTCGGCAGGGGTGAATGCATCGATGTCGGGCCTGCCCAATTGGACGCACGACATTGGCGGCTTCGCGCTCGAAGACCGCTACAGCACCGCCAAGCCCAGTGCGGCCGATCTCGCGGAGTGGCGCGAGCTCAATTTGCGCTGGTTCCAGTTCGGGGCCTTCTCGCCGCTGTTCCGCAGCCACGGCGAAGCACCGTTCCGCGAGATCTACGAGATCAGCCCCGAAGGCTCGCCGATGCGCGCGTCGATGGTATGGTACGATCAGCTCCGCTACCGCCTGATGCCGTATATCTACACACTCGGCGCCGACACCTATGCGAAGGACGGCAGCATCATGCGCGGGTTGGCCATGGACTTTCCGGCGGATACGACGGCACGGAAAATCGACGATCAATATCTGTTCGGCGATGCCTTCCTCGTCGCGCCAGTGACCGAGTATAAGGCGCGCACCCGCAGCGTGTACTTCCCCGGCAGCGCGCTCTGGTACGATTTTTCGACCGGCGCGACCTATCGCGGCGGCACCCGCGCCACCGTCGCCGCGCCGTTCGAGCGGATGCCGCTGTTCGTCCGCGCGGGCGCGATCGTGCCGATGGGACCGGTGACGCAATATGTCGACGCCGCGCGCGACGCGCCGCTGACGATCACCGTCTATACCGGCGGGAACGGTCGCTTCTCGCTCTATGAGGATGACGGCCGCACCACGCAGTATAAGGCCGGAGCCTTCTCGCGTATCCCGCTATCGTATGAAGACAAGACCGGCGCGGTGACGATCGGTGCGCGCGAGGGCAAAGGCTGGGCCGGGATGCCGACGGCCCGCATGATCCACGTGAAATGGGTGGTGCCAGGCAAGCCGGTCGGCGACGAAACGACTTACGATGCGCAAGTCAGCTATAACGGCGCTGCGGTCACCGTGGCCCGCCCGCAGTGACCCCGACCGGCTGGCATCGCCGCGGTGTTTTGGCCGGGCTGGCGGCGATGCCGGCGCTCGCCCGGGCCGGCGTGCTGGCACGCGGGCCGGTGCAACCGAGTTGGCCCTCGCTCGTCGCGAACTATCGCTACCCCGACTGGTTTCGCGATGCGAAGTTCGGGATCTGGTCGCATTGGGGGCCGCAAGCCGTGCCCGAGCAAGGCGATTGGTACGGGCGACTGCTCTATATGCAGGGCCATCCGATGTACCAGCAGCATCTCGCTGCCTACGGCCACCCGGCCGACACCGGCATGCTGGATATGCTCAACCGCTGGACCGCCGACAAATGGGACCCGGCGGCACTGATGCAGCGCTTCGTGAAGGCGGGTGCCCAATATTTCGTCTCGCTCGCCTGCCATCACGACAATCTCGATTGCTATGACAGCGCGCATCATCCGTGGAACGCGCTGCGCGTCGGCCCGAAGCGCGATATCGTCGGCACCTGGGCGAAAACCGCGCGCGCCGCAGGGTTGCGCTTCGGCGTATCCAACCATGCCAGCCACGCCTGGCATTGGTATCAGCCGGCCTATGGCTATGATGCGGAAGGCCCTCGCAAGGGCGAGCGCTACGATGCCTATAGCCTCACTGCGGCCGACGGCAGGGGAAAGTGGTGGAAGGGTCTCGACCCGCAAGCGCTCTATACCGGCCGCCACATGGTTGTGCCCGACGGGATCGATACGATCGCCGCGATGGGTGCGTGGCATGATGCGCATGACGGCCAGTGGATTGAAACCGCGCCACCGGGCGACGCCGCCTATGCGCGCAAGTGGCTGCTCCGCCAGACCGACCTGATCGAGAAATATCGCCCCGACTTCTGCTACATGGATAACTACGAACTGCCGTTCGGCCCGGTCGGGCTGGCCGCAGCAGCGGATTATTACAATCGCTCGATCGACTGGCACGGCAAGATCGACGTCGTGCTGACCGCCAAGCAACTCAAGCCCTCTGCACGTTTCGGCCTGGTACAGGATGTCGAGCGTGGCTTTTCCGATCACCTGTGGGATGAGCCCTGGCAGACCGACACCTGTATCGGCGACTGGTTCTACAACCGCGCACGCTTTACCGATCGCAGCTATGTGACGGCGGAAGCGGTGTTGCAACGCCTCGCCGACGTGGTGTCCAAAAACGGCAATTTGCTGCTTTCGATCCCGCAGCGGGGCGACGGGACGATCGACAGTGAGGAAGAACGCATCCTCGACGATCTTGCGGCGTGGATGGCGGTAAATGGCGAAGCGATCTTCGGATCCCGACCGTGGGACGTTTACGGCGAGGGACCGGCCAAGCTCCCCACCGGAATGCAAAATGAAGCGGCGTTCAAGGGGTTTACGCCGCAGGACATTCGCTTCACGACCAAGGGCTCAGCGCTCTATGTCCTCTTCCTGAAGCCGCCACGCGCGCTCGTCACGGTTGGTTCACTGGCACGCGGGCGGATCAAGGGCACAATCGAACGGGTCACACTTCTCGGCGGCGGTCCGGTTCGATATCGGGAAACCGCTCGCGGCCTCGAACTCGATTTGCGGCATTGCCCGGCGACCGTGCCGGTCGTCCGGATCGACGCGTCTCGCGACTGGCGGTTGGATCGCGCGGGTTAAGCCGTCGCCTTGAGCGACGCGACGAAATGGCCCTCTTGAAATTCGTAATGAATGGCTCCGGTTTTGCTGTGCAGACTGAATGGCTAAGGCTAATACCTACGCCATGTTCGCGGTTTTTCTCACCCCGGCGTACGTGCCGTTCTCTATCGCCTTTGTCGTGATGATCGGAATCGGCTTGATCGAGGCGGTCGGGCTTGGTCTCGGTGAGGCTGGCATTGATGCAGACTTGGGTCTCGACGGGCATGAAAGCGCGGGTGGCGTTCTTGATTGGCTTGGATTGGGCGCGGGGCTACCGATCCTGATCTGGCTGACGGCCTTACTCGGCTGCTTCACGATCGTAGGCGTGGCGGTGCAACAGATTTCGACCTCTCTCCTGGGCGGGCCGCTGCACGCTTTCGTCGCTGCAGCGATCGCACTCATCGTCGGCGGTTTCCTCAATATGTTCGCCGCGCGTGGGCTTGCGCGGCTCATGCCGGGTTACGAATCGACCGTCATCTCGCAGGACGATCTGATGCGCCAACGCGGCACGATCCTCGAAGGCGTCGCCAAGCGTGGCCAACCAGCACGCGCTAAGATCGTCGATCAGCACGGCCAGGCCCATTACGTCATGGTCGAGCCTCACCACGACACCGACGTCATTGCGCAGGGCGAGACCGCTTTGCTCGTTCGCAGGGATGGCGGCATTTTCTACGGTCTGCCCGACGCATCGACCGCGCTGCGTCCGGTCTAATCAGCGGTAACCCCAACAGGAGGCTTTCGTGCCTGCATCGCTCATCACTATCCTGATCTACGCCGCCATCGTGCTCGTCGTCCTCGCCGTCATCGGCCTGATCCTGACGCGGCTCTACCGACGCGCGACCAAGGACGTGGCGCTGATCCGAACCGGCTTCGGCGGCGAGAAGGTGGTGCTCAACGGCGGGATCATGGTAATCCCGGTACTGCATGAACTGATGCAGGTTCGCCTGACGACGGTGAAGCTGGAAGTGTCGCGCCTCAACAAGGACGCGCTGATCACGCTCGACAAGCTGCGTGTCGACGTCGTCGGCCTGTTCCACATCAAGGTAAAGCCCGATGCGGAGTCGATCGCGGCGGCGGCGCAGACGCTGGGCGATGCGGTCAACAGCCCCGACGCGGTAAAGTCCCTGCTCGACGGCAAGCTTGTCTCCGCGCTGCGCTCGGTCGCCGCGACGATGACGATGGAGCATCTGCACGCCAACCGCGCCGACTTTATTCAGAAGGTGCAGGAAGCGCTGATGACCGACCTCGACATGAACGGCTTCCAGCTTGAGTTGGTCAGCATCACGCATTTCGACCAGACCGCGTTCGAGCATTTCAACGAAAACAATGCCTTCGACGCCGAGGGGCTGACCGTGCTTACCCGCACGATCGAGGAGCGCAAGAAGATCCGCAACGACATCGTCGCGACCAACCGCGTCGAGATCGAGCAGCGCAATCTCGATGCGAACAACCAGTCGCTTGAAATCGCGCAAGCCGCCGAGCAGGCACGCCTAACGCAGGAGCAGACCCTTGCCGCCCTGCGCGCGCAGCAGGCGACCGCGATCGCGACGGCCGAGGCGGAACAGACTCGCCTGGCCGAGATCGCCCGCATCTCGGCCGAACAGGCCCAGGCGGTTGCACAAACCGAGGCCGACAAGGTGACGCAAACCGCGACCATCGCGCGGGACGGCGCAATTCAGACCGCCACGATCGAGCGCGACCGCAACATCGAACTCGCGCGCATCACGACCGCTGTGCAGACCGCGCAGAAGTCGGAAGAGGAGTCGACGGCGACCGCCGCCGCCAACGAAGCACGTGCGCTCGCAGTGCGGGCCGAGGAGAGCGTGGCAACCGCAAAGGCAACCGAAATCGCCAACCGCACCAAGAATGTCGCGGTCATCGCGGCAACGCAGCGTGCGCAGGAAGAAGCCGTCCAGATCACCGTCGCGGCACAGGCCGACAAGGAAGCCGCCGAAGCCCGCGCCGCGGCGCTGCGCACCGAGGCTAATGCAGAGGCGGACGCCGAAAAGGCCCGTGCCGAAGGCCGTGCCGCTGCGTTCAAGGTCGATGCTGCGGGCCAGACCGCGTTGAACGAGGCGACCAACATCCTGAACGACGCGCAGACCGCGCTCCTCGTCCGCAAGGCAATGCTGGAGGCCCTGCCCGGCATTCTCGCGGCGGCGAGCAAGCCGATCGAGCAGATCGACAAGATCAGCATCCTCGATGCGCGGGGGTTGCATGGCAATGGCGGCGGCAGCGACGGCATCGCAACCGAAACCAATCTGGCCGACGCCGCGGTCGCCGCCGCGATGCGCTACCGCGTCGGTGGTCCGCTGATCGACGCGTTGATGGGCGAACTCGGCATGAACGGGGCGACCATGGGCGGAATGCTGAGTGGTGCTTCGCCCCGTGAGCAATCCGCAGATGGCTCCGCCCCAAGCTTTGCGGCGGGTTCGGGGACGACTGCCAAGGGCGCGAACGGCGGAACGCACTACGCTAACGGGAATAGCCCCTCAGCCGACTGACGATCGGCTAGCCCGCCCGATGGATTTGCAGCCCTGGACCGCGTCCATCGGGTCACGTCCAGCAGGTCGAAGGCTGCGCGCATTCCGATCATCCAAGGTCGGATGCGCGCTTCATTCGACGGTCGTGCTGTAGCGCCCACTGTCGGGGCAACCCGCGCTCCTGCGACCCGAATCCATTCGCTGAACGAGCGAGGATGGATCGGGATTAGGCCCGGTCGCGGCCGGTCCGGCGGCGTCCCTCCGGGTGCGCGCTATGCTGCGTTAGGGCTGCGATTTAGGCACTGCTTAGCCTGCGGCCGAGTTTGGCGTCTTGCGCAAGGTCGCGCGAAGTGCTGCTGTGCCTGCGGGGAAGCGGCGCAAAACGACAAAGGTCACCAGCGCACCGACGATCAGGGTCCCATCGATCGCGAAGACCGCCAGTTCGACTGGTTTAAACAGAAGAGCATGGCCTAAACCCGTTACGCTCAGCGCGACCAGCACGAATGCCCGTGTGCGTTCCGGCACGATCCAGGACGGGCGAACGAGCGCGATCGCGAGAAACGCGAAGAGCGCGATCCAGAAAGCGGCGACGAGCGGTGCGTCCGGTCCCGCGCCGAAGCGCAGCCATAGCGCCAGGATCAGCGCGAGCGGCGTGCCCCAGATCACTGCCGCCCAGCAGGACTCCAGCCGGGCGCTTCCCAGTCCGCGCCGTCGGCGCTTGGCGAGCCACAGCGTCGTACCGGTCGAGGTTATGACGCACAGAGCGAGGCCGAACACCATATAGGCAATCTCGATCGGCAGGCCGCCATAATTGCCGAAGTGGAGATTGTAGGACGACGCAGCGACCTGTTGCCCCACCGCCCCGTCCGACAGGCCAACCGCGCCGCGCCAGTCGCCGCGCGCATCGAAGCGGTAGGTCTCGCCATAGATCAAGCGGCGCGGATGTTCCGCGATGACCTGAATGTGCTGCCCCCTCGTCCCCGGATCATGCACGATGACGTAGGTCGGCTTGGCCGTGGGCACGCGGATGGCGAGCAAGCGCAGCGCCGCCGCAACATCGGGCAACGGCGCGGCTTTCGCATCCGTTGCGGGTTCCTGGCCAAAAATCGGCGCATAGACCCGCGTGAGGTCTCCACCGGTATAGGCGCGTGCGAGCACGGTGAACCCGACACTGCCGAGACCAATGAAGGCGCCGGTCAGGGTGACCGCGAGTGCGAACGGCAGCGTCCATACGCCCAGCCGATTGTGCCAGTCGGCACGCGCGATCTGCGGGTCGTGGCGCGTCCGTAGTCGGAAGGCGTCACGCACGATGCGCGGATGCGCGAGTATGCCGGTCACCAGCAGCGCCGCGAGCGCGACGCCGAGCGCCCCGACGATGATCATTCCCCAGATCTGCGGCAAATGCAGATATTCGTGCAGAGCGATCAGCATCTCGGTCCAGCTATGCGCCTCGCGCCCGGCGACGCGGCCGGAGCCATCGACGTACCAGCCGCCATGATCGGTAGTGACGACCGCGCGCGGCAAAGCGGCATTGGGCATCCGGATATAAAGATGCGTAGTCCGGGACTTGCCGGTGTTCGCGTCCTGCGCCAGCACCGCACGCATCGCACTTTGCGCGGCCACGGGCGACAAAGTCGGCATTTCGGCGATGCCCGGCTGTTCCCAGCGTTGCCAACGGTCGTGGATGACGACAAGCGTGCCGGTCAGCGCGATGATGTAAAGCAGGCCGCTCACCAGCAACCCGATCGCCGCATGGCCGGCGAGCGCGCGTTGCACCAGCGTCTGCCGCTTCTCAGCAGGCGGCGTCATGCGATCCCCCATAAAATCGCACCGAGTACACCTGCACTCGCCGGCGGTACGATCATCCGCGCGACACTCCCCCGCGTCATTTGCCAGGCCATCAGGCACCCCCACAGCACCGGCTGGAAGAACAGCGTTAGCACGATCGCATCCGCCTCCCCCGCTCCGGCACGCCGTGCCATCGCCTGGATTGCGAACGCCAGCCACTGCGCCGCGATAAAGCCGACCGGCACCACCAATACGAACACGGTCAGACGACGCGCGAGATTGCCGCGCCGCCGCGGCAATACAACCGTCGCGGCATCGCGCGGCGCTCTGTGCGTCCGCCCAGGTGCCACCCACCCGGCCTGCACCACAAGCGCCAGCGCTGTCAGGAGCCCGGCGACCGTCCCGACCGCAAGACCCCACGCCCCGTCGCGCAGGGTCAACGCGATCAGCGCCGCGACGATCGCCGCCCATCCGATCGCCGCCACGCCGGGTCTCCCCGCCCAGCCCAACCGAACCAGCAGCATGGCAGAGGCAATGACGAGCGGTGCACCCTGGATGATCCCAATCCCCGCCACCGCGATCAGTATCGCACGCTGATCGTGCCCAGCACGGTACGCGGCGCGCCGTAATAGCTTTGATCGTAGGTCAGGCCGGTCAGATACTTGCTGTTGGTGAGGTTACGCACATTGGCGCTCAGCGAAACGCGGTCGGTCAGGCGATAGCTCGCCAGCAGATCGAGCAAGGCGTAGGAACCTTGCGTTATCCGTGCGTTCACGCCGGTCGCGGTCGTCGCGTCGTAATAGATCTTGCTTTGATATTGCAGCGAGGCGCCAAGCTTCAGTCGCTCGAACGACGGCGGCGCGTAAGCGACATTCAGTCGGCCGGTGTTGCGTGGTACGAAGGTCCGTACCGGAGCGCCAGTGTTGCCCTCGACGCGTAGCAGCGTGTAGCCGCCCGTCACCTGCAAGCCCGGGGCAAGTCGACCGCCCAGCTCGACTTCGATGCCCTGCGATTTGGCATCGACCCCTTCGTAATAGCTGATGCCGTTGGCGAAGCCCGCATAGGTGGCCGTATTGTTCTGCCGCGTCTGGAACAGGGCTGCGGTCGCGTTCAGCCGTCCGCCGAACCATTGGCCCTTGACCCCGAGTTCGAGATTGTCGCCCTTGATCGGCGCAAGCACGCGGTTGCGGAGATCGACTTCCGTCTGCGGGTTGAAGATCGTCGCGAAGCTCGCATAGGCGCTGATGCTCTGTGTCAGATCAAGCGTCGCGCCGGCAAAGGGAAGGAAGCGGGTGTTGTCGAAATCGACCGGCACGCCGTAGGAAACGCCTTCACTGGTGGCATGAGTCAAATTGCCGCCGAGCATCAGCTTCAGGCGATCAGCGAGATTGAAACGCACCAGACCATAGACCGTCTCGCGCTGCGTGTGCCGATCGAGGCTGAGTGTGTAATTGGTCGGGAAATTGGGTCGAACCGCCTTTCCGGCGAGGATCGTGTCGAGCAGGATCGGTTCGTTGATCGCACCGTAGCTGGAATATTGCTGATACCCCTGCGCGCTTCGGTTCACGCCGATCATCACGTCATGCGCCCGCCCGAACAGCGTCACCGGGCCGGTGGCGTAAGCCTCCATCGTCAAATTGCGCGTCGGCGCGCGGAATGCACCGGGATAAGTGAACAGGCCAGCGCCGGTCGTTCGATCGGGATTGCCGAACACGTAGAACAGTTCGTTATCCTCGTCGGTCGCGCGGCGGATCGCGCTCAGGCGCACGACCCAGCCATTGCCGAACTTGTGCGTCAGATCGCCGAAGATCTGACGGTCGATCACCCCCCAGCTCGACCAATCGGGCGCGGTGCTGGCCGAGCGATCGAACGCGATGCGCGTTCCGTCCGCGTACAACAGCGGAATTGCCCCCCACAGCGCCCCGTTGCTCTTGTGGTTCTGATACCCATAGCCACCGCTGATCACGGTATCGGCGCCGAGATCGGCCTCGACGATGCCATAGCCGGTCCAGCGCTTGAGCCGATTGCGCGCGAGATAGCTGTCGGTATCGAAATAGACCCCGACAGCACGCGCGCGGATGCTGCCGTCCTTGGTCAGCGGCACGCTGACGTCGCCATCGAGGCGCACATTGTCATAGGAACCATATTGCGCGCTGGCACTCGCCTTGAAGTCGCGGGTCGGGCGTTTGCGGATGAAATTGATCACCGCAGAAGGGTTGCCGGTCGACGACAACAGACCCGGCGCGCCGCGCACCACTTCGATATGGTCATAGATCGCGGTGTCGATCGATCCGGTCTGGATGCCGAAGGCGAAGGGCACGCCAATGCCGTCGATCTGGAAGGTCTGAATGTCGAAACCGCGCGCAGAATAATAGACCCGGTCGGTATCCGTGAATTGCACGTTGATGCCAGGAACGGTGTTGAGCAGCGCGTTGACATCGTTGAGCTGGAAGTCCTCGATCTGCGCGCGGGTCACGACGCTGACCGACTGCGGTGTCTCGCGCAGACTCAAACGCAAGCGGGTGGCGGTGGTCTGTCCGTCAATAGTGTAGCTCTTATTGCCCGCTGTCTGCACGCCGGTGACAACGATGTCGTCGTTCGACGCGGCATCCGCCGAGGGTTGCTCTGAAACTTGTTGCGAAGCGACGGGTGTTGCCGCGACCGCCGCAGCCGAAGCCAGTAGCGCAAGAAGTACAGTCATTAATCGTGCCCCTTTGAGTCCATTGATTTTCGGTTCTGCGAATCGCTCGCAACTCGCCAGGCTCGCTAATGCGAATTATTCTCAACGTCCAGTGGGAATACCGGCTGGGCTTTGGCCGAGGATGCGTCCGGAGGTCCTAAGGTCGTGGCTCGCGCGCCGGCTTGAGCACCGTAGCTCAGGCATCGCGACAGACGCCGTTCAAGAGTCTATTTTGTTCGCGCATACGATTTGAAATTCGCGAAAATCACCCCGACGGCCCCGCGCCCTCTACAATAAACGCGCGATACAGGGACATACGATCATGGAATGGTTCAAAGCCGAAGCGCCCATCCGGCAAAAACTGCAGGTCGCTTTTGGCGGAATGATCGGTGTCATGCTGCTGCTCGAAATTCTCTCGCTGTTCGATGGGGGCTGGGTCAGGATAGCGGTCGATCTGGCCGCGATCGGTGTCGCGTATATGGTCGCGCAAAAGTTTCGGGCGGCGATCGCCGATCCCTATGTCGAGACCGTCGTGCGCATGGAGGCGCTGGCCGCCGGTGACCTGACCAGCTCGATCGCTTATACCCATTACCGCGA
The DNA here is from genome assembly GCF_044881195.1 of Sphingomonas sp. MMS24-J45. Lineage (GTDB taxonomy): Bacteria > Pseudomonadota > Alphaproteobacteria > Sphingomonadales > Sphingomonadaceae > Sphingomonas. The sequence goes on along the minus strand of NZ_CP173255.1, from coordinate 3,143,084 downwards.
CTGCGTCGGTCGGATGACCAAGGCGATGCTCACGTTCAGGGACGCCGCCGTCGATCAGCAACGCCAGGCCTCAGAACAGGCCGCGGTCGTGAAGGTTTTGAGCGAATCGCTCGGTCGCCTGCGTGCTGGCGATTTGATGTCGGGCATCGAGACGGAATTCCCGCCGGCCTATGCCGCCGTCCGTGAAGATTATAATCTTGCCTTGCAAGCCTTGCGCGACCTGGTCGGTACAGTGACGGAAAGCGCCACCACGATCAACTCAGGCGCCCGTGAAATCGCGCGCGCATCGGAGGATCTGGCGCGCCGCACCGAAACTAATGTCGCCAACCTCGAGGAAACAACCTCAGCCATTGCGCAGATGGATCAGCGGTTAAAGCTGACCGCATCGGCAGCCGTCGATACGGTGACCCGCGCCGATAGCGCGATAGCCACGGTGGCGGGTGGACGCGCGATTGCCGATGGTGCCGTGGCCGCGATGGTTCGCGTGTCCGAAAGCGCACAAGGCATCGACAGTGTGATCGAGGGGCTCGACAAGATCGCGTTCCAGACTCGCGTTCTGGCGATGAATGCTGCGGTTGAGGCCGGTCGCGCGGGCGAAGCGGGGCGCGGCTTTGCAGTCGTGGCCGATCTGGTCTCCGCCTTGGCAATGCGCGCCGAGGAGGAAGCTGGCCGCGCGCGTGACCAGCTCACCACGACGCAGACCGAGATCATCTCCGCGGTCGAAATGGTTCGCAAGGTCGATGGGGCGTTCGCCGGGATTTCTGGCGAGGTTGCGGAAGTTCACGCGCTGCTGGGCAATATCGCGAACGACAATTCCGCCCAGGCGGGCGCGATCACCGAAATCAGCGGTGCCGTAACCGCGATGGACCAGACCATGCAGCAGAACTCGGCGATGGTCGAACAGACCTCGGCCGCGGCACGCACGTTGGCGAGCGAAGTGGCGCATCTCACGAACTCCGCCGGGCAGTTTCGGGTCGATGGCGTGAAACGCGGCAGCTCACGCAGTCGTTGGAACACCGCGGGTGCGTATTCCCAACGCGAGTTGGCGTGACCGCTTAACGCACCGCGAAGCCGACCTTCCCGCTTGCCATATGGCCGTCCGCGCCGGTCGCCTGCCAGCGCAGTTCGTAGCTTCCCGTGGCGAGCGGCTGCCGCAGCGTTAGCGTGACCGTGCGATTATCCGCTGACCAGCTCGATTGGTAATTGCGGATAGTCATCGGTGGATGATCGGCCATGCCGGGCATCGCGATCATGACAATGCTGGTCGCCGCGGTCTGGGCCGACAGGGCTTCGCTGAAGGTCAGAGACAGCGTTCGCGGCCGCGCGATCGTTGCGCCCTCCGCTGGCGTCGACGCGACGATTTTCGCGTGTGCCGAAGCAGGCGATGGTGCCAAAACTGCCGCGAAAACCACCGAGGCAGCAGCGAACGATAGAACGGAACGCATTGCAATGAGACCTTTCCGATAGAAACTGATAGTCAAAACCAGGCCCGCACACCCAGCAGGAGCCGTGTTGAACGGGGCGTGTCGCCAGTGGCGCGGGCGAAGCGCGCGCCTGCTCCGGTGCGCCATTGCTGCTCCACGCCGATATAGGGGGCAAATTCTCGCGCGATCTCATAACGCAAGCGCACGCCGACCGCGAACGTGTCGACCCCGGCCCCAACGCCGAGCTGGGGTACATCCTGCGCCGCGAGGTTGAGTTCGGCGCGCGGCTGCACGATCAGGCGCTGGGTGATGCGCTGGTCGAGCTCGGCCTCGATCCGCACGGTGAGGTCGCCGCGATGCGACAGAAACGCCGCGGCGTCGAGTTCGAACATATAAGGTGCCAGGCCCTGGATCCCGAGCACCGCGTAGGTGGTATTCGGGCCGGCGACATCCTGCCGGACGCCCGCCTGCACATCGAAAAAGGGCGCGATGGCGCGCGCATAGAGCGCCTGGAATTCGGCATCCTGGACGCGTCCGCCGAAACGCCCCTCCCCTTCGCTTTTCACCCAGAGGCGGGTCGTCGGCCCGCCATAATAGCCCTGTGCATCCCACAGATAGCCATCCCGCCCGTCGCCGACCCGCGCTTCGAGCCGGTCCAGCTGGAACCATGCCAGCGGGAAAGCCCCGTGCATCCGTTGCAACTCGGCGCGCGAGGCGCGCATCGCATCCGCGCCCCAAATGGCATCGGCGGCGCGCGGCGGCCCCTTGCCCGCCTCGGGCGGTGGTGGGGTCTCCAGCTCGGGACCTGGCGATGTGGAGACGACAGCAGGATCGCCCGGCTCCATCGCGGGCATCGGGGCTGCGGGCGCGGGCGTCGCGGCGGGTACCGATGGCATCTGATGCGCGTGGTGATCCTGCGCCAGCGCGGCCGCCGGACATACCGCCGCGCTCATCAGCAGCATCGCAAACCGCGCACGCGCCATCATGCCGCCTGCCCCGGCCCCATCACGGTTACGGTCTGCATCATGCCGCCGTGCATGTGATACAGCAGGTGGCAGTGAAACGCCCAGTCGCCGGGCTCGTTCGCGGTGAGATCGAACTGCGCGCTCGCCCCCGGCTGCACGATCATCGTGTGCTTGCGCGGCTGCAGCGCCGCCGGCTGGCCGTTGACGAGCTCGAAGAACATGCCGTGCAGATGGATCGGGTGCGCCATCATCGTATCGTTGACCAGCTTGACCCGGACCCGCTCGTTCCAGGCGAACCGGATCGGCACATCGCTGACCGCCGAATACATCCGCCCGTCGAACGACCACATATAGCGTTCCATATTGCCGGTCAGATGCAATTCGAGCAGCCGCGTCGGTTCGCGCACGTCCGGCTGCGGATCGCGCGCGACGAGCATGTGGTAGGTCAGCAAGCGGTGCGACACGTCGCGCAGCCCCAGGCCGGGATCGCCCATCTTGTCGACCGGCGCCATCGCGACCATGTCAATGCCCGGCCCGATCGCGACATCGGGGGGCAGCAAATTGGTGTCGCGCATCTTCATGCCGTCCATCGCCATCGACGCCGCAGCCTGCGGTTTTGCGCTCCCGGACGGGCCGCCGTGGTTCATGCTTCCATGATTCATGCCCCCATGATTCATACCCATGTCGCCCATGGTCAGCACGGGAGGATCGCGCAGCGCGGGGACGGCGGCGCGCAGGCCCGGCGCGCTGGCCAGCGTGGCAATCGCCATGCCGGACCGCTCCATCAATTCCGCGACGATCGTATAGGCGGCGGCGCTGCCCGGCTCCACGATCACGTCATACGTCTCGGCGGTGCCGATCTGGAACTCGTCGACTTCAACCGGGCGGACCGGCTGGCCGTCGGTCGCGATCACCTGCATCGCGAGGCCCGGAATGCGGACGTTGAAGAAGGTCTGCGCCGATCCGTTGATGATGCGCAGTCGCACGCGCTCGCCCGCGCGGAAGAGATATTCCAGCCCCTCGCTGGGGCCGCGCCCGTTGGCAAGGAAGGTGTAGGTCGGCGCGCCGATATCGGCGATGTCCGTCGGCATCATCCGCATCCGCCCCCACATCCGCCGCTCTTCGGCCGACAGGGGATAGTGGTCGGTCCAGGTGTTCTGGCGATAGTTGAAATAGCCGCCGCCAGCGCGCAGACGCTTCATGATGAAATGCGGGTCGAGCGTGGTAAAGTCGCTCAGCAACAGGATATAATCGCGCTCCGCCGCGATTGGCTCGCCACCGCGCGGCGTGATGATGATCGGCCCGTAATGGCCCGATTGCTCCTGCAGGCCCGAGTGGCTGTGATACCAATAGGTGCCCGACTGGCGCACCGGAAATTCATAGGCAAAGGTCGCGCCGGGGCGGATGCCGGGGAAGCTGATCCCCGGCACGCCATCATATTGGAACGGCAGTAAGAACCCGTGCCAATGGATCGAAGTGTCGACATCGAGCGTGTTGGTGACTATGAGCCGCACCTGTTGCCCCTCGGTCAGCCGGATCAGCGGACCCGGCACGCTACCGTTGACCGCGATGCCGGGCCCGCGCCGCCCTTCCACCAGGCGCTGCCCGCTGCCGATCGTCAGGTCGATCGTGTCCCCCGACACCGTATCGAAGCCCGCGCGGATCAGGACGCCGTCGCCACCAGCCGCGCCGTGCATCGAATGGCCCAGCGCCCAGGCCGGCGTCGCGAGCAACGCTGAACCCGCACCGGCGAGCAGGGACCGTCGGGAAACGGGGATCGTCATGGTCTTGCCTGTCCTTCACCGCCCCGATACTATACCCCCTATGGGTATTCAAGCAGGTTGATCACATGGCCAAGCGCAAGGCGGAAATCCTCAACCGGCTGAAACGGATCGAGGGGCAGGTGCGCGGCGTCGCGCAGATGGTTACGGACGATCGCTATTGTATCGACATCCTGCACCAGATGCAGGCGATCAAGGCGGCGCTCGGACGGGCCGAAAGCGAAATCCTGAAGGACCATGCCGCGTGCTGCGTGTCGGAAGCGATTGCGAACGGCGATGCCGACGAACAGCGCGCCAAGTTCAGCGAGCTGATCGACCTGTTCGAGAAGGTGAAGGGCTGATCGGGACCACAGCTGCGATCATCTGAAGCGCAAGCCGATCCACAGCGTACGCGGCGTGCCGAGATCTATCGAACCGCCAGCATTGCGGGTGATAATCGTCGCGTCGAGCATATTCTCGGCCCGACCGATCAACGACAAGCGTTTGCCGAACGGCACCGTTACCACCGCATCCAGTGTCGTCACCGCGGGCAGGACGTCGGTCTGCAGATCATCCTCATATTGCCGCCCGACATGGCGCACGGTCAGCGATCCTCCGAACCCGGCATGCTCCCATGCAAGCGTCGCGCTGGCGGTGTGGCGCGGGCTTTGCGCGGGGGCGAAGCCGTTGAGTTGCGCCGCGCTGCCCGAGGCGACCACGCTGCTGTCGCTGAAGGCGTAAGACGCATCCAGCGAAAACCCACCCCGCGTGGCGTGACCCGTGATTTCTACGCCCTTGGCGATGATCGCATCGACGTTGCGGCGCTGCCGCGTGTTGGGGGCGATCGTGACGTTGGCGATCGCCCCGCCGAGCCGATTGTAGAAGGCGGTTACACCGAGCGTGACGCCGCGCGCCGGGCTGAGATCGACCCCGCCCTCCAACCCGCGCAGCCGCTCGAGACCGAGCGCGGCATTGGCTTGCGTGGTGACCGGGAAGACGACGAACGGGCGGTACAGTTCGTTGAGCGTCGGCACGCGGAAACCGGTATAGGCCGCCGCGCGCAGCTTGACCGCGTCACTGGCGCGGAACAGCGCGCCGGCGCGACCTGTCCCCTCTACACCATGCCGGTTGCCGACGCGCGTATCGGCGGCGGGAACGCCCAGCGCAGTGGCCTCGCGAAAGAAACCGTCGGTGATCGTCCAGCGGTCGGCGCGCACCCCGGCAGTCAGCACCAGCCGACCGAGCGTCCAGTCGTCCTCGACGAACGCGCCGACGCTGCTCGTCCGCCCACCGGCGGTGCGGCGCGCGGTCACCGAGCCGCTCGCGGCATAGGCGCCCTCGTACAGCACCCCCTCCCCCAGGCGCGCATCGATGCCGATCCGCAGCACATGATCCGCCCCGACCGGCGGGCGCAGTTCGATCTTGCCGCCGGCTCCTGTCGCAGGCGTGTTGCGCTGATCGAGCGTCAGCTTGAAGCTAGCCGCACTGATCACGCGATTGGTGAAGTTGCGCGTCTGAACATAAGCCAGCGCATCTACTGCCCAGGGACCACGGTGAATCAGCCGGACGCTTGCATCCTGCGCTTGCGCACTGCTGTCGGCCCCGGCGAAGCGCAGCGTGCGATCGTCGCGATACAGCAGTCCGCGCGCCTCCAGCTCGGTTTGCGCATCGATCGGCACTACCGCGCGGAGCGAGGCGGACCAGTCGCGATAGCGCGCCCGCACGGTCGCCGCGGTGCGTTGCTCGGGCGGCGTCGTGAAGAAGCCGTCACCGCGTTCGAACTTGCCCGAAAGACTGACGAAGCCGCGGCCGACATCGGGAGAAACTGAACCCGATGCCTCGACCGCATTGGCGCTGCCGTAGAAGGCTTCCCCGGCGAGCGGCAGCAGGTCGCGCCGCGTCGCACTCACCAGTTCGATCGTGCCAGCCACCGCGCCTGCGCCGAACGCCCCGGCCCCGCCGCCACGCGTGACGCGCACGCTCGACAGTCGGTCAGCAGACAGCGCGTTGAAGGGGATATAACCGAAGAAGGGATCGGCGAGCGGCACTCCATCGAGCAGCACCAGCGCCCGGCTCGACGCATTTCCGCCAAGCGCACGCAAGGTCACGCCCTGCGCCGAGGGATTTGCCGAGCGGCTGTCCGAGCGGCGGAACTGCTGGAACCCGGCAACATCGGCGAGCACGTTTTCGACCCGGCCCGATGCGTCGCCGGTCAAGCGCGGGTGCTCGATCGTGACCGAGCCATAGGCCGGAACGCCCGGGGGCAGCGGCAAAGGGCGGCCGAGCACGACGAGGTCGGGCGACTCCGGCGTCACCTCTGCCTCCTGCTGCGCACAGATCGGCACGGGAGCGGCAAGCGCGGCAAGCGTCAGGAACGGGAGAACGCGCATCGTATCAGCGGGGCTTTCGAGCGTGTGGCGGCAATCGGCCACGCGCCGCCTCTATCGCGAGCATCGCCGACCGCCACAAGGCCGGATCGGGCGGGATCGGGCCGGATGCCGTCTCGCACCGTCGCGTCGACGTCGCGTCGCCATCCTTGCCTTTCCATCTTTATATTTCACCGTATATAGTGAGTCGTCGGCGCAGCGTCCGATCTGATGCACGGTGATGATGATGCGGTGGGCGCTGCTTGGTGGAACGGCGATCTGTACGATGCTCGCATGGGTGCCGCAAAGTGCGTGCGCGCGCGAAACACCTACGGCACCGGTCTCTGGCGACGCCGCAGTATCTGACATCGTCGTTACCGCGCGGCAGCGGGCCGAGGATGTCGAGACAGTGCCAATCGCCGTATCGGTCGTCGGCGACGAACTCCTGCGCCGTTCCTACACCGTCAATACGCAGCAATTAAGCGTGCTGGTGCCAGCGCTGAACTACAGCTCGGCCAACCCGCGCAACACCGCCTTCACGATCCGGGGTCTGGGCAGCAGCGTCGTCGCGGTGAGCCAGGCGAATGATGGGCTGGAACCCGGCGTCGGCTTCTATGTCGATCAAGTCTATCACGCCCGCCCCGCCACGGCGGCGTTCGATTTCACGGATATCGAACGGATCGAGGTGCTGCGTGGGCCGCAGGGCACGGTGTTTGGCAAGAACACGACCGCGGGCGCGATCAACATCGTCAGCAAGGCGCCGAGCTTCACGCCGGGAATGGATGCGGAGCTATCCGTCGGCAGCTACAATTTCGTCCAGGCACGCGCCTCGGCGACGGGAGCGCTGATCGGAGATACGGTCGCCTATCGCCTGTCCGGCCTCATCACGCGTCGCGACGGCCTGATCCATAACGTGCGAACCGGCGCAGACCAGAATAGCATCGGCAATCAGGCGGTGCGCGGGCAAGTGCTGTTCAGGCCGACCGCTGATTTTCAGCTTCGCCTGACGGCTGATTTCACCAATTTCCAAAGCGAATGCTGTACGCAGGTTTATTTGCGCGCCGCCGATGTCAGTCCGTTACGCTCGACCACGCGGCAATATGCCGGGCCGACCGGCCTTGCCGCGCAATTCGGCTATGCCCCGCCGAGCACCAATGCGTACGACCGGCTCACCGACATCGACGCCGCGCTCGGCGTCGATACGAACGAGGGCGGCGTCTCGGCGATCGCCGACTGGAAGCTCGGCGGCATCGGCACGCTCACCTCGGTCAGCGCGTGGCGCTTCTGGAATTGGGACGCCGCGAACGACCGCGACTATACCGGCATCCCGGTGCAGATCACCCAGCACATCCCCTCGCGCCAGGATCAGTTCAGCCAGGAGTTCCGCCTTGCCTCGAACGGCGACCAGCGTTTCGGGTATGTCGTCGGGCTTTACTATTTCGGGCAGACGATCACCGGGCGACCGATCAGCATCTACGGTCCGGCCGCCGCGCGCTACCTAATCGGCAGCACTACCGGCTCCGGCGCGGCGGCGGTCGCCGTCCCGACCGACCTGCTCGACGGCTATGGCACCGACGGGCGCACACGGTTGCGGCAAGACAGCTACGCCGCGTTCGGCGAGGCGACGTACCAGATCGTGCCAAGCGTCACGTTCAGCGGCGGGCTGCGCTACACTTATGAGACCAAGAGCGGCCATTACGACACCTTCACCTTCGGCGGGCCTGCCGTCACCAATCCGACGCTGATCAATGTTCGGCTTGGTGTGTTGCGCGGCCAGACCTACGCCGCGCGCAACCGCGAGAGCAACGTTTCGGGCCGCGCCAATCTCGCGTGGCAAGCGAGCGAGACGCTGCTCGTCTACGGCGGCTATGCGCGCGGCTTCAAATCGGGCGGGATAAACCTGTCGGGCCTGCCGCTCGACGCCAACAACCGGCCCGCGCTGGCGACGGCGGTGATCCGCCCGGAGCGAAACCAGACTTATGAAGGCGGCATCAAGGCGCGGCTGTTCGACCAACGGCTGACCCTGAATCTCGCCGGTTACTACACCGACGTTCGCGATTTTCAGGCGACGATCGTGGATTCGGCGCAGACCGTCGCGCTACGCGGCTATTTGTCGAACATCCCGCAAGTGACGGTGAAGGGGTTCGAGGCGGACGTCACGGCGCACGTCACGCCCACGCTACAACTGCGCGGGAGTGTCGCTTATGCGGATGGGAAATATGCGCGCTATCCGGCCGGCCCCTGCCCACTCGAAGCGCTGACCAGCGGGACGCAGGCGTGCGACCTGACGGGACGCGAGCTGGCAGGTCTGCCGAAATGGTCGACCACAATCGGCGTGGATTACGCTCTCCCGGTCCGCGCGGGCGCGATCGTGCTGCACAGCGACACGAATTTCCGCAGCAGCTACGCCGGAGAGCCGACGCTGTCGCGCTACACGCTGATCGACGGGTACAACCTCACCAACGCCAGCCTCGGCTATCGCGCGAAGAACGGGCTGGAGATCGGCGTCTTCGTGCGCAATCTGTTCGACGCGAACTATATCCAGAATCTCACGATTCAGGCGGGCAATTCCGGCCTCATCCTCGCCACGCCGAACGACCCACGGGTCATCGGCGTGACGCTCAGGATGCGTCAGTAAACGACGACGCTGCGAATGCTTTCGCCGGCGTGCATCAATTCGAACGCCTTGTTGATGTCTTCCAGGCCCATGACATGGGTGATCATCGGGTCGATCTCGATCTTGCCGGTCATGTACATGTCGACGATCTTGGGCACATCGGTGCGGCCCTTCGCCCCGCCGAACGCAGTGCCGCGCCAGTTGCGCCCGGTGACGAGCTGGAACGGGCGCGTCGCGATTTCCTTGCCCGCCTCGGCAACGCCGATGATGATCGACGTGCCCCATCCGCGGTGGCACGCCTCGAGCGCGGTGCGCATCACTTCGGTATTGCCGGTCGCATCGAAGGTGTAATCCGCGCCGCCATCGGTCAGCGCGACGACCGCGGCGACGACTTCCTCGCGGCTCATACCCTTGGAATTGAGGAAGTCGGTCATACCGAAGCGACGACCCCACTCCTCACGCGCCGGGTTGATGTCGACGCCGACGATCTTGTTGGCCCCGGCCAAGCGCGCGCCCTGGATCACGTTGAGGCCGATGCCGCCCAAGCCGAATACGACGACATTGTCGCCAACCTGGACCTTGGCGGTGTTGACCACAGCGCCCACGCCGGTGGTGACGCCGCAGCCGATGTAGCAGCTCGACTGGAACGGCGCGTCCTGGCGGATTTTCGCCACCGCAATTTCGGGCAGGACGGTGAAGTTCGAGAAGGTCGAGCAGCCCATGTAATGGAAGATCGTCTGCCCCTTGTACGAAAAGCGCGAGGTGCCGTCGGGCATCAGCCCCTTACCCTGCGTCGCGCGGATCGCGGTGCAGAGGTTGGTTTTGCCGCTGAGGCACGACTTACACTGGCGGCATTCGGGGGTGTACAGCGGGATGACGTGATCGCCGGGCTTCACGCTCGTCACGCCAGCGCCGACTTCGCGGACGATCCCGGCGCCCTCATGACCGAGCACCGAGGGGAAGATGCCTTCGCTGTCGAACCCGTCGAGCGTATAGGCGTCGGTGTGGCAGATCCCGGTCGCCATGATTTCGACCAGCACTTCGCCCGCCTTCGGCCCTTCCAGATCGAGTTCGACGATCTCGAGCGGCTTCTTGGCTTCGAATGCTACGGCGGCACGGGTCTTCATGGGAGGCTCCTCGACGGGGGTTGCATCCCACTTACGGGGCGCGCCGCGCCCGTCAACGCCCTTCCCGGTTGAGAGGTTATGCCGCCAGCGCATGATGCACCGGCGGCACCGATCAGAAGAACAGTTTGCGCACCGAAATCCGCACCGTCCGGCCAAGTGGATTGAGGTAATCGGGCTGATAGGCGACCGGCACGGTGCCGTTCGCATCGGTGACCTTCTGGCGCGCATCGAAGATATTGTCGACCGAGATGGCGATGCGCGTCCCCGTCAGCCACGGGTATTTCTTCAGCAGATCGAGCCGCTGCCCGAGGTCGGCGAACAACCGCAGATTGGCGGTGCCGAGATCCGAAAAGCGCAGCGTCTGCGGGTTCGCGGCGGTGCCGCCATTGACCCGCGTAGCGCTCTGCCAATTGGTCGACAGACGTACGCCGATGCCGTTGTTGCTATACCCCGCCTGACCTTCGAGCTCATGACGCGGCTGGCCCCCGCTGCCGCCGATCGCATCGCCGTTCAGCAGATCGAGCGCAGGGCCGCCCTGCTGCACCAGCACGCGATCGGTAAAGTGCCAGGTGTGATAGAGCGCGAATTGCAGGCGTCCGCCGCCCGCGCCGCCGCCACGACCGCCGCCGAAACCGCCAAAGCCGCCGAAGCCGCGGCCCCCGCCCGGACCACCGCCCGGCCCGCCGCCAGCACCGGGAGGGCCACCCGCACCGGGGGCGTCACCGGGTCCGCCCGCACCGGGGCCGCCCGCTCCACCACCGTTGCGCTGCCGCTCGGCGCGCGCCTGATCGATCTGCCGCTGTACGCCCGCCGGGATTTTCAGCCCCGCAAACGGGTTCGGCCCCTTGCCCGAGCGCCACGCCTCGATCTGCTTCTGCAGCTTCGATTTCAGCGCGGTCGAGAAATTGATGCCCCAGCGCAATTCCGACCGGCTAGTCTCGGCGAAGTTGATGGGGCGATTGTCGATACGCGTCAGCGCGCCGTTGACGCGGGTGAAACGCCCGGGGAACGCCGCCTCGATCGCGGCGGTCGGGCTCGGGAAGCTCGCGACCGGATTCTCCACGCGCGCATCGATATAATTGGCGGTGAGCGACAGCTCCTTGGTGCTCCACGGCTTCAGCGTGACTCCGAGCTTGCGGACATGGCTGCTGCTCGCGATCAGGCCGGGGTTGCCGCCGCTCACGGTGGTCACCAGCGCGTTCTGGCCCAGCACATAATCGAACACCGGGACAGCAGGCGTGACGATCTGCGGATCGCCGAGTTGCTGCGGGGTCGGCGCGACATCCTGATCGGTGACCGACCCTATGATGCGCAGCGGCACGATCGGCGACCAGTTGATCCCGTATCCGACCGTCTTGAGCGTGCCGAAATCGGAGAGCTGATCGAGCGCGAAATTGCCGTTGAGCGATAGCGACCCGATTGCCCCAAGCACATCCTTGGCGCGGCTGGTGATCGGCACGTCCACGTTGATCTGGCCGTTGCCGCTGTTGCGGGTGACGGATCCCGGCGTGAACACGCCGCCGCGATAGGATTTGCTCGAATAGCTGTTGAAATCACCGCCGACGCGCAGCGTGGTCGACACGTCACCGGCAGGCAGCTTGAACAGCGCACCGCTCACCAGCGCATCGATCTGCCCGGTGTTCGACACCGAGGAACCGCGGCTGGCGGGTAGGATGCCCGGCGGCGTGATGCTGGTGTCGAACCCAACATCGGTCAGCGTCTTCGATTCGGCATGATCGTAGCCGCCGGTCAGCGTCCATTGCCACTTGCCAATCGCGCCGTTGAACGCAGTCCCCAAATGCGTCGCGATCGTCGAATTACGCTGGTTGAGCGGCGACAGATCGCCCACGAGACCGTTGTTGGGCAATCCGCGGAGCGCATCGCTGCTCGTCGCCGACAGGGTGCCGTTCAAGGTGCCAGAAATCGTCCCGAAGGTGCGGGCGTAGCTGCTGTTGGCGTTGAAGGTTTCGGTCGAGGGCAGCAGCGTGCGGAACGGTCGTTGATCGACCGCGCCGGGCGTCGTGCTCGGCGCGATATTGCGCTCGTCTTCGGTCAGCGCCGTCGTCTTGGCATATTCGAGGTGGAGATTAACGCGGCCCTTATTGGCGATCTTGAGCAAGTCGAGCTCGGCCTGCGGCGCTTGGCGGCCACCGTCGGTCGGCACCCGGTCCGCAAGTTCCACCGTGGCCGCACGAAATCGCCGACGCAGCACGAAATTCACCACGCGCTGATCGGCGCGATAACCGTATTTCAGCGCGACCTCTTCGGGCAGAATGTCGACCCGCGCGATCGCCTCGGTCGGCAGATCGCGAATTTCGGCGAAACCGGAAATGCGCCGCCCGTCGAGCAGGACGACCGGCGCGCCACCGCTGCCACGATCGCTGCGCGTCTGCGGCGCGAGTTCGGCGAGCAGTTCGGATACCGAGCTGACGCCGTAGGAGCGGATGTCGGCGGGCGTGAGTTGCTGTTCGGGCGGAATGTCGCCGACGACCGAGCCCGGCAGCTTCGCCCCGCGCACGACGATGTCGGGCCCATCCTCACCTTCGTCGGACATGGCCGGCTGCTGTTGCTGCGCAGGCTTGGCGGGAGCTTTCTGCTGCTGTGCCAAGGCGAAGGTCGGCGTGGCGGCAAGTGCCAGGGTCAGCAGGGTCGAGATGCGTGTCATTCTGATTCCGTTTTCCGTGTCGGCAGCGCGGTACCCGCCACGTGTCGCAAGAGTGTGTCGGATCGCTGGCGCATCGAGACCGAGGCGCGTAGCGTATCGCGATGAGCGAAGATCAATTCGAACGCCACCGGCAGCCCTGGACCACCGATGAGATCCAGAAACTGCACACGCTTGCCAAAAAAGGCATGGCTCTCAAGGCGATCGCAAAGGCGCTGAAACGCAGCGAGGAATTGACCAAGGAACGCGCAAAAGCCGATTCGCTGACCATCGCCAAATTGCGGTGAGTTTTGCTGCACCGCAATAGGACCGAACCGGGACAGTTGATCCGGACCCGGAACAATCCCTAACAGGCGGCGTTGGGCGACGATTGCTCGGGGTATCGCCCCCTCGCATCCTGCCCCGGAGCGGTGGACACGGAATGACGGTTCGGATTTCTTATCTGCGGACGGCGGGTGCGCTCGCACTTGCGGCAACGGCACTGGCAGGGTGTGGCGCAGGATCAGGCGACAAGGCCAAGGGTGGACGCGGCGGCCCCAAGGGGCCGCCCGAGGTCGGCTTCGTCGAGGTTCAACCGACCAGCGTCCCGATCGTCACCGAACTCGCCGGGCGCACCGCCGCCTATCAGAGCTCCGAAGTGCGGCCGCAGGTGACCGGTCTGATCCGCCGCCGCTTCTTCACCGAAGGGTCGATGGTCCGCAAAGGCCAGCCGCTCTATCAGATCGACCCGAGCCTTTACCGCGCGTCCGCCAACCAAGCGCAGGCGAATTTGAGCAGCGCGGCCGCAAATGCCGAGGCAACGCGGATCAAGGCGGAGCGCTACAAGCCGCTTGCCGACATGCAGGCGGTCGCCAAACAGGATTATACCGACGCCGCCGCGCAGGCCCGCCAAGCCGCCGCCGCTGTCGCGCAAAGCAGGGCTGCGCTCGACACGGCGCAGATCAACCTGCGCTTCACAACCGTCCCCGCGCCGATCACCGGGCGGATCGGCCGATCGCTGTTCACCGAAGGCGCGCTGGTCACCGCGAGCCAGAGCGACCCGCTGACTACGATCCAGCGGCTCGATCCGATCTATGTCGATATCCAGCAGGCGAGCGCCGACCTGTTGCGCCTGCGCCGATCGCTGGCGACCCAGGGTGCCGCCGCCGCGAGCGGCGCGGACGTGCGCCTGAAGCTCGAAGACGGCAGCGATTATGGCCTGACGGGCCGCGTCGAATTTACCGAGGTGATGGTCGATGCCGCGACCGGCACGGTTACGCTGCGCGCGCGCTTTCCGAACCCGCAAGGGCTGTTGCTGCCGGGCATGTTCGTCCGCGCGAGCTTCGCGCAGTCGATCGACACCAACGCCTTCCTGATCCCGCAGCAGGCGGTGTCACGCGACCCGAAGGGCAATGCCACCGTCTTCGTCGTCGCGCCCGATGGCAAGGGCGGCAGTAAGGCCGTGCAGCGGCAGGTGACGACCGGGCGCACGATGGGCGCCAATTGGGTGGTCACCGATGGCCTGAAGGCTGGCGACAAGGTGATCGTGCAGGGCGTCGGCAAGGTGAAGGCCGATGCGACGGTCCGCCCGGTCGCAGCCAACACGCCGCAGCGGATCAAGACCGCCACCGACAAGCCGAAGAGCTGATCCGGCCGTGATCTCCCGTATCTTCATCGACCGGCCGATTTTCGCCTGGGTCATTTCGATCATCATTATGCTCGCCGGCATCGGCGCGATCTACACGCTGCCGGTCGAGCAATTTCCCGACATCGCGCCGCCCAACGTCAACATCCGTGCGACCTATCCGGGTGCGTCGGCCGAGACGCTAGAAAATTCCGTCGCGCAGGTGATCGAGCAGCAGCTGACCGGCATCGATGGTCTGCTCTATTTCAGCACCTCGTCGTCCTCGCGCGGGCAGGTGTCGATCTCCGCGACCTTCGCCAAGGGCACCGACCCCGACATCGCGCAAGTGCAGGTGCAGAACAAGGTGCAGCAGGCCTTGCCCCGCCTGCCGCAACAGGTTCAGCAACAGGGCCTGACCGTCACCAAATCGAACCCCGACTTCCTGCTGATCGCGGCGATCTACGACACCAGCGACCGCACGACCAACCAGGACGTGTCGGACTATCTGGTGTCGAACCTGCAGGACACGATCGGCCGCATCAAGGGCGTGGGCGACATCAACGTGTTCGGCGCGCAATATGCGATGCGCATCTGGCTCGATCCCAATAAGCTGGCGAGCTTCAGCCTGATCCCCGGCGACGTCGTCACCGCGATCACCGCGCAGAACACCGAAGTCGCGGCGGGCGAAATCGGCGGCACGCCTAACGCGCCCGAACAGGTGCTGAATGCGACCGTCACCGCGCAGGCGCGCCTTTCGACGCCGGAGCAATTCCGCAACATCGTGCTGAAGACGCAGCCAGATGGCTCTGCCGTGCGCCTGTCGGACGTGGCTCGGGTCGAACTCGGCGCGGAGAATTACGGGGTCACCAGCCGGGTCAACGGCCACCCCGGCGCCGGTATCGCGGTCAGCCTCGCGCCGGGCGCCGACGCGTTGGGCACCGCGGAACTGGTCAAGGCCGAAATCGAGCGCTCGTCCAAGAATTTCCCGCAGGGCTATGCCTACAGTTTCCCGCAGGACTCGACCGCGTTCATCAAACTGTCGGTCGAGGAAGTCGAAAAGACGCTGTTCGAGGCGATCGTCCTCGTCGTCATCGTCATGTTCGTCTTCCTGCAAAGCTGGCGCGCGACGCTGATCCCGACGATTGCCGTGCCGGTCGTGCTGCTCGGCACCTTCGGGATCTTCGCGCTGGCCGGTTTTACGATCAACACGCTGACGCTGTTCGGCCTCGTGCTCGCGATCGGCCTGCTCGTCGACGACGCGATCGTCGTCGTCGAGAATGTCGAGCGGTTGATGGAGGAAAATCCCGACATGTCGCCGCGCGAGGCGACGATCAAGTCGATGGACGAAATCACCGTCGCGCTGATCGCGATCGCGCTCGTGCTGTCGGCGGTGTTCCTGCCGATGGCCTTCTTTGGCGGATCGACCGGCGTGATCTACCGCCAGTTTTCGATCACGATCGTGTCGGCGATGGTCCTGTCGGTGGTGGTCGCGCTGATTTTGACGCCCGCGCTGACCGCCACCCTGCTGAAGCAGAAGGGCGAGGCCGAATTGGACAGCTGGATCGCACGCAAGACAAAGCCGTGGAAGGACCGCTTCAACCGCGGGTTCGAATCCATGACCAATCGCTACGTTGCGAGCGTGCAGCGCGTCGTCGATCGCAAATGGCTTTTCCTGGCGATCTACGCCGGGGTGGTCGCGATCCTCGCGATCCTGTTCGTGCGCCTGCCGACCGGGTTCCTGCCGACCGAGGATCAGGGCATCGCACAGATTCAATATAACCTCGCGCCGGGTTCGACGCTCAACCAAACGCGCCAGGCGCAGGTGCAGATCGAGAAATATTTCGCCGAGAATGAGGGCAAGAACGTCGCGGGCTATCTGACGGTCGCCGGGGCTGGCGGTGGTGGTGGCGGTGGTGGCCAGAACGCCGGTCGCGGCTTCATCGCGCTGAAGGACTGGGCCGATCGCAAAGGCGTGGAAAACGGTGCCGACGCGATCACACAGCGTGCAACCAAGGCGCTTGGTGGCCTGCGCGACGTGGAATTCTACGCGACCGTGCCCTCCGCCGTGCGCGGTCTCGGCCAATCGAACGGCTTCACGCTGGAGTTGCAGAACACCGGCGGCCTGAGCCGCGAACAGTTCAAGGCGGCCCGCGACGGACTGCTCGCGGCGGCACGTGCGGACTCGACGCTCGCCGCGGTGCGCCCGACCGATCTGGAGGACCAGCCGACGCTGCGGATCGACCTCGACCCGCAAAAGCTCAGCACGCTTGGCCTTACCCAGGCCGACGTCAACAGCACACTGTCGACCGCATGGGGTGGCCGCTACGTCAACGATTTCAACGATCGCGGCCGCGTGAAGCGCGTCTATGTCCAGGGCGATGCGCCTTACCGCGCCGCGCCGGAAGACTTGTCGAAATGGTTCGTACGCGGATCGAGCGGCGCGATGGCCCCCTTCTCCGCCTTCTCGACGATCGCGTGGAGCAAGACTCCGCCGACACTGGCGCGCTTCTCGGGCATTTCGTCTTATGAGATTTCGGGCCAGGCGGCGCCGGGCCAAAGCTCGGGCACGGCGATGGACAAGATGGCGGAACTGGCCGCGAAATACCCCGGCACCTCGGTCGCGTGGAGTGGCCTGTCCTATCAGGAACGGCTGTCGTCCGGTCAGGCACCGATCCTTTACGGCATCTCGCTGCTGGTCGTGTTCCTGTGCCTTGCTGCGCTGTATGAAAGCTGGACGATCCCGATCGCGGTGTTGATGATCATCCCGCTGGGGCTGGTCGGCGCGATCTTCGCGGTGACGCTGCGCGGGCTGCAGAACGACGTGTATCTGCAGATCGGGCTGCTCACCACCATGGGCCTTGCCGCGAAGAACGCGATCCTGATGATCGAATTTGCGGAACAAGCCGAAAAGGCAGGTAAGCGCGTGATCGATGCCGCGATCGAGGCGGCGCGGCTTCGTCTCCGTCCGATTCTGATGACCAGCCTGGCCTTCATCTTCGGCGTGCTGCCGCTCGCGATCTCGACCGGCGCGGGCGCGAACAGCCGTGTGGCGATCGGCACGGCGGTGATCGGCGGGATGCTCACTGCGACGATCCTGGCGGTATTCTACATCCCGCTGTTCTTCGTCCTGGTCCGTCGCGGCACGCGCGACGCGCTGAAGAAACTCCGGCACAAACCCACACCGGACGCGGAGGCATCGGCATGATCCGCAAGGCACTCACTCTGGCATCCGTGGCCGCCTTGTCGGCGTGCTCCTTCGCGCCAAAATATGTCCGGCCCGATCTGCCGGTCCCGCCAAGCTGGCCGGTCGGCGATTCCTATCTGCGACAGAGCGAAGCGGCACTGCCAAGCATCACCTATCGCGATATCTTCCGTGATCCCCGGTTACAGCAGATCGTCGAGCAGGCGCTGGTCAACAATCGCGACCTGCGCATTGCGGCCGGCAATATCGCCGTCGCGCGCGCGCAGTATCGCATTCAGCGCGCCGAACTGCTGCCCACTGTCGATGGGTCCGCCAGCTACACGCGCAGCGATGCCGGCACGGGCCGTGCGTTCAACGGCGGGGCCCCCGTCACCGGCGGGGTTCGCGAGAATTTCTCGGCAAGCCTTGGCATCACTGCGTTCGAGGTCGATCTTTTCGGGCGAGTCCGTTCGCTAACCACCGCCGCGCAGAACCGCTATTTCAGCACCGAGGCAGCGGCACGCGCGACGCGGCTGACGCTGGTCGGCGACATCGCGACCGCCTGGCTGACCTATGCCGCCGACCAAAGTCTGCTGCAGATTGCGCGCGACACGACGGCGAGCGCTGAGCGCAGCGTCGCGCTGACCAAGCTGCGGCTCGACGGTGGCATCGCGCCGCGCACCGATCTGGCGCAGGCGCAGATCGTGTTGCAGACCGCACAATCCGACCTCGCGACGCAGACGACGGCGGTGGCGCAGGACATCAATGCGCTGCAATTGTTGGTCGGGGCGCCGGTCGACCCTGCCTTGCTGCCGAAATCGATCGAGGAGGCCGCCCCTACCGTCGCAGCGCTGCCCGCGGGTCTGGACTCAGGCGTATTGCTGCGCCGCCCCGATGTGGTGCAGGCGGAGTACGAACTGCGCGCCGCCAATGCCGAAATCGGCGCGGCGCGCGCGGCGCTGTTCCCCGTATCTCTCTGACCGCGCTCGCGGGCCTGGCGAGCAATACGCTGGGCAGCCTGTTTACCGGCGGCGCGTTCAACTATTCGCTATCGCCCAGCGCCAATTATCCGATCTTCAGCGGCGGTGCGGCGCGCGCTGGCGTCGCACAATCTCGGGCGCAGCGTGACGTGGCGCTCGCGACTTATGAAAAAGCGATCCAGACGGCTTTCAGCGAAGTCGCAGATGCGCTGGCGCGGCGCGGCACGATAGGCAATCAACTGGCCGCGCAAACCGCGCTGACCGCTGCTGCAAGCGACAATTACCGCCTGTCCGACGCACGCTATCGCGGGGGGATCGACACCTTCCTGCAAAGCCTGGATGCGCAGCGCTCGCTTTATTCTGCGCGCCGTTCGCTGGTTACGACGCAGCTGACGGGCGCGACCAATCTCGTCACGCTATACCGGACGCTGGGCGGCGACTCTCTGCTCGACGTGACGCCGACTGGCCCGAAAGCTGTCACGCCAACCAAGTGATGCTGCGATCATGCTGCACTGCAAGGCGCAGCATCGGCGCTTGACGGCTTCGCCTGGGCGGTGAAGGATGCCGTCAATGGCAAACCCAACCGACCCCGGCGCCCTGTTCCGCGAGATGCTCGGCCAGTGGGAGCAGATGACCAACCAGTTCGGCGGTGAAGCGCTGAAGACCGGCGAGTTCGCCCGCGTCATGCAGGGCGCCAACGCCGCCGCGATGCAGGCCCAGGGTGCAGCACACCAAGTGATGGACCGCGCGCTCGCCGCCGCCAATATGCCAAGCCGCAGCGAAGTCGCCGATCTTTCCGCCCGCTTGGCGCGGATCGAGGACGCGGTTGCGCGGATCGAAGCAGTGGTAATGGCGCAAGCCGGGCTCGCGCCGCCGGAACGGCCCAAACCGAAACGCACGCGCAAGGCGCCGGTAAAGTCTTGAGCGACGCGCCCGACCTTCTGACGCAAGCGCGCACCGCCTTCGACCGGGCGTTACAGCGCAATATCAAGGGTCTCGGCTATTTCACCTCCTCTGCTCCCCAACTCGGGGCGTGCGCCAAGGATCTGCTGATTCAGCGCGGGACGATGAATCTCTACCATTACCGTCCGCTGGTGGACGACGTATTCCGCGTGCCCTTGCTGCTGGTGATGGCGACCACCAATCGCGGCTACATTTTCGATATGGTGCCTGGGCAGAGCTTGGTCGAATATTTGCTGAGGGCCGGGTTCGACGTCTTCATGCTCGACTGGACCCCGCCGCGCGCCGACGAGAAGGTGCTGGGGATCGAGGACTATGTTCTCGATTTCCTGCCGCAAGCGATCGCGCGGGTTCAGACGGAAACCGGCGAGCCGGATTTTACCGTCGTCGGCTATTGCTTCGGCGGCGTGCTATCGACGCTATGGGCCGGGCTGCACCCGGACGCGCCGATGAAGAACCTCGTCTGCTTCACCACTCCAGTCGATTTCTCGAAGATGGACATGTTTCAGGCCTGGGCGGACAAGCGCTTCTTCGATGTCGATCGGCTGGTCGACACGTTCGGCAATTGCCCGGGCGACTATCTCTACACCGCGTTCGATATGCTGCGGCCTGGCGGTCGGATCGCGGGGAATATCCGGCTCGCCGACAATCTGTGGAACGACGAATATGTCCGCTCCTTCCGTATGTTCGATCGCTGGACCAGCGACATTTTGCCTCTGCCGGGCGAATATTTCCGCCAGACGGTGAAGCAATTGCTGTGGGGCAACGAACTCCACGCGGGGACCATGCAGATCGGTGGGCGCGGCGTCGATCTGGGCGCGATCACCGCGCCGTTCCTCCACGTCACCGCCGAGCATGACCATATCGTGCCCGCCGCCGCCTCCGCGCCGCTGATCGAGCTGGTCGGCAGCGCGGACAAGGAACAGGTGACATTGAAGGGCGGGCATGTCAGCCTTGTCGCCGGCGGCAATGCGATCAAGCGTTTGTGGCCGAAATTGGTCGATTGGCTCGGGGAGCGTTCGGAATGAGCCATCATATACGGCGCTTCGAGGCGAAGGACGCAGACGCGATGCTGGCTTTTGCGGAAGCCCTGCCGGAGCATGATCTGCTGTTCCTCGGCCGCGACCTGAAGCACCCGCGCGTGATCGCCGCCTGGGTCGAGGCGATCGCCGAGGGCTGGATCGACAGCCTCATCGCCGAGGAGAATGGCACGTTTGTCGGCACCGCCGCGTTGGTACGGGATCCGCTGGGGTGGAGCGCACATGTGGGCGAAGTCCGGCTGCTCGTCTCGCCGTCCAAGCGCGGTGCGGGCCTCGGGCGCGATCTGCTTGAGGGCATCTATTCGATTGCGATGGAGCGAGGCCTTGCCAAGCTGACCGCACAAATGACGCCCGACCAGATCGGGTCTGTCATGCTGTTCGAAAGCCTCGGGTTCCGGGCCGAAGCGCTGCTGAAAGATCAGGTACGCGATCGCGCCGGGAACGCCTTCGATCTCGCTATATTAAGTCATGATGTCGCGCGCGTCGCGGCGCATCACCGTGCGTTCGGAGTGGAAGATTGAACCATATTGCAATGCAGCACGTTTAGACTGCCAGACCTGGAAGGAATGCCCGATGCCTACGCCACATGCGACCGACAAGGTCGCCCCGCCCTCCGCGCTGCTGGCGTTGACCGAACTGCCCCGTGCGCTGGCGGAATTTTCGAGCCTCGGCATGGCGGCCCCCTTCCTGGCAAGCGCTCCGCGCGGCGACGGTCATCCGGTGATGGTGCTGCCCGGCTTCGTAACCAGCGACATTTCGACCACCGTGCTGCGCCGTTATCTGACCCAGATCGGTTATGATGCACATGCCTGGGATTTGGGACGCAATCTCGGTCCGCGCGCGATCGGCGCGCAGGGCGAGAAACTCATCGCGCGGTTGCGGGAAATTCATGCCGCCACCGGGCAGAAAGTCAGCCTGATCGGCTGGAGCCTGGGCGGCGTGATGGCGCGCCAGCTCTCGCGCCGCGCGCCAGAAGCCGTGCGGCAGGTTATCTCGCTCGGATCGCCCTTCACCGGCACGCCTAAGGCGACCAACGTCTGGCGCGCGTACGAAATGCTGACCGGGCAGAAGATCGACGACGCCGATGTGACGGAGCAACTCCGGGAAAGCGCGAGCCCCCCGCCAGTCCCCTCGACCTCGATCTACACCCGCGAGGACGGCGTGGTCGCCTGGCAGAACTGCGTCGAGCCGCGCTCGGCCGAGACGGATAATATCGAAGTGCACGGCAGCCATTGCGGGCTTGGTGTCAACCCGGCGGTGCTTTACGCCGTCGCCGACCGATTGGCGCAGGCAGAGGGAGACTGGCATCCGTTCGAACGGACTGGGTTAAAGCGGCTCGTCTATCCGTTCGCCGGACACGCGTGAGGCGTCGTTAAGGTCGCACGAGGCACGATATCCAAGTGGTTTGCGCCGTCGGTCGCTGAGCGAAGCGATCGGCGGCGCGCTAGCCCTTGTGTTACAGAACAAAAAGAAGCGCCCGCGGATCGTTCCGCGGGCGTCTCCCATTCTGCGAGCGCCTCGATCAGATCGCGGGCGACATTCTCGCATTGGCCGAGCTATGGCCGCCATTGCGCCTGAGGATATCGCTCGCGCGATCCCCAGTGACGGTCGCATTGCTGGTATCGACCGACACGAACACGCCGCCCTGGTTGATTCGGCCCTCATGATAGGTCGAATCTTCGTGGCTGACGCCATGATCGGTCAGCAGACCGCTGAGCCCGCCCGCTGCTGCGCCGATCGCCGCGCCGGTCAGTGCTGCGCCCGGAACCGCCGCCGCCGCGATTGCTCCGGCCGCCACGAGCGGGCCGACGCCGGGAATGGCAAGCGCCGCGATGCCGAGCAGCGTGCCAGCGCCCGCACCGAGCGCGGTCTTTCCGACAACATCGGTCGCCGCTTCGGCACCGGCGCCATCGGTCTCGACATGATTACCGTCCTGCTGCGCGATGATCGAGATCGCCTGATCGTCAATTCCGGCCGATCGCAATTCGGAAACCGCGCGTTCCGCTTCGGCACGGCTGTCGAATACGGCGGATACAAGGTTGGAATGCATCGAGTCTCTCCAGTGGTTGGGATAAATTTCCCTTTCTCCACAACAGCTTGAGAGAGCGACCGTTCCTAAGGTACGCGCTGTCGGCGAAATAATGCTATGCTTGCCCCGCGCCTCCGGGCCGGATCCGGGTGATCACCACCGCCGCCACCGCGAGCAGCAGGATCGCGCTCGCTTCGAAGACGATATTCTCCGGCGCCATTTCCTTGCTCTGCAGGACGATCAGACGCGCAAGCGCCGTCATCGCGATGAAAATCGGGTAGATGAAGGTCGCGCCCTTGCCGGTGTAGAACACGCTGACCATGCCGATCACCTCGGTGTACAGAAACATCTGCAAGATGTCGGCGAGCGTGATCGAGCGGCTTTGGTAGATGGCCATGATCTCGGTCAGCGCGCCGCCGATCGTCATCAGCGCGACGAGGATCAGCAGGACGCGTTCTACCAGGTGAAAGCCCGCCGCCGCGACCGCATGTTCGGCACCGCCGACGGTCGGCTTGAACGAACTGTCGGCGATGATGTCGTTTTCGGGCGGCGGGGCGGCAGCCATTAGCAGACTCCTGTCGCTATTTTTCACCGCGCACGGTGCTCACCGCGTCGCGCCCGAATTGCAGGATCAGTTCGCCGATCTCGCGCGCCTGGCCCATGCTGCGCGTGCCTTGTTCGCGGATGAAATCGCCTTGGATCTTCATCACCTCGGAAAGATCCTTTGCGCTCGCCGCGGCGCGCATCGCCTGGAACGCTTCGCGCGTATTGGTCTCGGCCTGATCGAGCATTTTGAGCCCGACGGTCGAGCTGCTCTCGGCCATTTTGGAACCAGCATCGCGCAGCGCTTCGCCGGCTTTCTTCGCGGGTTCGGCGATCTTTTCGAAGGTGTCGCGGATCTTGTCGGTCATGCGGTCAGTTCCTTCTGCTTGGATGCCCGTACCTTTTTGGGCGCGGGCGTGGGGGATTGTGCGGGCACAGCGGCCGCCTGGGGAGCAGCGGCCGCAGCCTTCAGCGCCTCGAACGCGGATTTCAGCGCGGCGGCATAGAGTTCCGGATCGGGCATCATCTTGCGGTCGCTGGTAAAGCTAATCGCAATCGTGTCGGTGTAGGAATAGATCGTGTTGATCAGCCCCATCGCATCGAACACGGGGCCGGTGCCGTACATCGCGACCATCTTGGCACCCGCGAAATAGAGCGGGATGCGACTGCCCGGCACGTTGGTGACGACGCAATTGAACACTGGAGCGTGTGCATTCGCCGCCCCGACGCGCGTGTAGAGGCGCGCGGCGAGGCCCGCCAACCCTGACGGGATGAGCTGGCTGTAATCGGTCAAGGTACGCGCGCCGACCGCGCCGGTCATCGCCTTGCTATTGGCCGCCTCGGCGTGGACGAAGCGCAGCCGCTCGAACGGATCGGCGATGTGCGTGCCAAGCCCTACCACCATCGCCGAGACGAGGTTGCCCAGTGCGGCCTTCTCCCCCTCCCCGCGTACCGAGATCGGCGCCATCGCGGTCAGCGTGTCCTTGGGCAGTTCTCCTTTCGCTTCGAGATAGCCGCGCAAGCCGCCGCCGACGATCGCCAGGATGACGTCGTTCACGGTCGCGCCCGGCACGGCATCCTTGATCGCGCGGATGTCGGTGAGTTTGAACGCGGCGGCATCGAACACGCGGTGCGCCGAGACCTTGGCGTTGAAACGCGTCTTGGGCGCAAGCTTCGTGCCTGCGAGACTCACGTCGCCCTTGGTCACGCTGGCGGTCAGTTTCGCCATGCCGGGCAGCGAGCGGCCGATCGTCTCGACCACGCGCATCGGTTGCAGCAGCGAGTTGAAATAGCTGCGCGTCAGCAGATCGGCGACGTTCGGCATGTGCTCGGGCTTCCAATCGTCGGTCGCAGCGGGCGGCGTCATGTTCGCGTCGATATCGTGCAACGCGGCGGACATCTCGACCCCGGACATGCCGTCGATCGCGGCGTGATGCACCTTGGCGATCAGCGCGAAGCAGCCCGGTGGCAGGCCTTCGACATTGTCGAGCCCCTCCAGAATGGTGAACTCCCAGAGCGGCTTGCTGAGGTCCATCGGCCGCGCGTGGAGCCGCGCGACCTGAATGCAGAGCTGTCGCCAGTCGCCGGGCTTGGGCAGCGCAATGTGGCGGACGTGGAATTCTATGTCGAACTCCGGGTCCTCGATCCAATAGGGGTGGTCGAGATCGAACGGCACCCGCACCAGCCGCTGCCGGAAACTCCGCGCCCCGCCGAGGCGGCTTTGGATGAAGCTCAGAATGTCCTTGAAACGGACGAACCCGCCCGGCGCGGTGGAAGGGTCATAAATGCCCACCGACCCGATGTGCATCGGCGTATGCGGTGTTTCGAGATAGACGAACGACGCGTCCTGTCCGCTTAACTGCAGCATCGGTGGCTCTCCCGTTCGGACGCTTTTCTGCGCCTCTGGGGCGATGGTGGACCGTCGCGCGCGTCAGGGCAAGGGGGACGCGGTCGCTGCGGCAGCGAAACAAAATCTGCGCGCCGACCGCGTCACTCTCCCTGCCCGCCTATAACAAACCAAAGCGACTCCGCACGCTTGCCAATCCCAAACGCCTGGAGCCACGATGTCACACCCAGAACTGACCACGCGCCTCGACTTTATCGGCTATTCCGAGGACAAACGCGCGCATCTCGTTGACGCCCGCGACATGATCCTGGCCGCGATGCGCCCCGCGCTCGAACGGCTGTATCGCAAGATCGCCGAACATCCTGAAACCGCGAACATGTTTTCCGGCCCCGGGCACATCGAACAGGCCAAGAAACTTCAATCCGAACATTGGGGGCATCTCGCCGGTGCCGCCTTCGATGCCGATTATGTTGCCCGCGTGAAGCGGATCGGCGCGCGCCACGCCAAGATCGGCCTGACGCCGCAATGGTATATCGGCTCCTATGCGATCATTCTCAATTCTCTGGCGGAAACGATCGGTGCCGAGCAGGTGGGACCGCGCTTCCCCTTTCTGCCGAGCAAAGCCGATGCGCGCTTTGATCGCCTGCGCGCGATCATTGCGGCTGCGATGATCGATCTGGAAATGTCGGTGTCGATCTATTTCGAGCAGGAACAGGCCAGCCGCGCGGAGGCGATGGCGGCGCTGCAGGAACGCGAGGAAGCCCTGTCGAAACTCCTCGACGCCATCACCGTGACGGTCGATGCGATCAAGACCGGATCGCAGGAAATTGCCGCCGCCTCGACCGACCTTGCGCGCCGGACCGAAAGCAACGCCGCAAGCCTCGCTGAAACCGCTGCGTCGGTGCAGCAGATGGACGAGCGGCTGAAGGCGACAGCGGCGGCCGCACGCAGCACCGTCGAACGCGCAAACGGCGCCAGCGCAACGGTCGATACCGGACGATCGATCACCGAACAGGCGGTTGCGGCGATGGAACGCGTGTCGGAAAGCGCCAAGGGCATCGACAGCGTGATCGAGGGCCTCGACAAGATCGCCTTCCAGACGCGGGTTCTTGCGATGAACGCGGCGGTCGAGGCGGGCCGTGCGGGCGAAGCGGGGCGCGGCTTCGCGGTCGTCGCCGATCTCGTGTCGGCGCTTGCAATGCGCGCCGAGGAAGAAGCGGGGCGCGCGCGCGATCAGCTTACCGCGACGCAAGCCGACATCGTCACCGCAGTCGCGATGGTTGAAAAGGTCGATGGCGCCTTGCTGAACATTTCAGGCGACGTTTCGCAGGTGAATGATTTGCTTAGCGAAATGGCGCATGACAACCAGGTTCAGGCCAGCTCGATTTCCGAAGTTTCGCTAACCATCGGCGAAATGGACCGCGCGACGCAGCAGAATGCCGCGATGGTCGAGGAAACCTCCGCCGCAGCGCAGAACCTGTCGCGCGAAGTGGATCGACTTGCCCGCCAGGCCAGCAGCTTCCATGATACGGACAAGGGCAGCGCTGCCCACGAGGCGCCACGCGCGACGGCCAAGACCAGAGATAAGAGGTTGGTCGCGGCGTAAAGCGAGACCAAGCGGGCGGGAAGTAAGGGGGCGGCCCGCTTACTTCCCGAACCCGAACACATCTTGATGGAAACGCCCGTCCTCGATCATCGCGTTGAGCCAGTTGGAGCCTTGCGCGTGTTCATCCCCCACCTGCTGCATCTGGATGCGGATCAGGGTCTCGCGGACGGCAGGGGCCATGAACTTGCCGTCGCCGCACAGGAAGATGTGCGCGCCCGCCTGAATCGCCGCCCAGACGCGCTCCTGTTCGGCCCACAGCGCGTCCTGCACGAACTTCCACGGGTGGCTCGGCACGGCGGAGAAGGCGAGATACGGGTCGACGATCCCCGCTGCCTCCCAAGCCTCGACCTCTTCGCGACAGAACCAGTCGTGATCGGGGTGGCGGCAGCCGAAGAACAGCAAGCTCTTCGCGACCTCTTCCCCCGCCGTCGCTTGCGCCGCGCGTTCGGCGAGGAAGCCGCGCAGCGGCGCGAAGCCCGTGCCGGGGCCGATCAGGATCATCGGCACGCCCGGATCAGCGGGCGGCGCAAACGGCGGGTTGGGGCGGCGGATATAGCCGAACACCTGATCCCCCGGCTTGACGTCCTGCATATAACTGCTGGCGAAACCGCGATGCTCGCCCAGCCCCGACCAGGCGGGTGCGGCCATCGTCCCGACGATCAGATCGGCGACGTGCGGGTCATCGAGCGGACTCGACGCGATCGAATAGAAGCGCGGCGCGATCGCGGGCGAGAGTTCGACCAGACTGTCAAGCGACAGTTCGGCGGCGGGATAGTGGTCGAGCAGATCGAGCAGCGACAGCCGCTTGCCAGCGACGGCCGTATCGTAGTCGGCCTCAAGAGCCGCCAGCTTGCTCTTGGTGTCCGGGCAGCGCGTCTGCGCCGCCACCACCGAGAGCGCGCGTTTGGGCAGCGTATCGGCCAGTTCCACGAAGTCGGTGAGCAACTGCCGCACCGTCACCGTCGCGCCCAATGGCAGATGGTGGAAGCGCCCGCCCTGCCCGTCGATCCGCACTTGTGTCGCGCCCGCCACGCCCAGCCGTTCGATCGCGCGCGTCGCCAATTCGGGGCGGTTACGCGCATAGATCGCGATATGGTCGCCGGTGTGATAGCGCTGGCCCTCGGGCAAGCGGATGCGGATGAGACGGGTCGAGGGGCGCGGCGGCTCGATCGCGAAGTCCCAAAGGCCGTCGGCGGGCCGAACCATCTCGTCATTGGCGACGATTTCAAGTTGCTGGGCATGTTCGGGCAGCGCCTGGGCGCGGATCTCGGCGCTATCGACCACTTGCAACGACAGCGTCGATTTCGTGACGCTCGGCTCGGCAACGCTGCCCAGCGATTTCCACAGATCGCGCACGAACTGCGCCACCGCCCCGTCGAAATCGCCCAGGCCATCGGCCTCGGCGCGCGGGAGCAAGCGGAACGCCCCGGTCGCGCTCAGCGCCTCGTCGATCCGCTTGGGAAAATGCTGGTAATTCGGCCATTGCGAATTGCCGATGCCGAGCACCGCGAAGCGCGCCCCGCTCCAGTCAAAATCCTTGAACACATCCGCATCGAGCGCGCGCTCGACCGCCAGCGCGCTGTCCGGTGCGCGCCCGTTATAGGTGGCGGTGACGAATACCAGCACCTTGTCCTCGGGCATGTAACCGCCGGTCAGCGCCTCATCCATTGACCTGACCGCGGTTTCGAACCCGTCGAGATTGGCGCGTTCGGCGATTTCCTCCGCAATATCGCGCGCGGTGCCGAGGCTCGATCCGTACAGCACGGTGAAGCGCTGCCCGGTGCCGGACACCGTCGCCACCGGCGCCTCCTCAATCACCGGCGCGGCACTTTCGAAGCGCATCCGCTCATGCTCACCACGCAGCCGGATGCGCATCGTGAACTCGTCAGGCTTGATCGACAGCGTTTCCTTGATCCGCAGCCGGTAACCGTGCGGATCGCTTATCGCGAATTTCTGCAGGATCATCGCGAGTGCGAGCTTCGCCTCGACCGTGGCGAATTGCCGACCGATGCACGCGCGCATTCCGTTGCCGAACGGTTTGTAGGCGTGTGGGTGGCGCGCCGCCTCGGCATCGGGCAGCCAGCGGTCGATATCGAACTCCTCCGGATTGTCCCACACCTTCGGATTGCGATGAAGACCGGGCGAGAAGACGTTGATCGGACGGTCTTTTCGCATCATCCACGTTCCACCGGCGAGTGTATCCTCATACGGTGCGAGGCTGAACACCGGCGCAGTCGGCCACAGCCGCAGTGCCTCCTTCAGGATGCGCTCGATCACGTCGAGCTGCGCGACATCGGCATAATCGGGACGCTTGTTGCCGGGCAGGACGCGATCGACCTCGCCATACGCCTGCGCGAGGATGTGCGGATTCCGCAGCAAATAGTGCTGCGCAAAGGTCAGCAGGCCCGAAGTCGTCTCATGGCCGGCGATCAGGAAGGTCAGCACCTGATAGCGGATGTTGAGATCGTCGAGCCCATCCCCCGTCTCCGGATCGACCGCCGAGAGCATCAAGTTGAGCAGGTCCTTCCCGTCATTGGGGTTGGCGCGGCGTTCGGTGATGATGCCATCGACGAGAGCATTCATCTCGGCAATGTCGGCCTCGAACTGCTTGCCTGCTTTTTTGGCGAAGCGCTGCTGCAACGGCATCCGAGTGATCATGTTGAGCGATTCGCCGAGCGCCCGACCCAGCGCCTCCAGGAAACTATCTAGCTCCTCGCGTTCGAAGCTGGAGAAGCGATGGCCGAAGCCCGCGACCGCGATCGAATCGAGCGTAAAGCGCGTCATGTCGTCCGCGACATGCACGTCGGTGCCCGACAGCCGCGTCCATTTGGCGATGAGCTGGTCCGCCACTTCGAGCATCATCTCGAAATAGCCCTTCATCGCGCGCTGGCTGAACGCGGGGAGCAGGATGCGGTGCGCCTTGCCCCAATTGGGCTCCTCGCTGAACGCGGTGAACAGGCCGTCGCCCGCAAACTTGCGCACCACACGCAGGCCCGGCCCCGGCATCTTGCGGAAGCGCGTTTCGTCGCACAATTGCTCGACCAGATCGGGGTCGGTGACGAACAAGGCGACGCGGCTGCCGAATTTCAGCTTGAAGATGCCGTCCGGAAAATCGCGGCTGACATTGAGCAAATGCCCGACCAGCCCGCCGCGCGCGATCTGGTGGAGGTGGCCGACCACGGGCAGGCCCTTGGGCGCGGGAATCGTGCCGGGCATGGTCGGCTGATCCATCGCCGATGTCGCCATCCTCACCTCCTGTTTTTATCTTGGACAAGATTTGACCACAGCGGCGCGGCGCAAGCAACCTTAACGCGGCGGCAACCCGGCCAAGTGCAGGGTGGCGCGATGATCGCCCGCCAACCCCTGATGCGACCGCTGCGGCGCGATGCGCTGGCGCTGGCGCTGGTACCGCTCGGGTTGGTGCTCGGCGGGGCGCTGGCGTGGCCCTTGGCGGGCCTGGTCGCGCTGCGTAGCGGCGTGCGGGGCGAGTTGCGGTCGATGCTGCTGTGGTACGGCGTAGCGCTGGGGTTCGACCCGCAAGCGCTGCTGATCGGGCCGTTCATCGCCGCCCTTGCGATCCAGCGTCATGCTACACCTCTTTGGGTTGCGCTGGCCGGGCTCGCTGCCGCCGCGATCCTTCTCGCGCGTGGGTTTGTCGGCGATCTCTCGATGCCGCCCTTCCTGCTCGATCTGCCGCTGTCGGGTGGTGCGCCGAACCTGTGGGTGTTGCTGCAAGCGATGCCGGGGATGGGCGAAGTCCCGCTGATCGGCTTGGCATTGGTCGTAAGCGTGGGGGCCGCCGGGGCGTACACCGCCTGGTTCTCGGCGCGGCGGCTGTACCCGCACATGATGGCGGACGCGATCCTGCTGTGTGCGCTCGCCATGACGGCGGTGATGCCGGCGACCGATGCGACGGCGCTGATGATCGCGGATGTCATCGCGGTGACGTTGGCGCTGACAAATGGGGCCGACCCGGCGCGCTGGCGCATCGCTGGGCTTGTCCTGGGCGGCAGTGCGCTCGCCTTGCTTCCCCAACCCGGTGCTCCGCCGCTCGCCGCCATCGCGTTGCTGATCGCGACGCTGCTGCAGGCGCGGGCGGTGCTCAAACCCGCCGCCAACGATAATCCCCTGATGCCGCGCACGGCCTGACGAAACGCGCTGCTGCGCCTGCGCCCGATATGCTACCGATACGGCCGAATTGGGGATGCGGGGAGCTGTCGTAATGGCGATGTTCAACAACGCGCGTGGCGGGCGTGACGCGGGCGCTGCGGCAACGGCATCGTCGGGCGGCAAGCGCGGGATGTTCTCGGTCATCGGGCCGGACGTGGTGATTACCGGGAACCTGTCGGCCACCGCCGATCTCCACATCGACGGCTGTGTCGAGGGCGACGTGCATTGCGGCAACCTCGTCCAGGGCAGCGAAAGCCGCATCCGCGGTGCGGTCCATGCCGAAACCGCGCGTATCGCCGGATCGATCGAGGGATCGGTGTCGGTGCGTCAGCTCACCGTCGAACGCGCGGCGCGGATCACCGGTGATGTCGAATATGAATCAATCTCGATCGAAACCGGCGCGGCGGTCGATGGCTGTTTAAAGTATGTCAGCGGCGATGCGGTCGCCCGCCCCGTGCCGATCGCCCTGCCGCGCAGCGACGAACCCGTGGAAATTACGGACAGCGCCGCCGCCTGAATTCAGCCGAGCGCCCTTGCGCCCGAAACCGCGCACGACCGGTGCCGGACCGGCAACTGGCGCCACGGGCGCGGCGACGGTGGCGCCTTTTTGCGACGCGGCATATTGCAACTGGCCGATCGCATCGATCGTCGCCTGATAGGCATCGACACCGCCGAGCGTCGTTAGCGCCGCCGACACGCGCAGCGACCGGCCCGATCGGCGATCGAAACAAATATGGTATCGCTTGCCGTAGCGCGTCCGCCGCACGATCAGCCGCGGCAGGATCAAGTCGCTCCACGGAATCTCGGCCGAGCTGAACAGCGTCGTCACGCGAACGCCGTCCCGATCGACCACGATCGCCTCGAGCGACCCCGTTGCGACATAGCCGATCCGCCACGCGACGAGCAGCAGTCCCAGCTCGACCAGCGGCACGAAGATGAAGTGGCCGGCCCAGCCATTGGTGATCAACCCTGCCGCGCCGCGCACGCGCATCTCGGGATCGAGAAAAATCATCATGAACACCGCAGCGACCCCAAGGATCGCGAGCGCCATTAACGCCAGCTTCGAGCGCGAATACAGAATCGATTCCATGCTCGGCACTCCCCGCCTGCGTGAACAGATCGTTACGCAGGCGGCACCTAATTTCGGGTTAAGCGCCAATCAGATATGCAGCCCGTCCATACGCTCGGAGTACGCTTTCGTATATCGTTCCGCTGAGCAGGGGGTGCGCGAAGATGTGCCCCTCCGCTCGGTCGCCCGAGCAGCGACCGCCGGGATTACTCAACCCGGACCCCGCCCTTGATGACGGCGGCAGGATGTTCGAGCACGCGGACGTCCGTCAGCGGATCGCCATCCACTGCGACGATGTCGCCGTAACGCCCGACCGCGATCGCCCCGACATCGTTGCTCTTGCCCAGCGCCACCGCAGCATCCGAGGTCGCCGCGCGGATCGCGCCGAGCGGGGTCATGCCCCATTCGACCATCTTGGCGAATTGCCGCGCATTGTCGCCGTGCGGATAGACGCCCGCGTCGGTGCCGAACAGCATCCGCACCCCGCCCTTCACGGCGCGCTGGAACGTCTGGCGCTGCTTCAGGCCGATCTCCTTTTCCTTGTCGAGGCTCTCCTGCTCGGTGCCGTTGGCGGTGCCCGTCGCCAGGATATAATCGTCGTTATAGATATCCATGTCGAACCAGGTGCCGCGCTGCGCGGCGAGCTTGATCGTCTCGTCCGAGGCGAGGCTGGCATGTTCGATCGTGTCGATGCCCGCCAAGACGGCGGCCCGGATGCCCTCGTCGCCATGCGCGTGGGCCGCCACTTTCATGTGGAGCATATGCGCTTCGTCGGCGATCGCCTTCATTTCCTCGGTGCTGAGCTGCTGCCCGCCGACGCTGTCCCCCAGCGAGAACACACCGCCGGTCGCGCAGATCTTGATAACCTGCGCGCCATATTTGTGGAGCCAGCGAACCCGCGCCCGCGCTTCGTCAACCGAGTTGACGGTCGCGGGCGTTGTACGATCGAGGCTCGGCGGCAGCTTGTTGTCATCGCAATGCCCGCCGGTCGCGCCAATCGCATAGGTGGCAGTGGTAATGCGCGGGCCCATCACCCAGCCGCCGTCAATCGCCTGGCGCAAACCAACGTCCTGAAACTCCGACGAGCCGACGTTGCGGACCGAGGTGAAACCCGCCTTCAGCGTCTTGGCGGCATTGCCAACGCCAACCGCGCTCCAGAAGCTGTCGGTATATTGGAGGTCGCGATAGCCGCCGATCTCGGCCAGGCTGGTCAAATGCACGTGCATGTCGATCAGGCCGGGCAGGATCGTCTTGCCCGCCAGGTCGATATGCTTGACCTTGTCGGTCCACCGCACCGTGCGCGCGTCGGCGACGCTGGTGATGCGCCCGTTGGTGATGAACACCGCGGGGTAATCGACCGTCTTTCCGGTCAGCACGTCGACCATCTTGTCCGCCGTCACCACGACGGTCTGCGGCGCTACGGGCTCGGCCAGCGCGGGTGCGGCAAGTGCGACCGCGACGGCGGCCCCCAACATCTTCAACATGCGAGTCCGTCCCCTTTGGCTGGCCGTGCGGCCGATCAGATATGCAGCGCGCGTCCGTACGCGCCCAGCACGCTTTCATGCATCATTTCGCTGAGCGTCGGATGCGCGAAGACGGTTTCCATCAGCTCGGCCTCGGTTGTCTCCAACTGGCGCGCGACGACATAGCCCTGGATCAGCTCGGTCACCTCCGCGCCGACCATGTGCGCGCCGAGCAGTTCGCCGGTCTTCGCGTCGAACACGGTCTTCACAAAACCCTCGGCCTCGCCCAGCGCGATCGCCTTGCCATTGCCAATGAAGGGGAATTTGCCGACCTTCAGTTCGTATCCGGCTTCCTTCGCCTTGGCCTCGGTCAGGCCGACGCTGGCGACTTGCGGGCGCGAATAGGTGCAGCCGGGAATGTTGCCCTTGTCCATCGCATGCGGGTGGCCGTCGGCGATCTTCTCGACCGCGATGACGCCCTCATGGCTCGCCTTGTGCGCCAGCCACGGTGCGCCGGTCACGTCGCCGATCGCCCAGATGCCGGGCACGTTGGTCGCGCCATAGCCGTCAGTCTTGATATGGCCGCGGTCGGTTTCGACGCCCAGCGCCTCCAGCCCGATATTCTCGGTATTGGGCACGATGCCGATCGCGACGATCGCATGGCTGAATTCCTCCGTGGTGACGGTGCCATCCTTGCCCTTGATCTTCGCGGTCACGCCCTTCGCGGTGGCATCGAGCGTCTCCAGCCCGGTGGCGGTGCGCAGTTTGATGCCCTGCTTGGTCAGCGCCTTGTCCATGAACGCGCTGACCTCTTCATCTTCCACCGGCAGGATGCGCGGGAGCATCTCGACGATCGTAACATCCGCGCCCATGTCATTGTAGAAGCTGGCGAACTCCACACCGATTGCGCCCGATCCGATGACCAGCAGCTTGGTCGGCATCTCGGTCGGCACCATCGCGTGGCGGTAGGTCCAGATGCGCGCGCCGTCGGCCTTCGCAAAGGGCAAGTCGCGTGCGCGGGCACCCGTCGCGATGATGATGTTCTTCGCTTCGAGATCGGTGGTCTTGTCGCCTTGCTTGACCGTCACCTTGCCCGCCGCGGTGATCGTGCCGACGCCCTCGAACACCGTCACCTTATTCTTCTTCATCAGGCCCTTGACGCCCGCGTTGAGCTGGCCCGCCACCTTGCGGCTGCGCTCGACCACCTTGGTCAGGTCGAATCCGACATTGTCGGCGCTGAGGCCGTAATCGGCGGCATGCTGCATGTAATGATAGATTTCCGACGTGCGCAGCAGGGCCTTAGTCGGGATACAGCCCCAGTTGAGGCAGATACCGCCCAGCCGCTCGCGCTCGACGATCGCGGTCTTGAGCCCAAGCTGTGCGGCCCGGATCGCGGCGACATAGCCGCCGGGGCCCGAACCGAGGATGACGAGGTCGAATGCGTCGGCCACTGGGGAGTTCCTTTATACCATGTCCTGCAATGGGCGGGGACGATCGTCCGCGCCCATCGAAACCAGAGTGAATCGGCCATCGGCGGCGAGCGCGCTGCCCTCGCCGTGCCGGTCGCGCCGCCACACCGCCACCGCAACCGTCATCGACGTGCGCCCGGTGCCGACGATTTCGGCGTAGAACGACACTTCGTCGCCGATCTCAACCGGTGCGGTGAAGCTGAAACCGTCAGCGGCGACGACCGGGGCGCGCCCACCGCAATGTCGGGACGCGACCGATCCGGCGGCCAGCGCCATCTGCCCCATCAGCCAGCCGACGAAAATCTTGCCGTACGGATTGGCATCGCACGCCATCGCGGTCGCGCGGATCGCGGGTGCTACGTCTGGCACATCAACCATCGGTCGAGCGACGATCCGCCTTCGCTGCGGCCCGGAGTGGCGCGATGCTCATCGCGACCACCACCGCCATCACGCCGTAGGTGACCATCCAGATCGTCTCGCTGGCGTGCGGCAGCGACCACACCGCGCCGTACGCCAGCACCGCGGCCCCGGCGACGCCGATCAGCAGATGCAGCAACTCGACGAGGGTGCGCCGCCCGAACATGTCAAGCCAGCATCGCCAGAGGCGATTCGACCAACGCCTTGAACGCCTGCATCAGCTCGGCCCCATCCGCGCCGTCGATCGCGCGGTGATCGAAGCTGCCGGTTGCCGACATCACCGTCGCTACGCCGAGCGCATCGTCGATGATGTAGGGCCGCTTCTCGCCCGCACCGATCGCCATGATCATGCCCTGCGGCGGGTTGATCACCGCTTCGAACTGCTTGATGCCGTACATGCCCATGTTGCTGAGGCTCGCGGTGCCGCCCTGATATTCCTCGGGCTTCAACTTGTTATCGCGGGCGCGGGTGGCGAGATCCTTCATCTCGGTCGAGATTGCGGCGACGCCCTTGCTGTCTGCACCCGTGATAATCGGCGTGATCAGGCCGCTCGGCGTCGACACCGCGACCGAAATATCGGCGCGACTGAAGCTGATCAGCTGGTCAGGCGTGAACATCACGTTGCACTTGGGCACCTGGATCAGGCTAACCGCGAGCGCCTTGATGATCAGATCGTTGACCGAGAGCTTGACGCCCCGCGCGGCAAGACCGGCGTTCAGCTCGCCGCGCAGCTTGAGCAGCGCATCGAGCCGGATGTCGACCGTCAGATAGATGTGCGGGACGGTCTGCTTGGATTCGGTCAGGCGGCGCGCGATCGTCTTGCGCACGTTGCTGAGCTTGGCCGCCTCATGCGGGATATCGGGGATGACCGCGGGCTTGGGCGCGGCAGCCGGTGCGGGCGCCGCGCTTTCGATCGGCGCAGCAACAGGTGCCGCAGGAGCCGCCCCTGCCTTTACACCTTCCAGATCGGCCTTCACGATCCGCCCGTTCGGCCCGGAGCCGGTCAAGGTCGCGAGATCAATGCTCTTCTCCGCCGCCAACCGCCGCGCGAGCGGGCTGGCCTTGATCCGCTCACCCTCGGCGCGCGGCGCGGCCGCTGGAGCACTCGGTGCAGCAGGAGCCGGCGCAACATTCGGATTGCCGTGGTCCTCGGCCTGCGTTTCGTCGCGCGACACTGGCGCGGCCTCGCGGCCGGTCCTGTTGGGGTCTTCTGGCGACGGCTTCGGCTCCGATGCAGCAGCAGCGGGCACTGGAGTGGTGGTCGCGTCGGCGCTTTCCCCCTCCGCCAACAAAGTCGCGATGACCGTCCCGACCTTCACGTTGTCGGTGCCCTCGGCGACCAGGATCTTACCGATCACGCCTTCGTCGACCGCTTCGAATTCCATCGTTGCCTTGTCGGTCTCGATCTCGGCCATCAGGTCGCCGGATTTGACCGTATCGCCTTCTTTCACCAGCCATTTCGCCAGCGTGCCCTCTTCCATCGTAGGGGAAAGCGCTGGCATCTTGATCTCGACCGGCATCAACACGTCCTTATCTGACCGAATCCGTGAGCCGTCTCTCGTACTCAGCGCCGCGCGGGTCAAGACCGCGACTTGCGCTCACGGCTGCTTGGCCGCACGATGGCCACGATAATCTCCACGGAGGGGAGACCCAATGCGCATCTATCTGGTGGTCGTCGACGAGACGCCCGAAAGCGGCATCGCCCTGCGCTTCGCCGCACGCCGCGCGGTTAAGACCGGCGGTGGCGTCGAAATCCTCGCGCTGGTGCCGCCCACCGAATTCACCGCGTTCGGCGGCGTGCAGGCGACGATCGAGGAAGAAGCGCGGCTCCATGCCGAGGGACTGGTGACGGGGGCGGCGGGCACGCTGATCCAGGAATCGGGGCTGAAACCGACCATCACCGTGAAACAGGGCGAAGGCCCCAAGGTGATCCGCGACATGATCGCCGGCAATCCCGATATCGCAGCCCTCGTGCTGGCGGCAGCGGCGAGCGGCGCGCCGGGGCCTTTGGTGACGCATTTTGCGGGGACAGATGCGGGGTGCTTGCCGATCCCGCTGATGATCGTGCCGGGGAGTTTAGATCGCGAGGCGATCGATCGGTTGAGTTGAGGGGGGGATAACTGTCGTCACCTAACCGCTAATCAACCGCCGCAAGTGAGGCATCCGCTCGTTTGGATATCGCGGCAAATAACGGGATGCTGACCGCAAAGACCCATAGGTACGCTCCGATCTGAGCAATGACCGGACCGCAGGTACCGTGTTCATCACCCACATACTCAAAATTGCTTTGCAATCCTGACGCCGCAAGCACTGCTCCAATTGATGACCAAAATCGCGAAGGTCGCTCTCCCTCCGACATCCGATATACTCCGAAAAACCATATCGGATTGGCAAACCAAGCGAAACATCTGACGGTCAACAGCAATGTGTCGACGAAGCTACCACGCACCTCATCAACAGTTAGCGGGCCCAACCACCCGAGTAATAACAGAGACCACCCTGGGCTGGCATTTGCTTCGTCGGGACATATTCGAAGCTGGGCGGGCAACGCGAGTGAGCCGAGCCACAATAGCGTGCTCGCCACTGCAAGCCGGAGAATGAATTTGCGCTTCAACTTCACCAGCTAATATTAACGTTCGATCAGCACTGGATGCCAGTGGGTGGTTTGTTGTTTTTCCATGCAGATACGGTGCACGGTGCGACTATGAGGCGGTGCGCTCCTGGCCCGATCGGCCCCGGCTCAACGCCGGGGTGACGCAAGGCGGCGCAATCGCAGACCTCGACAATCCTCCCCCGCCAGGGGGAGGTGGCGCCGAAGGCGACGGAGGGGGAGGTTGGCGACTAACTCTCAATGTGTCTTCTCGGGGCGGTTGCCAAAGCCATCTCTTGCTACCCGCTGCATTTGCCATTTGCGCGCCCTTGCAAGCGTGTCGCTTACCTCCCCCTCCGTCACGCTTTGCGTGCCACCTCCCCCTGGCGGGGGAGGATTGTCTGACGGAAGGCGGTACCATCGAACCCCTTGAACCCCCGCCCCTTCCCCGCCACCATGCCTCGATGCGCACCCTCCCCACCGCCGTCGCGGCGCTCGCCCTCCTCACCACCCCCGCCTTCGCCAAGGACGCACCCAAACCCGCGCCCGACCCCGCTCGCCTGAAGGCCACCGTCGAGAAGCTCGTCAGCTTCGGCACGCGCCACACCCTCTCCTCGCCCGATCACCCGACGCGCGGGATCGGGGCGGCGCGGGGCTGGGTCGCAGGCGAGCTGACCCGAATCGCCGATGCGTGCGACGGCTGCATCACCGTCGCCAATATCGCGCGCACCTTCACCAATGCGCGCGCGCCGAACGGGGTCAATGTGGTCGACGTGCTCGGCTTCCAACAGGGGCTGGACCCAAAGCGCGTGATCATCGTCGGCGCGCATATCGACAGCCGCGTGACCGACATCATGGACGCGACCAGCGATGCCCCCGGCGCGAATGACGACGGCTCGGGCGTCGCGCTGGTGCTCGAAGCCGCCCGCATCCTGTCGAAGGAGAAGTTCCGCGCGACGATCGTCTACGCGATCTTCTCGGGCGAGGAGCAGGGGCTGTTCGGCGGCACGCTACTCGCCGAAACCGCGAAACAGCGCGGCTGGACCGTATCGGCCATGCTCAACAACGATATCGTCGGCAATACGATGGGCCAGAACGGCGTGCGCGTTGCCGACCGCGTCCGCGTCTTTTCGGAAGGCATTCGCGGGGCGGAGGATCTGCCCGCGCAGATCGCGCGGCGCGGCAATGGCGGCGAGGATGACGGCCCGAGCCGCGCGCTCGCCAAGGCGATCGACGGCGTAGCGGGGACGATCCCCGGCGGGCTCGACGTGTTCGTCGATCGACGGCCCGATCGCTTCGGGCGCGGCGGGGACCACGAGCCGTTCCTGAAATTAGGCTACCCGGCAGTACGCTTCTCGGTCGGCGCGGAGAATTGGACGCAGCAGCATCAGGATCTGCGCGTCGAGAACGGCATCCAATATGGCGACACGGTCGACAAGATGGACTTTCCGTATCTGGCGAAGGTGACCGCGATCAACATCGCGACGATCCGCCGCCTGGCCGCGGCCCCCGCCGCGCCGGACGGGGTGACGATTGCGGGTGCCTTGAGCTTCGATACGACGGTGAAGTGGAAGCCGGTCGAGGGCGCTACCAAGTACCGCGTGCACTGGCGGCGCACCGACGTCGCGGACTGGCAGAAGTCGATCGATGTGCCGGCCAGCTCGACCAGCACGGTACTGAAGGACATCAGCGTGGACGATCACTTCGTCGGCGTCGGCGCGGTGGCGGCGGATGGATCGGAGAGCGTAGTGACCTTCGCGGGGCCGGAACCGCGCGGAAACTGACGGCTATCGGTCCCCTCCTCCGTTCACCCTGAGCTTGTCGAAGGGCTGTCCTGCCTTCGCCGCGTACGGAAGAAGTGCAGTGCTTCGACAGGCTCAGCACCAACGGAGGTTGAGGAGTCGCCCCCGATCAGCTCCCCATAACCGGCTTTTCGACCACCACCGGACGGCGGCAGACGCAGCGCGGGCGATACACTTTCTTCGCGCGATAGACCTTGCGCGGCGCGACGTAGCGCGTGCGGACGGTCTCGACATATTCCGTCGTCGTCGTGGTCACGCTCGGCGTGCCCATGATCGTCACGACTGTCGTCGATGCGCCCGGCACGTAATAGCCGCCGCTGTAGTAACCGCCGGCGCTATAGCCGTTGGAGGTCGAGTAGGTCGTCACGCCGCCATTCTGCACGACCGGCGGCAGCGTCTGATAGCTGTAGCCCTGCGCGCCTTGCGCGTAGCCGTAATCGACCGAGGAATAGCCGCCCTGGGCATATCCGCCGGCATATCCGTAGCCGCCGTCCCAATCGAGGCCATAGACCATGTCGCGCACCCGACCGCGGCTGTCGACCAGCACGGCGTCGTCATAGTAACGCTGCCAGCCATAGCCCTGCGGTGGGGCATAGAGGCCGTACCCGCCAAAATCGCTGATGAAGAAATTGGGCGAAATCCAGTAGGTCGGCAGGCGATAGCCGCGTGTCGGGCGGCGATAGGCGTTCCAGCCGCCCGGCGCGTTCCACCCGCCCGACCAGCGGCCGTTATAGCTTCCGCCCCAGCGCGATCCGCCGCCATTGTAGCTGTAGTTGTAGCTGCCGCCATTCGGCTGGCCCGGATTTACCTGCCCCGGGTTGGGGCGCGGCCCGTTCCACTGGCCGTTACCGTTCCACTGGCCGTTACCGTTCCACTGACCTTGCGGCGGACGCTGACCATTCCACTGGCCCTGCGGCGGGCGCTGCGGGTTTATCTGGCCCGGATTGGGGCGCGGCATCGTGTTGACCTGCGGCGGCGGCGGCAGGACGATCGGCACGTTGCCGCCGGGCTGCTGCATCATCGGGACTCGGCCCGGAACCGGATAGGACGCACCCGGCATCTGGCCGCCGAGTTGCTGCGCATCGGCCGCGCTGGCGCCGAAAACGGTAACCATCGTCAGGACCGAAAGAGCTAGGGTTCGCATGGTAAACACTCCCGCCGCGACGGTGCGCGGTGCTGCACGCCGTCAGATCATTAACGTCTGCGTTACCATTTTGCCCCGTTTCACTCTAGGTTAACGTGTGTCCCGAAACGGATCAGCCCGCCAGACGTGGCGCCAGCAGCGCAGCCAGCGCCTCGCACCCGGCGGCATCCTCCGCATCGAAGCGCGCAGGGATGGGGCTGTCGAGATCGAGCACACCGATCAGCCGCCCGTCATGCACGATCGGCACGACGAGCTCGGAACGGCTCGCGGCATCACACGCGATGTGACCGGGGAAGGCATGAACGTCCTCCACCCGCTGCGTCTCCAGCGTCGCCGCCGCAGCACCACACACTCCGTCGCCGAACGCGATGCGGATGCACGCGGGCTTGCCCAGGAACGGGCCGACGACGAGCTCGCCGCCGACATTGCGGTAGAACCCCGCCCAGTTGAGATCGGGCAGATGTTGCCAGATCAGCGCTCCCGCGTTGGCCATGTTGGCGATGGCATCGCCCTCGCCATCGGTCAGCGCGTCGAGCGCGGCGTGGAGGTCGCGGTACAGTTCCGCCTTGCTGCTCTGGTCGATCGTGAAGTCGTACATGGCTTTGCCTTATCCGCTCCGCCCCGCTCGCGAAAGCCGCTGACTTGATTTAAGGCCAAGCAATGGCCGCCATCCCCGTCACCCGCACGATCAGCATCGACAGCGACGAGCTGGAGGAAAGCTTCACGCGCGCCGGCGGCCCCGGAGGGCAGCATGTCAACACGACGGACAGTGCGGTGCTGCTGCGTTTCGACGTCGGCAATTCGCCGTCGCTCCCGCTGGCGGTGAAGAACCGGCTCGCAGTGCTGGCGGGATCCCGAATGACGCGCGACGGCGTGCTGGTGCTGCGCAGCGAAGGCGCGCGCTCGCAACTGCTCAACCGGCAAGAGGTGCGCGAACGCCTGATCGACCTGATCCGCGAAGCAACCATCGTCCCCAAACGCCGCCGCCCGACCAAGCCGAGCAAGGCGGCCAAGGCGAAACGAGTCGAGGGCAAGCTGAAGCGGTCTGCGGTTAAGTCGCTCAGGGGACGCGTGACCGACTAAGCGACGGCAGAGCCGCGTCGTCGTCCTCCGCCGAGATCAGGGCGGGCCATAGTTGGACGATGCGCTGAGCGTAGGCTCCGTCGGGAGATTCGGCTTGGCTGTCCCCTTCGCGCTTTCGGTGATGACATGCGGCGTCGATCGGATTTTACGCAGGCGTGATGTCTCGGTCGCGACAGAATGTGCCGCGATGATGGTTTCAGTGAGCACGTTTTGATGCTTATTCTCGATGCGATCGAAGGCCAGCGTTGTGCCTGTAACGGAAACAAGGCGTCCGGCGCTAGAGTTGTGGGAGCCACGAACGGGCGCAACGGCGACCTGCGTTGATCTGTAGGCTTTACCGCCAAATCGGCTCACCCCTCCGTAAACCCCGCCGCCGCGAAACGCGCGGGTAGTGGCGCCTTCGCCACGATCGGTTCTTTGCCCTGGCGCGGGATCGTCAGTTCGGCGGCGTGGAGCAGCGATTCCGCGCCCTTGTCGCCGCTCCCGTACACCGGATCACCGAAAACCGGCGCGCCGAGCGCTTCGGCCGCGTGCACGCGGATCTGGTGCGTCCGCCCGGTTTCGGGAATGAATTCGACGAAGCTGCGCCCGTCCTTGATTTCGAGCACGCGCCACGCGGTGCGCGACGGCTTGCCCTTCGGATCGCCAACCATCCGCCAGCCGGTCTCCTCGGTGCTGACCTTGGAAAGCGCGAGATCGATCAGCCCGCTCTCCCCCTCGACCACGCCTTCCAGCACCGCCAGATAGCGCTTGCGCACCAGCCCCTGTTCGAACGCCTGATGGAGCCGGGCGTGCGCCTTGGGATTACGCGACAGCAAAAGGCACCCCGACGTATCGCGGTCGAGCCGATGCACCGGCACCGGCCAGCGTTTGAACCCGAAGGTCAGTCCGTCGAGGTGGTTTTCGAGGCTGATCGAGCCGTCGCGCGGACGGTCGACCGGGAGCCCGGCGGGCTTGTCGATGACGAGCGCTTCGCCGTCGAGGAAAAGAACATGATTTGCGAGCATCGGCGACCCTTGCCACCATAACCGCCGCCATGCCAGAGCCGTTACCCGTGAGCGCAAACCGAAAATGGGCGATCCAAATCGCATCGGGCTGCGCAGCGCTGCTCCTTGCGACCCCGCCTGCGTCCGCAGACGACTTGCCCGCGCCCATGCCCGATGGACGCATGTTCGGACATTTGCCTTATGCCGAGGCGGCTCGGTCCGATCTGCTGCTGGCCCCGCCGGGCTTTTCGATCGGCTTGCCCTGCCTCATCCATCGCGATGCCGCGCCCGATCTGACGCGGATGCTCGCCGCCGCCGCAGCCGCGCCCGGGGTCGGTAAAACCTTGCGCGGTGTTTCCTGTTTCCGAACGATCGCGCATCAACGCGCGGTCTTCTGTCGCGGCGCGAAGACGGGCGTCTGCCGCGATCCGGTCGCGCGCGCGCGCTTCGTCGGGCCACCGGGCTATAGCGAACATGCGACCGGCTATGCGATTGATTTCGGGGTTCGCCCGTCG
Organism: Sphingomonas sp. MMS24-J45; assembly: GCF_044881195.1. Taxonomy (GTDB): domain Bacteria; phylum Pseudomonadota; class Alphaproteobacteria; order Sphingomonadales; family Sphingomonadaceae; genus Sphingomonas. The sequence goes on along the minus strand of NZ_CP173255.1, from coordinate 3,099,667 downwards.
CCCGGTTGCGGAGATGTCGACGCCTGCATCGCCACGACCCCGGCGGGACGATGGCTGTTGGCGCACGCGCCGGATTACGGCTTCGAACTTTCCTTCCCTGCTGGCAATGCGCAGGGCGTGACATGGGAGCCGTGGCATTGGCGCTGGGTCGGCACGACGGTCAACGCGTTGGGCGCTGCCCGCGCCCGCCTCACCTTTTCGCGCGCACGCTCCAGCTTCCCGGGCAATCCGCGCGTGGCCGATGTGTCCGATGCGTGGCTGACGCCGCCGCCCGTCGTCCCGACACTGCAGCCGCCCGCCACGCGCCCGCCAACGGTACTGCCGCCGCCCGTTCTGGGCACGGCAGCACCGCGGGAGCCATAGTTTACGCGGTCAGCTTGGCCGCCGTTTCGGCAATGCGCTTCCCCTGATAGAAGGCACCGGCCAGTTCATCGGCATCGGGCTGACGGCTGCCGTCACCATCCGACAACGTCGTCGCGCCGTAGGGCGATCCGCCACGAACCTTGTCGACGCCCATCTGGCCCTTAAAGCCGTAATCGAGGCCGACAATCGTCATGCCGTGGTGCAGCAGGTTGGTGATGATCGAGAACAGCGTGGTCTCCTGCCCGCCATGCTGGCTCGCGGTCGAGGTGAACGCACCGCCGACCTTGCCGATCAGCTTGCCGGTGAACCAAAGGCCGCCGGTCGTATCCCAGAACGACGCCATCTGGCTGGGCATCCGGCCGAAGCGGGTCGGCGCGCCGACGATGATCGCGTCGTAATCGGCAAGCGCATCCGGGCCGGAGATAACCTCATGCGCGGTGTCAGTCTTGAAGCCGGCAGCATCGATCACCGCCTGCGGCGCGGTTTCGGCGACGCGGCGGATATCGACTTGCGCCCCAGCCGAACGCGCACCTTCCGCAACTGCATCGGCCATCTGCTCGATATGGCCATAGGACGAGTAATACAGCACGAGAACCTTGGTCATTGGATGTCTCCTTCTTCTTAAAGGCGCCCCTCCCGCCCAGCGGGAGGGGAATTGAGTTTATTCGCTGTCGACCAGCACCAGCTCGGCGTCTTCCAGCGCAGTGATCGTGACGGTCTGCCCGCCATCCATCGCCGCACCGTCGCGCGCCTCGAAGGTCTGGCCGTCGATCTCGATGCGGCCGGTCGCGGGGACCAGATAAGCGTGGCGACCCGGCGCAACATCGTGCGTGATCGTCTCGCCAGCCCGCACCATTGCGGCCAGCACGCGCGCGTCGGCGCGGATCGGCAACGCATCGGTGTCTTCCGCAAACCCACTGGCGAGCGTCACGAACTTGCCGGAGCGATCGTCCTTGGGGAACGGCTTTGCACCCCAGGACGGCGCGCCGCCCGTACGGCTCGGCTGGATCCAGATCTGGAACAGCGTCGTTTTCTCGGGCTCCAAATTATATTCGGCGTGGCGCACGCCGGTGCCGGCGCTCATCACCTGCACGTCGCCCGCACCGGTACGGCCCTGATTGCCGAGCGAATCCTGATGCGTGATCGCGCCCGAGCGGACGTAGGTCACGATCTCCATGTCGCGGTGGGGATGCGGCGGAAAACCGCTGTTCGCGGCAATCTCGTCATCGTTCCACACCCGGATCGCGCCCCAGCCCATGCGGGCGGGCTCGTAATAATCGGCGAAGGAAAAATGGTGGCGGGCATTGAGCCAGCCGTGATCGGCATGGCCCAGGCTTTCGAACGAACGTTTCTCGATCATGGGTGATCTCCCAAAAGGCGAAGTGTTGCCGCCAAGATAGGAGTTTTGATCACGCCGTAAATGGAAACGCCGGAAACCGATCGTTTCGAGATTAGCCGAGAATTGGCCGCCCGCGATCGGACACTTCGCGTGCGGGATTACCCGCGACGACCATCCCGGCGGCGACATCCTTTACGACCACCGCCTTGGCCGCTGCGATCGATCCGCCCGCCATCGTGACGCCTGGCCCTACGAACGCCGCCGCGGCCACCCACGCATATGACCCGATCTCAATCGACGCGCCGGTGAGCGCGAAACCGGGGTCGGCCGCGTCATGGCTCGCGGTGCAGAGGTACGCCTTCTGGCTGACGATACAGCCGCGCCGCAGGATCACCGGCGCGACATTGTAGCAATCGCATTCGTTGGCGAGGCACGAGTCCGCCTCCATCACCAGGTTCCACGGCGCCCAGATCCGTGCCGAGGGATAAGGATGCGCGCCCGGCCCGATCGTCGCGCCGAAACAGCGCAACACGAACCGCCGCCATCCGTGCAACGGGTTGGGCGTGGTGCGGTACAGCAGCGCCCACGCGACCTGCCAAACCGCGCGGCGAACGCGGTCTGCGGAATTTGGAGGAGGAATGCGGATCAGCGCCATGCGAGCCCTCTATGAGGCAAAGGAAGAGTCAGCAACCGATCGCGTGCGGGTTTCGATTGACAGCGCGCACTCTTGTCCTGAGGACACTCTCATGCGCCTGCCCGATCTCGAAGCCTGGGCGATTTTCGCCTGTGTCGTCGAACACCGCTCGTTCAGCGGCGCGGCGGAGGCGATCGGGGTTTCCAAGGCGACCGTATCGAAGGCGATCACGCGGCTGGAGCAGCATCTCGGCCAGTCGCTTTTCCATCGCACCTCGCGGCGGCTGAGCCTCACCGAGAATGGTAAGGCGCTGGCCGAACATGCCGCGCGGATCCTGGGCGAGGCCAATGCGGCGGAGGAGGCAGCCCTCGACGCCGCATCGGCACCGACCGGCCTGGTCCGCGTCGCCGCCCCGATGTCGCTCGGCCTGATCGCGATCGCGCCGGTGATCGCCGATTTCCTGGCCGAGCATCCCGGCATCGAGATCGATCTGCATCTCTCCGATGCCCGCGTCGATATCGTTGCAGAGGGCTTCGATGTCGCTTTGCGGATCGCGACGCTGCCGGATTCGTCGCTGCGCACGCGCAAACTTGCGGACGTGCAAGTGCACCTCGTCGCGGCGCCGGAATATCTCGCGCGGGTAGGCACGCCCACGCATCCAGGGCAGCTCGGCGAGCATCGCTGCTTTACGTATACCAATATCACGACGCCGTGGCGCTTCGTCGGACCAGACGGGACCGAAGTCTCGGTCCGGCTGCAGGGGCCGCTTGCCACCAATAGCGGCGAGGCGATGCTGCCCGCGCTTCGCTCCGGTCTTGGTATCGCGATGCTTCCCGATTTCATCGCAGGCGCGGATATTGCCAGCGGTCGGCTCGTGCCGATCCTGTCGGACTGGATGCCGCATGGCGGTGCGCTGCACTTGATGACGCCGCCCGGCACGCTCCGCCCGGCGCGGGTCGAAGTGCTGATCGCCTATCTCACCGAGCATCTGAAAACGCTCTGCGCGCGCCGCGCATAAGGGAAATTACGGGCGCGACTCGTGGATAGAGCCCGCTTAATGCGAAATTAACCTTTTGCGTTCATCACTGAAGAGGTTAATGGATTGGTTCAGGCAAGTCGCGCCACAGGGGGCAGCGAACGCCTGACGAAATGACGGGGAAAGCCCAGATGCGCGTATTGCTGATCGAGGACGAGCCGACGACCGCCAAGGCGATCGAGCTGATGCTGACCACTGAAGGCTTCAACGTCTATAAAACCGATCTCGGCGAAGAAGGCCTCGATTTGGGCAAGCTGTATGATTACGACATCATCCTGCTCGACCTGAACTTGCCCGACATGCACGGCTATGACGTGCTGAAGAAGCTCCGCGTCGCCCGCGTCCAGACCCCGGTGCTGATCCTCTCCGGCATCAACGAGATGGACTCAAAGGTCCGCTCGTTCGGCTTCGGCGCCGACGATTACGTCACCAAGCCGTTCCACCGCGAAGAACTCACCGCGCGCATCCACGCCGTGGTGCGCCGTTCGAAGGGCCACAGCCAGTCGGTCATCCGCACCGGCAAGCTCGCGGTCAATCTCGATGCCAAGACGGTCGAAGTCGATGGCGCCCGCGTCCATCTGACCGGCAAGGAATATGCGATGCTGGAACTGCTCAGCCTGCGCAAGGGCACCACACTGACCAAGGAAATGTTCCTCAACCACCTCTACGGCGGGATGGACGAGCCAGAACTCAAGATCATCGACGTGTTCATTTGCAAACTTCGGAAGAAGCTTTCGATGGCCTGCGAAGGCGAAAATTACATCGAAACCGTCTGGGGCCGCGGCTATGTGCTGCGCGAACCCGATGACATGCTGGAAACCGCCGAAGTCGCCTGATTTTTCGAAGAGCTAATGGCTCCCCGGCTTCCGGGAGCAGGCCGCGGCATCGGGGGGTGCCGCGGCCTTTCTTGTCTGTGCCCACGTAGAAGTTCGCTGAATTGTTTCAAATCCCTGCCTTTATTATCGAATACCATTGTCATCCGGGCCGGTCTCGGTAGCATGGCGCGTGCACATTCGTTGTCCCACGGCAGGCGATAACGAATGGCGGGGCATCACGGTGGGGGCTTGGGTGAAACGAATTGGTCTGAGTGCGGTCGCCGGGATCGGTGCGATGGCCTGGTCTCCGGTGTTTGCCAGCGACCAGCCGCTTTATCAGCCAGCACCCGCCTGGGTTTTGCCTGCATCGTTGCCTGACGTAGCAAAGACCGGGCCGGACACGCCGGCGCTCGTACTGTACGACACGCAAAAGCGCATCGAAGATGGCCGCCTGTGGTCTTACATGGACGTTGCCACGCGGATCGCATCGCCTGAGATGCTCGCCCAAGCGACCTCGCTGGCGTTGCCGTGGTTACCGGACAAGGGCGACCTCATCATCCACGAACTGTCGATCCGGCGTGGTGCAGAGCATATCGACTTGCTTAAAAAGGGTCAGAAATTTCTCGTGCTGCGCCGCGAGCAAACGCTGGAGCAGCGTGAACTGACGGGCATTCTTACCGCCACGCTCGCCGTCGAAGGATTGCAGGTCGGCGACATCCTGCGGTTGCGCGCGACCACCACGTCAAAGGATGGTGCGCTGGGCGGCCGCGTTCAAGATATCATTCCGCTGATCGCCTTGCCCGTTCGGGTAGGCGCCGCGCATGCGCGAATTTCGTGGCCGACGGCGACCCCGCCGAAGTGGAAACTTCAAGCCGAGGCCGTCAAAGCAGCGCCCGTGCGCGAAGGCGCGTACACCACGCTTGATCTGGTTTTGCCGACCCCCAAGCAAACTGAAATGCCCAGCGATGCTCCATCGCGGTATCGTCGCCCGCCAATGCTCGAACTCGCGACTTTTGCGGATTGGGCCGATGTATCGAAAACCTTCGCACCGCATTATGGAGCAGACCGCACGGCCATCGCACCCGGATCGCCGCTTGCAGCCGAAGTCGATGCTATCCTCAAAAGCGATCCGTCGAAGATCCGCCAGGCCCAGCGCGCGCTGGAGATCGTCCAGGAAAAGGTGCGCTATCTCGCGGTTGGCATGGATGGCGGCAATTACGTTCCGCAACTGCCAAGCCGTACCTGGGATGTGCGATATGGCGACTGCAAGGCCAAGACGTTGCTGTTGTTGTCGTTTCTGCGCGCCTTGGGCATTGAGGCCGAACCGGTTCTCGCTGCCGTAGGAACGGGCGATTCCGTTCCCGAGCGCCTGGCCAGTGCAGCCGCGTTTAACCACGTCCTAGTCAAGGCGACGATCGAGGGCGAGACCTTGTGGCTCGACGGTACCGCCTCCGGCTCCCGGCTGGTCGACATTCATGACACGCCACCGCTTGGTTTCGTACTTCCGATCCGCGCGGAGGGTGCCGCGCTAATTAAGATCGCTACGCATGCGAATGCGCGTCCGACCGTCGATTTGACTGTCGAAGCGGATGAAAGCGCAAGCGCCGATCTCCCGAGCGCTTTCAAGGCTACGGCAGTCGTTCAGGGGCAGCCGGGGGCGTTTCTGACGCTTGCCAAAAGTCAGTTAGGGGAAAAGGAGCAGCGCGAGGCGGTCGGACAATTCCTGCAAGGGTTCCTTGGAGAGGGACAGTTCACCGACACTTCGATCGTAACCGACCCCACAACCGGCACAGTCACCCTCTCGGCGACTGGCGTCACGACGACGGCATGGATCACGGACGATCGTCGCCGTAAGCGCGCGGTCGATCGGTTGCTCGATCAGATCAGCTTCGATCCCGATCGCAGCAAGGCAAACTGGGCGGCGGTTCCCGTGGCAGTCGCACCGCCGTCAGGAATGCGCTTCCGCCTCAAGCTCCGACTGCCCGACGCGGGACGCGGCTTCGCCGTCGAGGGCGAACCCAATTTCAATGGGCGTATCGCTGGATACGCCGTCAACCGCGAATCCCGCTTAACCGAGGGAACCTTCGTGCTCGATGAGCGGATTGATTCGCTTGGGGGCGAGATTGTCGCGGCGCAGATACCAGCGGAGCGCGACGCGGTCGCGACAGCCAAGGCACGGGCCCCCCGCCTGGTGGCACCCGCAGGTACACCCCGTCGCTGGGATGTGTCGGTCGGTGGTTCGGCAGGCGCAACCCAAATTCAGGCGGTAGACGCGGTTTTCGCCAAAGCCATCGCCGACGACCCCGAAGAGGTTAGCGGCTACACCAGCCGTGCGTCATACCGCAACGGCATCGGGGACCGACGCGGCGCGCTCCAGGATTTGACCAAGGCAGTTGCAATCGCCCCAGCCGTCGATCTCTACCTCCAACGGTCGGCAACGCATTATGAACTCGGCGACATCGCCAGCGCATTGGCCGATGCGGAAGCCGCCCGCTCGCTCGATCCGTCATCGAGCGACGCAATCGAACGCGTGACCACTCTGAAGGCCGAACGCGGCGATCTGGCTGGCGCGGTCACGTTGGTCGATCAGCGGATCGCGCTTGGGGGAGCCCTGCGTAACACGTATCGAGAGACAAAGGCGCGCTTGCTCGGCGAATATGGCAGCCCGACCGAGTCGCTCGCGCTCTTCGACACGCTGATCGCGGACAAGCCCGGTTCGCCTTCGCTGATGAATGCCCGCTGCTGGGCCAAGGGTACGCGCCAAGTGATGCTCGAAAGTGCGCTGAAGGATTGTACGAATGCGATCGAGCTGAGCACCGACACGAGCGCCGCGCTCGATAGCCGAGCAATGGTGTGGTACCGGCTCGGCAAGTATGAGGAGGCACTCGCCGACTTGGACGCAGTGCTCGCGGCAGCGCCGGGTCAGGCGGAAAGCCGCTTCATGCGCGCGATCGTTCTGTCAAAGCTTCAGCGGCACGCCGAATCCGCCAAGGAGTTGACGGTTGCGCGGCGCCTGAAACCCAGCGTCGACAAGCAATATGCTCGGTACGGGATCAAAGCGTCATGACACGCAGGGTGCGGCAACTGCCCCCTTACTTCCGCACCCACACCTTCTCACCGCCGACCCAGGTCTGCTCCACCTTGGTCGCGCGCAGGTCGCTGGGAGAGGCCAGCATCGGGTCGCGGTCCACGATCACGAAATCGGCGCGTTGCCCTACGCCCAGACGCCCGAACTTCTCCTCAGCAAACCCCGCATAGGCCGCAGCGCCGGTGAAGGCCCACCAGGCCTGCTCGCGCGTCACGCGCTCTTCGGGGCGCCAGCCGCCGTAAGGCTCGCCATCCGCACCCTGCCGGGTGAAGGCAGCCGCCCAGCCCCCGAACGGGTCCGGCTTTTCCACCGGGTAATCAGACCCGAAAGCGAGCGTCGCGCCGTTCTTCAACATCGAAGCCCAGGCATAGGCACCAGCGAGACGATCCCGCCCGAGCCGCGCCTCAGCCATCACGCGGTCGCTGGTCTCGTGCGTCGGCTGCATCGAGGCGATGATGCCGTTCTTGCCGAAGCGCGGTAGATCGGCCGGATCGACGATCTGCGCATGTTCGATCCGCCAGCGCCGATCGCCCTTGTAGGTGTCGACCAGATCGTCGATCGCGTTGAGCACCTCGGCATTGGCACGGTCGCCGATCGCGTGGACGGCAACCTGGAAATGCTCGAGCGCGGCACGGCTCATCAGATTGCGGATCACGTCATCCGACATGAAACCAGCGCCGGACTCGTTCGGCGCGTCGCTATACGGCTTCTTGAGCCAAGCGCCGCGCGAGCCGAGCGCACCGTCCTCGTACAGCTTCACGCCGCCCATGCGCAGCTTGTCGGCGTAGAGCCACGGCGTCGGCCCGCTGCCGCCGACCCGCACTGCAGTATCGACGCCAAAGGCATAACTCATGATCCGAACCCGCAGCGCGCCCGCGTCGCCTGCGCGACGATAAGCAAGCCAGTCGTCGATGCTGCTGCCCATGTCCGCGGTCGCGGTTATGCCATTGGCGAGCAGGATTTCCTGCGCCTTTTGAAACGCATAGTCGCGTTCCTTGGGGAGCGGCTGCGGCACGACCTTTTCGACCAGCGATTGCGCGGCATCGACGAAGACTCCGCTCGGCAGCGTGCCACTCTTCTCGATCCTTCCTCCGGGCGGCGACGCCGATTTCGCGGTCACGCCGGCAGCCTTCAACGCCGCGCTGTTACCCCAACTCGCATGACCATCGGCACGCGCCAGCCAGACGGGCCGATCGCTCACCACCGCATCGAGATCGGCTGCGGTCGGGAAACGTCCGAGGCCCCACACCTCCTGGTTCCAGCCGCCGCCGATGATCCACTTCTTCTCCGGGTTCGCGGCTGCATAGGCCGCGATCGCGGCCTTCGCCTCCTCCAGCGTTTTGGTGCTCGATAAATCGAGCTGCAGCGCGCGGAAGCCCAGTTCCATCACATGGCCATGCGCGTCGATGAACCCAGGCAGCAGTACCTTGCCCTTCTGGTCGGACCGCCAGTCGAGCTTGACCGGTCGCTTGTCGCTCTCGCCGAGGAGCTTGATCACCTTGCCCTCGGGCGAAATCAGCAGCCCGGTGAAACGGACGACCTTGCCATCCTGGTCAAGCGTGATGCCGTTGACGTTATCGACCAAAGCATCGGCGAACGCGGTCGTGGGAAGCAGGAGCGCGGCCAGCAGGCAGGCGGCGCGGGCGGCGAAAGATCGGCTGTGCATATCTCATGCGATAAGCAATGTTCCCCCGCCGCGCCAGATGGTCTAGGCGCTCCCCAACCCGTTCGTGCTGAGCCTGTCGAAGCACCGTTCTTCTGACGGCGGGGAGTGATGAAACGGCCCTTCGACAGGCTCGGGGCGAACGGAAGAGATAGATGGCTACCCATCCCCGCCCTGCGACCGCAACCCTTCCCGTCACGCTTGCCGACGTACAGGCGGCACACGCGCGAATCGGCGAACAGATCGTACGGACACCGTTCTTCATCAGCCGCACGCTGAGCGCGCTGACCGGCGCGACGGTCTATCTCAAGTTCGAGAATCTACAGTTCACCGCGGCGTATAAGGAGCGCGGTGCGCTCAACACGCTTCTGCAGCTCAATGCCGATACGCTCGGCGTGATCGCTGCCTCGGCCGGCAACCACGCGCAGGGTCTCGCCTATCACGCCAATCGGCTCGGCATTCCGGCGACAATCGTGATGCCGACCAATACGCCGACCGTGAAGGTGACGCAGACCGAAGGTCACGGTGCCACCGTCGTGCTGCACGGCGACACGTTCGACGCGGCCTATGCCCATGCCCGCGAACTGGAGGCCACTGGCGGCCTCACCTTCGTCCACCCGTTCGACGATGTGCGTGTCATCGCCGGGCAAGGCACGGTCGCGATCGAGATGCTGGAAGACGTGCCCGCGATCGACACCTTCCTAACGCCGATCGGCGGTGGCGGGCTGATCTCGGGCATGGCCGTGGTGGCGTCTGCTGCAAGCCAGGCACCCGGCGGGCACCCGATCGAAGTGATCGGGGTCGAAGCCGAGCTGTTTCCGTCAATGTATAACCGGGTCAAGGGCACCCAAATGCCCTGTGCGGGCGACACGCTGGCCGAGGGTATTGCGGTCAAGGAACCGGGCGCGATAACCGCGCAAATGGTCGAGGCGCTGGTCGACGACATCGTGCTGGTCAGCGAGCGCAGCCTGGAACAAGCCGTCAGCTTGCTGCTGCAGATCGAAAAGACCGTAGTCGAGGGTGCCGGGGCCGCCGGTCTCGCGGCGCTGCTGCAGCATCCCGAACGTTTTGCGGGCAAGACCGTCGGTGTCGTCTTGTGCGGCGGAAATATCGACACGCGCCTGCTCGCCAACGTCTTGCTGCGCGATCTCGCGCGCTCGGGACGGCTCGCGCGCCTGCGCATTCGCTTGCAGGACCAGCCGGGTGCGCTGTTCAATGTCGCGCGCATCTTCGAGCAGCAGCGCGTCAACATCCTCGAACTGGCACACCAGCGGATTTTCACGAATCTGCCCGCCAAGGGGCTTAGCCTAGAGGTCGAGTGCGAGACGCGTGACAAGGAGCATCTCGAGCGCCTGCTCGGGGCGTTGCGCGAAAGCGGCTATACCGTCAGCACAATCGAACTCGGTTGATTCCGCAGTAACCTTAAACAGCGTGATGAACGGAATCCGGCGCGCGGCGAACGGAGTCGCGCGCCCTCTTTTCAGCAACGGCCAATCGGTGCATCATCCTTTTGGATGAAGAGGCATGCGGCATGCGGCGGGCTCGTTAACCTTCATTAATGGTAAAGCCGCTTTTCATCACGTTCGGCCTGATTCATAATGCGTATCAGCGTTCGGCAATGGGGCGACGCAGGGCAGAAATTGAGGAAACCTTTCACGGTGACGGCACCCTTTCGGTTTCCCAGATTCTTCGTCACCAGCCCGTCGCCCTGCCCGTATCTGCCGGGTCGGCAGGAGCGGAAGGTTTTCACCGAACTCCGTGGGGAACAGGCGTCGGATCTGAACGATGCGCTTGGCCGGATCGGGTTTCGCCGCAGCCAATCGGTTGCCTACCGGCCGAGTTGCGCGGGCTGCACCGCCTGCGTCTCGGTCCGGGTCGTGGCGTCCGATTTCGTGCCTAACGCGACGCAACGGCGCCAGGTGCGCCGCAACGCCGACCTCGAGGTTACCGCGTGCCGCCCTTGGGCGACCGATGAGCAATTCCAGCTGCTCCGCCGCTATCTCGCCTCGCGCCACCCCGGCGGCGGCATGGCAGAGATGGATGAGAGCGACTATGCCGACATGGTCGAGCATTCGCCGGTCAACAGCTTCATCGTCGAATATCGCGAACCGTCGCAGCACGGCGAGCGCGGCAAGCTCGTCGGCGCGTGCCTTACCGATCAGCAGGCCGATGGCCTGTCGATGATCTACAGCTTCTTCGACGCGGACAATGAACAGCGCCGTGGTCTCGGCAGCCAGATTATCATCGATCATATCCTGCGCGCCCGCGCCGTAGGCCTGCCCTATGTCTATCTCGGCTATTGGGTGAAGGGGTCACCGCGGATGGATTACAAGATCCGCTACCGCCCGATCGAAGTGCTGGGGCCGAAGGGCTGGAGCCTGTTGATCGATGAGGAGGCGACTTATACGCCGCCGGCCGAGAAGTATGCCATCATGGCCGAACAGCTGGTCGGGACCAGCTGAGTTAATGCCCAGCGCGATCGACGTGAAGATCGACGTCGAGCCGCTCCTCACCCTCTCCCAGGCGTGAACCCGCCACCGGCGCTGCCCCCGCCGCATCAAGCGCAACGGCGACGCGGACATAGGCTTCGTCGGCACTAAGCCCGGTGCAAGGATCGAACGCCACCCAGCCGAGATCCTCGACATAGGCCTCTGCCCAGCCGTGCGGTGCTGGACTGCTGTCGGCCCCGAAACAGACGGGGCTATATCCGGATACATAGCGTGCCGGAATGCCCAGGCAGCGTGCCGCCGCGACGAAGATATGGGTCAGATCGCGCGGCGTCGCAGTTTCGCGTTGAAAGGCCGTTGCTGCGGTCTGGCCGGTGATCGGGCGCCCCCGATCGAGCGCGAAGCGCTGATGAATAGTCCCGTTCAGCGCATGGAGCGTCGCCAGTTGCACCCCGTCACCGATCGTTTGCGCAAAGTCCCAGATTGCCTGATCCGCCGCCGTCAACGCGGTGGCCCGCAGGAACAATTCGGGCGGCAGCGTCTCCTCCCCGCCGTGCACAATTCCGCGCGACGGGTTGGTCAGCACCTCGCCCGAGACCGTAATCTCGATACCGTCGATCGGGCCATCGACGTACAGCATCGTCGTGCTGTTGCCGAACCCGTCGCGTCCGGGGCGGAAGCGCGCATCGCAATCGACATGCACCGTCCAGCTTGCCACCGACTGATCGTGCGTGTCCTCCGGATTGACGCGAAGCAGCTGAATCAACCGCGATTGCGGAGCGGTGAAGCGATAGGTCGTGCGGTGATCGACAATCAGCCTCATCGCGCGCCTCCGCCTCAGGTGAATTTGAACTGGCGCCCGACGGCGCGGTGCAGTTCGTCGTTTTCCGCGATGAAGCCTTGCAGGAATTGGTGCAAACCTCGGGCAATCACCGCACCCGATTGGGTGCGCGATAAGCGCATGTGCCGGGTGCGCGCCATCCGATCGGCCTCGCCATGCAGGCCGGTGCGCTTGGCCAATAGATTGAGGATGTCGACCGCCTCCTCCACCGACGCTGCTAGGCTGCGCGGCAATTCAGGCCGCGCGATCAGCAAGTCGATAACGTTCGCGGGCGTCAATCCATCGGAATAAAGCCAGCGATAGGCCGTAACTGCGGAAACGGTCTGGAGGATCGTGGTCCATTGATCGCGATCGACGACACCGCCGACCCGCTCCCCCTCCGGCAGGAGGATGTGGTATTTGACGTCGAGCAGCCGCGCGGTGTTGTCGGCGCGTTCGATTGCCTGACCGAGCCGGATGAACCAGGTCGTCTGGTTGCGCAGCATGCGGTGCACCGCGCCTTCGAAGCCGCGCGTCTCCGCCTTGACCGCCTCGACCAGATTGAGCGTCGCCATCGCGCCGCCCGGGCTGGAGCGGCTGTCGAACATCAACCAGGCGCGGTTGATGCCGGTCCAGGCTTCCTTGGTAAGCGCGGTGCGCACCGCGCGCGCGTTGTTTCGCGCCATGTCGAGCGACCGCACGATCGAGCCGGGGTGGCTCGAATCGACCGTCAGGAAGCGCGCCACGTGGCTCTGCGTCACGTCCCGGCCCGTGGCGGTGAAGGCGGCGTCGGTTTCGGTCACGGCCAGCGCGCTGGCCCAGGCCGCTTCCCCCGCCGGACGCGGCGAGAGCACGTCGAGCCGCACGGTCGCCTCGACCAGACGCGCGGTGAAATCGGCGCGTTCGACGTAGCGGCCAAGCCAGTAAAGCGAGGAGGCGGTGCGCGAGAGCATCAGGCGACCTCTCCCTGCACGTAACCCATACTCTGGCTCTGGCTCGGGGCAGCGCCGTTATCCATCAGCACGAAGCTGTCCTTGGTCCCGCCGCCCTGCGACGAATTGACCACCAGCGACCCCTCTTTCAGCGCGACCCGCGTCAGCCCGCCGGGAACGACCTGAACGCCCTTAGACCCAGTCAACACGAAGGGACGGAAATCGACATGCCGCGGCGCAAGGCCGCTCTCCGCCAGCGTCGGCACGGTGGAAAGCGCCAGCGTCGGCTGGGCGATATAACGGTGCGGCTCGGCGATCAGTGCGGCGCGGAACGCCTCGATCTCTGCCTTGGTCGCGGTCGGGCCGACCAACATGCCATAACCGCCCGACCCGTCGACCAGCTTCACCACCAGATCCGGCAAATGGTCGAGCACGTATTTAAGCGCGTCCGGCTCACGACAGCGCCACGTCTCGACATTTGGCAGCTTCGGATCGCAGCCCGAATAGAATTTCACGATTTCGGGCATGTACGAATAGATGGCCTTGTCGTCGGCGATGCCGTTCCCCGGCGCGTTTATCAGCGCGACATTGCCGGCGGCATAAGCGGCGATCAGCCCCGGCACGCCGAGCATCGAATCCGGACGGAACACCAACGGATCCAGGAAATCGTCGTCGATCCGGCGATAGATCACATCGACCTTTACCCGCCCCGCGATCGTGCGCATCCACACCACATCGTCATCGACGACGAGGTCGGCCGCCTCGACCAACTCGACGCCCATCGAATCCGCAAGAAAGCTGTGCTCGTAATAAGCCGAATTGTAATGCCCCGGCGTCAGCACGACGCAGACCGGTGCGTTGACGCCGATCGGCGCGACCGACTTCATCGTCTCCAGCAAGCGATCGGGATAACTATCCACTGCGGCCACCCGGAAATCGCGGAAAAGCTCCGGACACAGCCGCAGCATCGCCTCGCGATTTTCGAGCATGTAGCTGACGCCGGAGGGCGTGCGGGCATTATCCTCGAGCACGAAGAAATCGTCCGGCCCGGTGCGGACCAGATCAATCCCGCAAATATGCGCCCAGATATCGTGCGGCGGGCGAATGCCCGCGATCTCCGGGCGGAACTGCGCATTGCCGAAAATCAGGTCGGGCGGGAGGACGCCGGCCTGGAGAATCTCCCGATCGCCATAGATATCGACGAGGAAGGCGTTGATCGCCTCGACCCGTTGCACCAAGCCAGCCGACAGCCGCGCCCATTCATCGGCCAGGAAAACGCGCGGCACGATGTCGAACGGAATGATCCGCTCGCTTGCGTCGCTGTCACCATAAACGGCGAAGGTGATGCCGAGCTGGCGGAACGTCGCCTCTGCCGATTGCTGGCGTCGGCGGAGTTCGGCATCGGGCGTGTCGTCGATCCAGGCACCGAGCGCCGCGAGTTCGGGACGCGCCACCGTTGACCCGACATGCCCCATAATTTCGTCGAACGCAGGTCTTGTCGCCATTGCGATGGTAAAGCCCCCAAATCCGTGCTGGTTCCATGCTGCGACGGATTGCTGCGTTGCACAAGCGCCGCCGCACAGAAAAAAGCGAGTGCGGCCCTTCAGCCGACGTCAGAAGCCCGACAGCCCCTTGCGCCTGGTCGCCCCGCGTTGCTTCGTCAGTTCGACTTCGAACGCCGCCCGCGCCTCGGCAACGAGCTTCGACAGCACCCCCGGTGCACGATAATCGGTGCCTCGGCGCGTCAGGATGTCGGACGCCTCGGGATGCGCTGTCAGCACGATGTCAGCCTTAAGCGCGCCGATCCGATCGAAACTGCGCCGGAAGTGGCGCACGATCGCAGGATATTCGGTGTTACCGAACAAGCGGTTGCCCGCGACCGTCATGCTGCATGGAAAGACCACGGTGACGCGACCAGCCCTGCGCGCGATCGGCAGTACCCAAGTGGTGCAGCCACGCGTGTGCCCCGGCGTGGCGAGCGCCGTCATGCGCACGCCGCCCAAGGCCACCACGTCGCCATCGTGCAAGACGCGATCGACCCGAACGGCCGGAAATCTGCCGCGCGGATAGCTGGTCAAGCCGACATGCTCACCACGCTGTAACGCTGGAACATCTCCCGCCATCGCGGCCAGTCTTGCCCCGGTATCATGCTTCAAGGCGGCAAGGCCGCCAGCATGATCGAAGTGCGCATGGCTGTTGAGCAGGATCTTCACGTCCCGCAGCTTGAAACCGACTGCGCGAATGTTGGCCTCGATTGCGGGGACGTTCCGCTCCATCGTGCCGTCGAGCAGAATCGCCCCTTGCGGTGTCGCGATCAGATAGGCGGCGAGCCCCTTTGTACCGACGTAATAGATGTTCTCGGTAATTTGGAACGGCGCGGTCCGTTCGACCCATTCGGGCGGATCGCTTGCTGCAGTCAGAAGCAGTAGCGCGAGCGGCGCGAAGGACCTCATAGCGCCGCCAGCATCGCGGGGGTCAGCACTTGCGGCAACACTTGCGGCTCGGCTGCGCCCGGCGCGTAATAGAGGTAGAGCGGCACGCCCGCACGATTATGCTGTTCGATGAAGCGGCCCATGACCGGGTCACCATTGGTCCAATCGCCTATCAGGACCGCAACCTTATGCTCGGCGAACGCCTTGCGCGTCGCGTCGGTCTCGATCGCCACCTTCTCGTTTACCTTGCATGTCAGGCACCAATCGGCAGTGAAATAGACGAATACCGGGCGGCCCTCCTTGCGCAGGGCATCGAGCTTCGCCTCGGTGAACGCCTCGCTCCCGGCTTCGGCGACGGCAGCTCCCGCAGGCGCACGGCCGACCAGCGCGGCGCCACCAACCGTCACCACCGCCAGCGCAGCGAGAGCGACCCAGCCGAACGCCAGCCCGCGCGCCTGGCGCCGCCCGCCGATCCACAAGGCAAAACCCGCAAGCAAAGCCGCGCCAAGGCCAAGCGTCAGCCCATCGACCCCGGCTTGCCGCCCCAGCACCCACGCCAGCGCGAGGGCAGTCAGCCACATCGGAACCGACAGAATGTGGCGGAAGGTCTCCATCCATGCGCCGGGCTTGGGCAAGCGCTTGCGCAAGGCGGGCACGAAACCGAGCGCCAGGAAGGGAATCGCCAGCCCCAGCCCCAGCCCGGCGAAAACCGCAAGCGCGGCGGGCCAGGGCAGCACCAGCGCCGCACCGAGGGCGGCCCCCATGAACGGCCCCGTGCACGGCGTGGCGATGAAGGCGGCGAGCGCGCCGGTTGCAAACGCCCCCCCTGCCCCGCCCGAACGGTTGACGAATTGCGGCGTCGGAATCTCGAAGAGCCCGCCCAGGTTGAGCGACAGCGCCACGGTCAGCAGCAGCAAAACGACGATCGCGCGTGGGTCCTGCAACTGGAACGCCCAGCCGACTGCCGTCCCGCCCGCCCGGAGTGCGAGGATCGCCCCGCCCAGCGCGACGCACACCGCGACCACGCCCGCGGTATAGGCCAACGCCTCCCGCCGTGCCGCGCCCTCGTCGAGATGGCCACGCGCCAAGCTCAGCGCCTTGAGGCTCAGGATCGGGAAAACACAGGGCATGACGTTCAGGATCAGACCGCCCAGCATCGCGCCACCGAAGGCGATCAGCGTGGCGAGCAAGATGCCGCTCGTCCCGGTCGATACGCTCGATGCTGCCGCCGCGACCATCCCCGCCTCGGCGGTCACAATCAGGCCCTGTTGCGCGCCGATCTGCACGACACCGGCCAGCGGCCCCTTGCTTACGGTCTGCGCGGCCTTGGTTTCGACGACCAGACGGTCGCCGTCCTGCGTGACTGTCTGCGGCGCGGAATAATCGACCAAGCCCGTCGTGATCGGATAGAAATACACATCCTTCGGCAGCGCGGCGCCCGCCGGATAGGGGATCGCGATGCGGATGCGCCCGCCGCTCACCTGAAACACGCCCTTTGCATCGAGCGGCTTCGGCACGGCGCGCCGCCAGGCATCGAATTGCGCCTGGGATTGCGCCGAAATCGCACCGTCGCCGACGGTCATCACAGTCGACAGGTCGGCGGATTCGGGCACGCACACCTCAGCCGAGCAAACCAGATAATTGGTGTGCAGCTTGACCGGCAGCTTCGTCCCCGGGGCGAGGCCCGCAGGCACGCTCAGCGTGACCAGCGGGGCGTAGGCCTTCTCGAAAACGTAGTTCATCAAATCGGCGACGATCAGCCGCCCGGGTACTGGATAGGCCGGTGCACTCGCCGTCACGCCCTTAGGCAACGTCCAGTCGAGCTTCGCTGCGAACCCGGCATCACCCGGATTCTGCCAATAGCCGTGCCAGCCCGGCTGCGGCACAGTCGCCAGCGCGAGCGTGACGGTAGATCCCGCCTTGGGCGATGCGGTCTCGGCCACCAAGCTGATCCCGAGGTGCGGTCCCTTGCCATAGGGATCGGGCGTTATCGCTTGGGCGTGCGCGCGCCCCGACGCCAGCAGCGCCAGCAGCGCCAGCAGCGCCAGCAGCGCCAGCAATGTCACCATGACGTAATAAAACCAACGCATCGCTCACCCTCAACGGCCAACTTGTCGGCCCTGCCCCGACGCGCCATAGCGGCACAACCGGTCCGCCGCCAATTCGGAGACGTCGAATGAATCGATACACCTCTCTCGCCGTTCTGGCGCTGGGACTCCTTTCCGCACCGATCCGGGCCGAAACCGCACCGCCAGCCCCCCCGACAGCGCCCGCCCCGACGACTCCGCCGAAGCTGATCGTGGTGATCTCGGTCGATCAATTCTCCGCCGATCTGTTCGGGGAGTATCGCACATCGTTCACCGGCGGCTTGGCCCGCTTGCAAAAGGGCGGCGTGTTTCCGAGCGGTTATCAAAGCCATGCCGCGACCGAGACCTGCCCCGGCCATTCGACGATCCTGACCGGGTTCCGCCCGGAACATACCGGCATCATCGCTAACAATTGGACCGATCTGTCGGTCGCACGCGCCGACAAGCAAGTCTATTGCTCGGAGGATGAGACAGTGCCCGGCTCGTCCTCCGCGAACTACACCGTGTCCGACAAGCATCTGCTCGTCCCCACGCTCGGCGAGCGGATGAAGGCGGCGATCCCGGCGACGCGCGTCGTCTCAGTCGCGGGCAAGGACCGCGCCGCCGTGATGATGGGCGGCCACAATGTCGATGAACTGTGGTGGTGGAACGGCAAGGCCTTTGTCAGCTATGCTGGACGCGCCACGCCTGCCGTAGTCGCGCGAGCGAACGCCGCCACCGCCGCCAAGATTGCCGCCCCGCAAGCCGCGCTCGACGTGCCGGACATCTGCAAACCGCACGACCGCGCGACGTCGGTGGGTGGCGGCAAGACGGTCGGCGACGGGCATTTCGAACGCACGGCGGGCAATGCCGCCGCATTCCGCGCCTCCCCCGCCTTCGATGGCGCAATCGTCGCGCTGGCGGCCGGGCTGGTGCAGGACATGAAGCTCGGCAAGGGTTCGACCACCGACATCATCGACGTGGGTGCATCGGCGACGGATTACATCGGCCATACCTATGGCACAGAGGGTGCCGAGATGTGCATCCAGCTCCAGCAGCTTGACGCGACACTCGGCTCGTTCTTCGAGGTCCTCGATGCGACTGGCGTGGACTATGAAGTCGTGCTGACCGCCGATCATGGCGGCAACGACATTCCCGAACGCGAAGTCACGGCCGGCCTGCCCGATGCGCAACGGGTGAAGGTCGATCTCGCGCCGTCTTTGGTCGGCAAGCAGATCATGGCCAAGCTCGGCATCACGACGCCGGTGCTGTTCGGCGATATTCCCAATGGCGACATCTACATCGCACGCGATCTGGCCCCGGCGCAGCGCAAAGCCGTGCAGGATGCAGCGGTCGCTTATTACAAGGCGGCGCCGCAAGTGGCCGAAGTGTTCACCGCCGCGCAGCTACAGGCAGCGCCTGCTCCCAAGGGGCCGCCCGAGAAATGGGGCATGATCGAACGGGCACGCGCGTCCTTCAATGCCAAGCGGTCGGGCGATCTGCTCGTCTTCCTGAAACCACGCATAACGCCTATTCCCGATCCCACGCGCGGTTCGGTCGCCACGCACGGCAGCCCGTACGACTATGACCGCCGCGTGCCGATCCTGTTCTGGCGCAAGGGGATGACCGGATTCGAACATCCCGGCGGGGTCGAGACGGTGGACATCATGCCGACGCTGGCGCGGCAGATCGGTCTGCGGCTGACCGGGCCGAAGATCGACGGCAAATGCCTCGATCTGAGCAAGGCCGGTGCGGTCTGCCGATGAGCCATGCGCTGTCGCACATCCGCGGCATTGAGGCCTATCTCGATCGATTGACCGGGCGATCGCAGGAGCGCCTCCCCGAACATCAGTGGCGGATGCTGCTCGATACGCTCGGTCTCGGGATCGAGCAGACGATGCAACATGCCGGGCGGACGCGGCCGGATTTTGCGACGTTCGCCGAATGGGTGATCTCGACGGCGGGTCATCCCGATCCCGAGCGTGTAGCGCGTTATCACGCCGCGCTCGACGGTTTGCCGCCGCCCCCCACCACCGCCGCGCGGCTGGCCGAGATCGATGCGATGCCGCCCGTGCTGGATGCCGACGACCTGTCGCATTGGAACGAGCTTGGCTACGTCATCCTGCGCGCCGCGATCGACCCGGCGCTCGCGGCAGACACGGCGGCGCTGGTGTGGGAGATCGTCGGCGCGACGCCCGACAATCCGGCAAGCTGGTACGATGCAGGTGCGCGCAACGGCATCATGGTCCAGCATTTCCAGAGCCCGCAGCAGGATGCGATCCGGCGCTCGCCGCGCACTCACAAGGCTTTCGCGCAACTTTGGGGCAGAAGCGATCTGTGGATGAACACCGATCGGCTCGGCTTCAATCCGCCGGTACGGCACGACTGGAAATTCGCCGGGCAGCCGCTGCATTGGGACGACAGCCTGGTGCGCCCGATCCCGTTCGGGACTCAGGCCATTCTGTATCTGACCGATACCGCCGCGGAACAGGGCGCGTTGCAGTTGATCCCCGGCTTTCACCACAAGCTCGACGCGTGGCTCGACAGCCTTGGCGACAGCGATCCGCGGCTGGTCGATCTGACGGCGCAGGCCGTGCCGATCGCCGCCAACGCCGGTGACCTGATTATCTGGCGATCGGACTTACCGCATGGCGCCACCGCCAATCACGGCCGTGTGCCACGCCTGGTCCAATATCTGGCGATGTACCCGCCCACGCCGATCGCCCCGCGCGATTGGCTATAGGGGTTCAGCGAACCTCGTACATCCGGATCCCGGGCCCAAGCCGGTTCGCGCCGACGGCAAGCTGATCGCCGCTCATGTTGGCGACGAAGGCGGGGTTGGTTGGAGCATTTGGAGCAAGCGTCGCGTCATTGCCTTCGATACGAAGGCCGGTCGCGCGGTATGTCTTGGCCTCGGCCGAGACGACGATCAGCCCGCTGTGATTTTCCTTGCCCGCACCCTGCACGAAGGTGTTGCGGGTTATCAGGCCGGTGCCGCCTTCGGGCAGGTCGATCATGTAATTGGTCTTGCGCCCTTTGGTATCGTCGAAGCTGTTATCGGCGATCGTCACGCGCGGCACGCGCAGCTTGACGTAATGCCCGCCCGTTCCGCGCTCGAAGCGGGAGTTGGTGATCGTGACCGATCCCTGATTGGCGAGATAGATGCTGTGCGAGCAGCTCGGGCTCTCATCGCATTGGCCGAGGCCGGCGAAGGTCGACCGGTCGATCGTGATCTTCTGGGCAGAGGGATGGCCACCGAGGATACCCTCCTGGCTATCCAGAAACATCGAATTACGCACCACCAGATCGCCGATCTCGGTACGGATGCCCGCCCCGTTGCCATCGCCGACGCGCATCCCGCGGAACACCAAGCCGTCGACCGTCGATCCCTGCCCCCGGAGCACGAAGGCGGCCTTGTCCTCGCACGTCGTGCCCTCGAAGATCGCAGTACCCGGCTGGATCGCCTTGAAGGTGATCACACCGCCCGCCTGAATCGTGCATTGATGATACACGCCGGGTGCGATCAGGATCGTCGCGGTGCCCATGCGAACCGATTGCACCGCATCGTCGATCGTCTGGAAACCCTGGCCAGTCTCCTGGATCGTAAAGGGCGCGCGTCCCTGCTGCGCGGCGGCGGGAACGGCAAGCGCGAGCAGTAGCAACGGCACGATCGGGCGCATCTCGAGACTCCTTTGTCGTGAGAAATGCGCCGCTTGGCGCGGCTTGTGAAGGCAAATTGAGGGTTAACCGGGTCCGCCGCAGCGGCGATTGCGGATGTCACGGAACACGGCAATGTTGCGTACGTGCAACGACTCGCGATGAGGTGAGCGTGCAACGGAGACGGGACATGGCGGACAACCCCAATTTTCCTATTTCTACGGCAGCGATCAGCTGGTTCGATGGCAGCGGCGGATTGCATATCCGCGTCTATTCCAGTGACGGCTATACCATCACCGAGCGTTGCAGTGACAGCGGCGGTCCAGGATGGACCACCGGCAGCTTCTCGCAGCCCGGCAGCGCGGTTTCGGCGACCGTCTGGGTATCAGGCGGAGAGGCACAGATCCGTATCTATTGCACCAGCGCAGATCAGACGACCGAATGGGCCAACACGAGCAGTGGCTGGGTGAAGGGGACTTACACCACCACCTGATCGATTTGGGGCGCGAGGACGGCGCAACGATGGCCGCGCCGTCCCCCCATTAAACCCGGGCTATCGCAACGGCCTATTGGACTAATCGAGATTCGGCCGCAGCCAACGGGTCGCGGTTTCCAAATCAACACCCCGCCGCGCCGCATACTCCTCGAGCTGGTCAGGCCCGACGCGCGCGACACCGAAATACTCCGCCTGCGGGTGACCGAAGTAAAAGCCCGAGACGGCGGCGGTCGGCAGCATCGCAAAGCTCTCGGTCAGCGAGACGCCGGTGGCGTGGTGCGCGTCGAGCATCTCGAACAGCTTGACCTTCAGGCTGTGCTCCGGGCACGCGGGGTAGCCGGGGGCCGGGCGGATACCGCGATATTGTTCGCGGATCAGCGCTTCGTTGGTCAGCTGTTCATCGGGCGCATAGCCCCACAGATCGGTGCGGACGTGCTGGTGCAGACGCTCGGCGAAAGCCTCGGCCAGGCGGTCGGCCAGCGCTTTCAGCAGAATGTCGCTATAATCGTCGATCGCCGCCTTGAACTTGGCGAGATGCGGCTCGATGCCGTGGATCGACACCGCAAAGCCGCCGATCCAGTCGCCCTTCGGATCGATGAAGTCGGCCAGGCACATATTGGCGCGGCCCTCGCGCTTGGCGATCTGCTGGCGCAGGAAGGGCAGCCGCACGATGTCGTTGGAATCGACCAAGTTGAGCATGTCGAAACCGCGCAGCTCGTCGGCGTTGAAATCGCCCTTCAGGTCGATGACGACATCGTCCTCATAGCGTGCGCAGGGCCAAAGCCCGGCGACACCGCGCGCGGTCAGCCATTTCTCCGCGATGATCTGGTCGAGCATCATCTGCGCATCGGTGTAAAGGTTGCGCGCGCTTTCGCCGACCACCTCATCATCGAGGATCGCCGGGAAATTGCCCGCCAATTCCCACGCGCGGAAGAATGGGGTCCAGTCGATCAACTCGCGCAGGTCGGCCAGATCCCAGTCGCGGAAGACATGCACGCCGGGCTTGGCGGGCGCGCCGGGCTTCAGCGTCATATCGGCCACGAAGGCGTTTTCGCGCGCCTTGGCGATCGGGATCAGCTCGCTTTGCCCCTTATTGGCGCGGGCGAGGCGGACGGCTTCATAATCCTCCGCCGTCTTTTGCACGAATTCGTCGCGGATCGTGTCGCTGACCAGGGTCGAGGCGACGCCAACGGCGCGGCTCGCGTCGAGCACATGCACCACCGGCCCCTGATAAGCGGGCGCGATGCGCAGCGCGGTATGCACTTTGGACGTCGTCGCGCCGCCGATCAGCAGCGGCATCGTCATCCCTGCCCGCTGCATTTCCTCGGCAACCGTCACCATCTCGTCCAGCGACGGGGTGATCAGCCCCGACAGGCCGATCATATCGGCATCATTCTCGTTCGCGGCCTTCAGGATGTCGGACCAGGGCACCATCACGCCCATGTCGACCACGTCGAAGCCGTTGCATTGCAACACCACGCCGACGATGTTCTTGCCGATATCGTGCACGTCGCCCTTCACGGTCGCCATGATGATCTTGCCCTTGCCGCGCGCGCCGGGCTCCTTTGCCGCCTCGATGAAGGGCAACAAGTGAGCGACCGCCTTCTTCATCACGCGTGCCGATTTCACGACTTGCGGCAGGAACATCTTGCCCGAACCGAACAGGTCACCGACGACGTTCATCCCGTCCATCAGTGGCCCTTCGATCACCTCGATCGGGCGCGCGAAACCCTGGCGGGCTTCCTCGGTATCTTCGACCACATGCAGATCGATGCCCTTGACCAAGGCATATTCGAGCCGCTTGTTGACCGGCAGCCCGCGCCACTCAGCCGCCGCCTTTTCCGCCACCGCATCGGTGCCCTTGTACCGCTCAGCCAGCGCGATCAGCCGCTCGGTCGCGCCCTCGTCTCGGTTGAGGATGACGTCCTCGCACGCGGTGCGCAGTTCGGGCTCGATCTGATCATAGATATCGAGCTGCCCGGCATTGACGATCGCCATGTCGAGCCCGGCCGGGATCGCGTGATAGAGGAACACCGAATGCATCGCGCGGCGCACCGGCTCGTTGCCGCGGAAGCTGAACGACAGGTTCGACAGGCCGCCGGAGATATGCGCGTGCGGGCAGCGCGCCTTGATGTCTCGGCACGCCTCGATGAAGTCGACCGCATAATTGTTATGCTCCTCGATCCCGGTCGCCACCGCGAAGATGTTGGGATCGAAAATGATGTCTTCCGGCGGGAAGCCAATGCCCATGAGCAAATCATAGGCCCGCGCGCAGATTTCGAGCTTGCGCGCGCGCGTATCGGCCTGGCCGACGGTGTCGAACGCCATGACCACGACGGCGGCGCCGTACTGCATGACCTTCCTGGCTTGAGCGAGGAACTGCTCTTCCCCCTCCTTCATGCTGATCGAATTGACGATCGGCTTGCCGCTGACGCACTTCAGCCCCGCCTCGATCACCGACCATTTCGAGCTGTCGACCATGAACGGGATGCGCGCGATATCCGGCTCGGCGGCGATGAGCTTGAGGAAGGTGACCATCGCGTGCTCAGCGTCGAGCAGTCCCTCGTCCATGTTGACGTCGAGCACCTGCGCGCCCGATTCCACCTGTTGGCGCGCAACCTCGACCGCAGCGGGGTAATCCCCCGCCATGATGAGTTTCTTGAACTTGGCCGAACCGGTGACGTTGGTGCGTTCACCGATGTTGACGAATTGGGCGGTGGTGGTGGTCATTGTGTGCCTTCTCCCTCTCCCCTTCAGGGGAGAGGGCCGGGGAGAGGGGAAGTTACGGAGAGACGGCGCGTGTTACTGCCCCTCTCCCAACCCTCTCCCCTTAAGGGGAGAGGGCTTCGCTTGGCTAAGCCGCCATCGTCATCGGCTCCAGCCCGGCTAGGCGGGTGACGACCGGCGGAACCGGTAGCGGGCGTGGAGCGAGGCCCACGACGCCGTCCGCAATCGCCTTGATATGCGCTGGCGTCGATCCGCAGCAGCCGCCAAGGACATTGACTTGCGCAGCCTTGGCCCATTCGCCGACCAGCCCCGCAGTCGTGACGGGTGCCTCGTCGTATTCGCCCAGTTCGTTGGGCAATCCCGCGTTGGGATAGACCATGATCAGCGTATCGGCGATGTCGCTCAGCGTGCGGACATGCGGGCGCAACTGCTCCGCGCCGAACGAACAATTGAGCCCGATCGTCACCGGCCGCGCGTGGCGAACCGCGTGCCAGAACGCCTCGACCGTGTGGCCCGAGAGATTGCGGCCCGACAGATCGGTCAGCGTCATCGACAGCATGATCGGCACGTCGCGACCGAGCGCTTCACTCGCCTCGAGCACGGCCATGATCCCGGCCTTGGCGTTGAGCGTGTCGAACACCGTTTCGATTAGGATGAAATCGGCACCGCCCTCGATCAATGCGTCGATCTGCTCGCGATACACATCTTTCAGATAATCGAAGTCGATCTCGCGAAAACCGGGATCGTTGACGTCGGGGCTGAGCGACAGCGTCTTGTTGGTCGGCCCGACCGCGCCCGCCACAAAGCGTGGGCGGCCGTCCCTGGCCTGATATTCATCGGCGATCCGGCGCGCGAGCTTCGCGCTCTCGACGTTGATTTCGCGCACCAGGCCCTCGGCGGCATAGTCGGCCTGGCTGATGCGATTGGCGGAGAAGGTGTTGGTCTCGGCAATGTCCGCCCCCGCCTCGAAATAGGCGCGGTGGATGGTCTCGGGCACCTCTGGCTTGGTCAGCGCGAGGATGTCGTTATTGCCCTTCTGATCCTTGGCGAGCCCGAGCGTGCCGGCATAATCGGCCTCGGACAGTTTCCAATTCTGGATCTCGGTACCGAAGGCACCATCGGTAATGAGGATGCGCTTGGCAGCTTCGGCGAGAAATGTTTCGCGGATGGTCATAAAACTCGTCCCGTCACCCCAGCGAAAGCTGTGGTCTTTACGTTATAGGTGGCACACGTGCAGCGTGAGACCCCAGCCTTCGCTGGGGTGACGACGGTGTTGCTCATGCCGCTTCGGCGTGCGCAGGCGCCGCAGCCTTCGCCCGGATGCCGAGCAGATGGCAGATCGCGAAGCTCAATTCCGCACGGTTGAGCGTGTAGAAATGGAAATCGCGTACGCCGCCGGCATAAAGCCGCCGACACAGCTCCGCAGCGATCGTGGCCGACACGAGCTGGCGCGCAGCGGGATGATCGTCCAGCCCCTCGAACAGCGTGCCCATCCACGGCGGCACCACCGTGCCGCACATCGCCGACATGCGCTGTACCGCGCCGAAGTTCATGATCGGCATGATACCCGGCACGATCTCAGCCGTCACGCCCGCCTTGGTCGCTGCGTCGCGGAAGCGGAAGAAGGTCTCCGCCTCATGAAAGAATTGCGTGATCGCACGCGTCGCGCCCGCATCGAGCTTGCGCTTGAGATTGTCGATGTCCGCCGCCGCATCGACCGAATCCGGGTGGCATTCGGGATAGGCCGAGACCGAAATCTCGAACGGATGGAGTTTCCGCAAGCCCGCCACCAGCTCGACCGCATTGGCATAGCCGCCGACCGGCGACTGGAATTTCTCGCCCGGCACCGGCGAATCCCCGCGCAGCGCAACAATGTGGCGGACCCCGGCTTGCCAATAGGCATCGGCGACTGCGTCGATCTCGTCGCGTGTCGCAGCGACACAGGTGAGATGTGCTGCGGCCGGAATGGCGGTCTCCCGTGCAATCCTTGCCACCGTGGCATGGGTACGTTCGCGCGTTGTGCCCCCCGCGCCGTAAGTGACCGACACGAAACGCGGCCCGAGTGGCGCGAGCGTCTGCAGCGATTGCCACAGCGTTTCTTCCATCTTTTCCGACTTGGGCGGAAAGAACTCGAAGCTGATCCGTGCATCGCCCGCCAGATCGGCGAACAGCGGCGTCGCCAGCGCGTGGCGCGCCTCTTCCATTTGCTTGACCGAAACCATCATGCCGCCTTCA
Source organism: Sphingomonas sp. MMS24-J45 (assembly GCF_044881195.1). Lineage (GTDB taxonomy): Bacteria > Pseudomonadota > Alphaproteobacteria > Sphingomonadales > Sphingomonadaceae > Sphingomonas. The sequence continues at coordinate 3,072,917 of NZ_CP173255.1, read as the reverse complement.
TTTCCTGCGTTACCCGGCCCAGCTTGCGCGCGAGCCATAATTTCACCGTCAGTTCGCCGCCGACCAGCGTTTCCGTCCGCACCGGGGCCAGACCGGCGGCGGCGAACCAGGTCGCCATCTGTTCGTCGGCAAAGCCCAGGCGGGTATGCCCGTCCTTGGTGCGCAATTCCTCCCGGTCGTGCGACGCGAAATCGGCGATCAGCAGCCGCCCCCCGGGGCCGAGCACCCGCGCGGCCTCGGCGATCGCGGCGCCGGGCTGCTGCGCGAAATGCAGGACGTGGTGGATGATCGCGACGTCTGCGCCGCCGTCGCCGAGCGGCAAGGCATAGAGATCGGCCTGCCGTAACTCGGCGTTACCGAGCCCCCGCTCCGACAGTTTAGCGCGTGCGAGACGCAGCATTTCCGAGCTGCGATCGATCCCGAGCGCGTGGTCTGCGCGGCCTGCGAACAGTTCGAGCATCCGCCCGGTGCCCGTGCCGATATCGATCAGCTGCCCGATCGGCGCATCGCCAAGCACCGCCGAAATCGCCGCTTCGACTTCGCTTTCGGCGATGTGGAGCGAGCGGATCGCATCCCACTGGCCGGCATTCGCCTCGAACCAGCTTGCCGCCGACGCCGCGCGATCGGCACGCACGGCCGCAAGCCGCGCCGCATCCGCGACCGCCCAGTGATCGGGCTCTATCGCCGCCCATTGATCGAGCGCGCCAATGACCGGACCGACCATCGCGCCGTTACCCAGCGCAACGAACACCCAGCTTCCTTCCTTGCGGCGCTCGGCGATTCCGGCATCGCACAGAATTTTCACATGGCGGCTGACACGCGGCTGGCTCTGCCCGAGCACTTGCGCAAGTTCGCCGACCGACAACTCCATCGTGCGCAGCAGCGCGAGGATGCGCAGCCGCGTCGCGTCGGCAAGCGCGCGGAAGATGTCCAGGGCGATGGTCACAGCGTTTTCATCCTGGGATGCACATATAAAGATATCTTTATATGAGGTCAACGCGATTGCTGCGGACCCGGAAGCGATTGCGCGAGTTTGATGGCTTGAGTAGCGTCTGACGCGTCCATCAGGAGAGCCGTTTCATGAAGATTTACCGCATCCTGCCGCTCGTCGCGCTGACCACCCTCGCGCTCGCCGCGTGCAGCCCGAAAGCGCAAAGCCAGGCCGCCGACACTGCCAATACCGTCGAAGCAGATGCCAATGCGACCGCCGCCAAGGCTGTATCGGACACCGACGCCGCGCTGGGTGCCGCCGAAACTCGGATCGACAATGCTGCCGAGGTGCTCGGCAACAAAGCGGACCGCGTAGCCGATACCACGAGTGGGGCCGTGAAGGACATCGGCAACGAGATCGAAGAGTGAAGCGGGCGATCTTAGTGGCCCCGCTGCTGCTGATCGCGGCGTGCAGCGGGGGCGCAACTTCGACGGGGGCTTCGCCTGGCGAGGAGAAGGCACTCGATGATGCCGCGGCCCGCCTCGACGCCAATACCATCAACACCAACGCCGCCGAAATCGTCGACGAGGACGATGACGGAGACAATGAAAGCCAACCGCAATGACCACGCTCCGCCGCCTGGGTGCCACCGATCTCCACATCGCGCCGCTGGTGCTGGGCGGTAACGTGTTCGGCTGGACCGCCGATGAGGCGACCAGCTTCGCGGTGCTCGATGCTTTCGTGAGCGGCGGCGGGACGATGATCGACACCGCCGATGTCTATTCGGCCTGGGTTCCGGTCCACAAAGGCGGCGAGTCCGAGGCGGTGATCGGCGCCTGGCTCAAGCAATCGGGCAAGCGCGGCCAGGTCCAGATCGCGACCAAGGTCGGCATGTTGCCGGGCGAAGGTGGCGAGAAGCTGGCGCCGGCGCGCATTGCCGCAGCGTGCGATGCGTCGCTCAAGCGGCTCGGCGTCGAGACGATCGACCTGTATTTCGCGCACCAGGATGACGATGCGACGCGCCAGGAGGATGCGCTGGCGGCATTTTCGAAGCTGATCGATGCGGGCAAGGTGCGCGCGCTCGGGGCGTCGAACTTCCACGCCGCGCGGCTGAAATCGGCGAACGATCTCGCGCGGACTCATGGCCTGCCGCATTATCATGTGCTGCAGCCCGAATATAATCTCGTCAGCCGCCACAAGTTTGAAGGCGAGCTGCAAAATTACTGCGTCGAGCACAATATCGGCGTTGTGCCCTATTATGGGATCGCATCGGGCTATCTGACGGGCAAGTATCGCTCCTCCGCAGATTTCGGGAAAAGCGTCCGTGGTAGCCGAATGCAGGCGTTCATGGATGGTAGCGGGCCAGCGGTGCTGGCTGCGATGGACGCTGTCGCCGAGGAGACCGGCGCGACGCTGGCGCAGATCGCGCTGGCCTGGCTGGCAGCGCAGCCTGCGGTGACTGCGCCGATCGCGAGCGCGACGAGTGTGGCGCAGGTTGACGAGTTACTGGGGTCTATGGATCTGGCGCTCACGACGGAGCAGCTTGAGCGGTTGACAGTGGCGGGGGCTTAAGGGCCCGCCGCGGCGAAGCCGCGCCGTCGGACGGCGGGTCCTTGGACCCGCCGCCGGCCGGGCGTGCCGCAGCTTGCGCTGCGGCTACTGCGTCACGCCGCGAACTGGTTCATCGTGTTGTGCGCGCCGCCGGCCTTCAGCGCCGCCTCGCCCGCGAAATACTCCTTGTGATCGTCGCCGATGTCGGAGCCGGACATGTTCTGATGCTTCACGCAAGCAATCCCCTCGCGGATTTCCTTGCGCTGGACGCCCTTCACATAGCCGAGCATCCCCGCCTCGCCGAAATATTCCTTCGCCAGATTGTCGGTCGACAAGGCCGCGGTGTGATAGGTCGGCAGCGTGATGAGGTGATGGAAGATCCCCGCACGCGCGGCCGCATCCTTCTGGAACGTGCGGATCCGCTCATCGGCTTCGTCGGCCAATTCGGTGCCGTCATAATCGACCGACATCAGCTTGGCCCGATCGTAGGCCGATACATCCTTGCCCGCGGCAACCCACGCGTCGAACACCTGCTGGCGGAAGTTGAGCGTCCAGTTGAAGCTGGGCGAGTTGTTGTAGACCAGCTTGGCGTTGGGCACGACCTCGCGGATGCGATCGACCATCCCCGCGATCTGCTCGATATGCGGTTTCTCGGTTTCGATCCACAGCAGGTCGGCACCGTTCTGCAGCGAGGCGATGCAGTCCATGACGCAACGGTCTTCGCCGGTCCCGCTGCGGAACTGGAACAGGTTCGATGGCAGCCGCTTGGGCTTCATCAGCTTGCCGCCGCGGTTGATGACGACGTCGCCGTTGATCGTCGACAGGTCGGTCACTTCTTCGCAATCGAGGTAGCTGTTATACTGGTCGCCGAGATCGCCCGCTTCCTTCGAAACCGCGATTTGCTTGGTGAGGCCTGCGCCGAGCGAGTCGGTGCGCGTGACGATGATTCCGTCCTCAACGCCAAGTTCGAGGAAGGCGTAGCGGCAGGCACGCACCTTCGCGAGGAAGTCCTCGTGCGGCACGGTCACCTTGCCGTCCTGATGGCCGCACTGCTTTTCGTCGCTCACCTGATTCTCGATCTGGAGCGCGCAGGCGCCCGCCTCGATCATCTTCTTGGCGAGCAGATAGGTCGCCTCGGCATTACCAAAACCGGCGTCGATATCGGCGATGATCGGCACGACATGCGTCTGATACCCGTCGATCGCGTTGATCAGGCGCTGCTCCTCCACTTGGTTACCAGCGGCGCGGGCGGCGTCGAGATCGCGGAACATCATGCCCAGTTCGCGAGCATCCGCCTGACGGAGGAAGGTGTAGAGCTCCTCGATCAGTGCCGGAACGCTGGTTTTCTCGTGCATCGACTGATCGGGCAGCGGACCGAATTCGCTGCGCAGTGCGGCGACCATCCAGCCCGAGAGGTACAGATAGCGCCGCTCGGTCGAGCCGAAGTGCTTCTTGATGCTGATCATCTTCTGCTGCGCGATGAAGCCGTGCCAGCAGCCGAGCGATTGCGTGTATTTCGCCGGATCGGCGTCATAGGCGGCCATATCGCGGCGCATGATCGCGGCGGTGTAGCGCGCGATGTCGAGCCCGGTCTGGAAGCGGTTCTGCATCCGCATCCGCGCGACGCTCTCCGCGTCGATGCCGTCCCAGGTGCCGTTGAAGCTTTTGATCAGGCTGGCGGTCTTGGTGATGTCGGTCTGGTAGGTCATCGGATTGCCCCGTCTGTATGGATTGGCAATTCCGTACACTGATTTACATCCGAAAGTTACGAAAGTTGCGCCCGGACGGGGTATATCTGTCAGCCTCCGGTCCAACAGCTATGTCGTTATGTCACTTATTTACAAGCGCCTGCCGACCTCAGTCCCCACCAAAGGTGAAGGCGCTGACGCCACGCTCGCGCTCGTTGAGCACCAGCGCGCGCCCCGCGGGCGGGAGCGAGCGTTGCGGGCAATTGCCGCGGCCGCACGCGCGGCAGCCGAGGCCGATCGGCGTCGCCTCGCCCTTAAGATCGAGCCCGCGCGCCACCGCCATCGTCCCGCCGAGCGTTGCAGACACGCCCAGTCCCACCGCAAATTCAGCCGGCACCGCGCCATAACGCCGCCCCTGCGGAGTCACGGTGCGCGCGATCGTCAGCCAGCGCGTTTCGTCTTCGAGCTCCACCATCTGCACCGCAAGGCTCCCCGGGCGATCGAACGCAGCGTGCAGCCGCAACAACGGGCAGCGCCCCTCTGCCTCGGCCAGCGGCGATCCGCTCGCGCCCGAAAAGCGCTTCGACGCCTGCCCGGCCCGGTCGATCCGCACCATGAAGAACGGCAGCCCACGCGCGCCGACCCGCTGCAGCGTGGTCAGTCGGTGCGCGACCTGTTCGAACCCGGCCCCGAAACGGCGCTGGAGCAATTCGATGTCGTACCCCGTCGCCTCACACGCGCGCAGGAAGCGAGCATAGGGCATCATCACGGCAGCGGCGAAATAGCTGGCGAGGTGGCGGCGATAGAGCCGTTCGGACGCGCGGTCGGTGAAGCCAGCGCCCTTGGCCAGGCCATCAATCTCCGCGCGCGCCTCGATCTGCGCGAGCTGGAACGCGACCGCGAAGGTGCGCGAGGCAGGATCGAGCGTTTCGGACAGTTGCAATTGCCGCGCGTGGAGATCGGTGCGGCGGAGCATGTCGGGCATCACGTCGACCGGCAGGACGCGGATCGTCAATTGATGCTTCACGCGCAGGCGCTCGGCGATGGCGCCGTAAAGGTCACCCGCGCCCAGGCGGAGCTCGTCCGCCAGCGTCTCGGCCATTGCGTCGAGATCGGCGAAATGCCCGCGCCAGCGCTCGATTTCGCGGCGGACTTCGCTGATCGGATCACTCGTCGCGCTCGTATCGACGCCCCCTGCCCCGATCCGGTCAAACGCGCGGGCAAAGGCCTCCGCGCCGCCGGGCGCTCCGGCCAGCCACTCGGCCAGTTCGTTGCGGTCGATTTCCAGATCGGCGAACATCGGATCGGCCAGCCGTCGCCGCAACGCCGCCTCACCCCCGCCAGGCTCCCCCGCCGCCAGCGCGCGCGGATCGAAATCGAAGCTTTCGGCGAGCCGCACGATCAGCGAGGCCGATAGCGGGCGCTGGTTCTTCTCGACCAGATTGAGGTAGCTCGGGCTGATCGTCAGCATCTCGGCCATCGCCGCCTGCGTCAACCCTGCCTGCCGCCGCAAGCGGCGAATGGCGTGTCCGGCGAAGAGCTTGCGATCGGCCATTGGAGCACCCTCGATTACGTCGGGCTCCCGCTATCGGAGCCCGGTCGGCATCATGCCCCAATTTGTGATATTTTTACAAGATCACACTCTGGTGAGCAGCGAAGCTGCACATCGCGACTTTGGGAACGCTGCGAATTGTGTGGCAGCCGACCGGAATATCGGGGAATTGCCTGCTTACCGGATTTGCTTCGGCGCAGCCTTTGTAAAGATGCGACCGACAAAACAGGCTTTGAAAGTTTCCTGGGGAGGAAAGGATGCCCGCCGCGCAGCTTCGCGTGGTGGGCATTTCCTTATGCTGCAGGCCCGGCCCGGTCCGGCCGCGCCCGATCCGCCATAGCGTCACCAGCCCGATCGCCGCCCATGCCACGTTGAGCGAGGTCGATGGCCATGCGCCATGCCAGCCACTGTTGACGATAAATCCGGCCGCCCCGATGACGTTCATCCATTGGAACGCCACCGATTGGCCGGAGAGTTTACCCATCGAAACAAGCAGATACGAGGCGAGGATGAGCAGCGCCGCTGCCCATCCCACAACCTCGATCGCCACCGTCATGCGGCCAGCTTGCGCAACACGTACTGCAGGATGCCGCCGTTGAGGAAATATTCCAGCTCGTTGACGGTATCGATCCGGCAGCGCGTCAGGAAGGTTTCGACCGTGCCATCGGCGCGCGTCATCACCACTTCGACATCCTGACGCGGGCGGATTTCGGCGACCTTCATGATCGTGAAGCTCTCCGATCCGTCGAGCTTCAGCGTCTTGCGATCGACGCCTTCGGCGAACTGCAGCGGGAGCACGCCCATGCCGACCAGGTTCGAGCGGTGGATGCGCTCGAAGCTTTCGGTGATGACCGCGCGCACGCCGAGCAAATTGGTGCCCTTCGCCGCCCAATCGCGCGACGACCCAGTGCCATATTCCTTGCCCGCGATGACGACCAGCGGCGTACCGTCGGCCTTGAAGCGCATCGCCGCGTCATAGATCGGCATCACCTCGCCCTTGTACGACGACATGCCGCCTTCGACGCCCGGCACCATTTCATTTTTAATGCGAATATTCGCGAAAGTACCGCGGACCATGACGTTGTCGTTGCCGCGGCGGGCGCCGTAGCTGTTGAAATCGGCGCGATTGACCTGACGATCCATCAGCCACTTGCCGGCCGGCGAGTCGGCCTTGATCGAGCCCGCCGGGGAGATGTGATCGGTCGTGATCGAATTGCCCAGGATCGCCAATGGTCGTGCTTCGACAATGTCTTGCACCGGCGCCGGGGTCATCGTCATGCCTTCGAAATAGGGCGGGTTGGCGATGTATGTGGAAGCCGGCGGCCAGGCGTAGGTGTCCGATCCTTCGATCGCGATGGCCTGCCACTTGGCGTCGCCGAGGAAGACGCTCGAATAGCGCGATTGGAACATTTCGCGGTCGATGTTCGAATCCATGACCTCACGGACCTCGGCATTGGTGGGCCAGATGTCCTTCAGATACACGTCGGTGCCGTCGGTCGCCTGACCGATCGGGGTGGTCGTGAAATCTTCGGTGACGGTGCCCTTCAGCGCGTAGGCGACGACCAAGGGGGGCGAGGCCAGGAAGTTGGCGCGGACGTCTGGCGAGACGCGGCCTTCGAAGTTGCGGTTGCCGGACAACACGGACGCTGCGACGATGTCGTTTTCGTTGATCGCGGCGGAGATTGGCGCGGCCAAGGGACCGCTGTTGCCGATGCAGGTGGTGCAACCATAGCCGACGAGGTTGAAGCCGACGGCGTTCAGATCCGACGTGAGGCCAGCCTTGTCGAGATAGTCGGTGACGACCTGCGACCCCGGCGCGAGCGAGGTCTTGACCCACGGCTTGGGCTTCAGCCCGAACGCATTGGCCTTCCGCGCGACCAGACCTGCCGCCACGAGCACAGACGGGTTCGAGGTGTTGGTGCAGCTGGTGATCGCGGCGATCACCACGTCGCCGTCGCCAATGTCGTGGTCACGCCCGGCGACCGGCACGCGCTTGGCCGAGGCGTGGCTGTAGACCTTCGCGAGATCGGCGTTGAAGGTGTCGTCGACCTCGGTGAGGACGACCTTGTCCTGCGGGCGCTTCGGCCCGGCGAGCGAGGGCACGACATTCGCCATGTCGAGTTCGAGCGTGTCGGTGAAGACCGGATCGGGCGCATCCGCCAGGCGCCACATGCCCTGCGCACGCGCATAAGCCTCGACCAGCGCGATATTTTCCTCGCTGCGGCCGGTGAGGCGCATGTAATCGAGCGTCGCGTCATCGACCGGGAAGAAGCCGCAGGTCGCGCCATATTCGGGCGCCATGTTGGCGATCGTCGCGCGGTCCGCCAGCGACAGCGCGTCGAGGCCGGGGCCGTAGAACTCGACGAAACGGCCGACCACGCCCTTCGCGCGCAGCATCTGCGTGACGGTGAGCACGAGATCGGTCGCGGTGATGCCCTCGGCCAGGCTGCCGTGGAGCTTGAAGCCGACGACTTCGGGGATCAGCATCGAAACCGGCTGGCCCAGCATCGCGGCCTCCGCCTCGATCCCGCCGACGCCCCAGCCGAGCACGCCGAGGCCGTTGACCATCGTGGTGTGGCTGTCGGTGCCGACGCAGGTGTCGGGATAGGCGATCTTGCTGCCGTCGGGCGCGGTCGACGACCACACCGTCTGCGCGAGATTCTCGAGGTTGACCTGATGGCAGATGCCGGTGCCGGGGGGCACGACCTTGAAATTGTCGAGCGCCTTCGAGCCCCATTTCAGGAACTCGTAGCGCTCATTGTTGCGCTGATACTCGAGCTCGACGTTATCCTCGAACGCCTTGGGCGTGCCGAATTCGTCGACCATCACCGAGTGATCGATCACGAGGTGGACGGGGACGAGCGGATTGATCTTCGCGGCATCGCCGCCGAGCCTGGTGATCGCATCGCGCATCGCCGCGAGATCGACCACGCAGGGGACGCCGGTGAAATCCTGCATCAGCACGCGTGCGGGACGATATTGCACTTCGCGGTCGGACTTGCGCTCCTGCTGCCAGTCGATGATCGCCTGCACATCCTCGGTGGTGACGGTGACGCCGTCCTCGAAACGCAGCAGGTTTTCGAGCAGCACCTTCATCGAGAAAGGCAGCCGGCTGATATCGCCCAGCTTTTCCGCCGCAGTGGCGAGGCTGTAATAATCGTAGCGCGCGCCGTTCACGTCGAGCGTGGCGCGGGTGCCGAGCGTATCCTGGCCGATGGCAGTCATGCGGGTCCTTCCCTTGATGGTGCCTGACGCGGGCGCGGCGGGGAGGCGGCAAGATGCCGCGCGGGCGCGCCCGGGCCGGGCGAAAGCGAGAGTCGTGGCGGGCCTTAGCGCGGGTGGGGGTTTGGGGGAAGTGGGGGAAACCGCTAGGGTGCGGATCGGGACGGCGCAGCGGCGCGGCAGGAACAGCACGATGCTGAGACCCGTTGACGGAACGTGTGCTGAGCATCGCCGTTATTGGGCTGACCGCTCCCCCCGCACCGCAAAGGCGACCGCCATGACTGACCGCAACACCCCGCCCCGCACCACCACCGACGCCGGCATCCCCGTACAGAGCGAAGAGCATTCGCTGACTCTTGGCCGTGATGGACCGATCGTGCTGAACGATTTCTACCTGATCGAGCAAATGGCGAACTTCAACCGTGAGCGTATTCCGGAACGCCAGCCACACGCCAAGGGAAGCGGCGCGTTCGGCCATTTCGAGGTCACCGCCGACCTGCGCAAATACACCAAGGCAAAATTCTTGCAGCCGGGCGCGAAGGTGGAGACCGCCATGCGGTTCTCCACCGTCGCCGGAGAGCGCGGGAGCCCCGACACGTGGCGCGATCCCCGCGGGTTTTCGGTCAAATTTTATACCGAGGACGGCAATTTCGACATGGTTGGCAACAACACGCCGATCTTTTTCATCCGCGATCCCATGAAGTTTCAGCATTTCATCCGCAGCCAGAAGCGCCGGGCCGACAATGGATTGCGCGACCACGACATGCAGTGGGACTTCTGGACACTAAGCCCGGAAAGTGCGCATCAGGTCACCTATCTGATGGGCGACCGCGGTGTGCCGAAGAACTGGCGCGAGATGAACGGCTACGGCAGTCACACCTACATGCTGATAAACGAAGCGGGTGAGAAGTTCTGGGTAAAGTGGCATTTCCACACTGATTTGGGTGACGGGAATGCGCACCTGACGCAGGCCGAAGCGGACACGATGGCCGGCCAAGACGGCGATTATCACCGCCGTGATTTGTTTGACCACATCGCCAAAGGTGCGTTTCCGACCTGGACGCTGAAATTCCAGATCATGCCGTTCGAAGACGCCAAGACATACCGAATCAACCCGTTCGATTTGACCAAGACATGGCCGCACGCCGATTATCCATTGATCGAAGTTGGGAAGTTAACGCTGGATACCAACCCGGTGGATTGGGACACCCAGATCGAGCAGCTCGCCTTCGAACCCAACAACATGGTTCCCGGCATCGGCCTCAGCCCGGATAAAATGCTGTTGGCGCGTGGATTTTCCTATTCGGATGCGCACCGAGCCCGGCTTGGGGTGAATTACAAGCAGATTCCGGTCAACCAGGCGAAGGCGGCGGAGGTTCACTCATATTCGCGCGCGGGCCAAGGTCGGACCGTCAATGCGCTGGACCCGGTATATGCCCCCAACTCCTATGGTGGGCCGGGCGCACAGCCTCAGGTCGGGGGCGAAGCAACCTGGATGGCCGACGGAGAAATGATCCGCGCCGCCTATACCTTGCGCGCGGACGACGACGATTGGAGCCAGGCCGGCGCATTGGTGCGTGATGTCATGGACGATGCCCAGCGCGACCGTTTCGTCAACAATGTTGCAGGGCATCTCGCCGATGGGGTCAGCGAGCCAATTCTGGAACGCGCGTTTGCTTATTGGCGCAATGTCGATGCCCGGATTGGCGACCGGATTGAAAAGGCGACTCGCGACTTGATTGGTGGAAAGTCGACCGCCCCCGGCATGGCGAGTGCCGAATTGATTGCTGGCTATCAGGGGATCCCCGCAACGTCTTCCATCGCCAGGGGTGAAGGCATGAAAAGCGCGATTGTGGATAAGCGGGAACTGGCGCCCGCAAAGTAGCGAGCGTTCCATAAGAGGATAAATTGAGCGCACCCATGCCCCCACCGGCGTGGGTGCGCTTTTTGCATGACGGAGATTCCCGCGCTCGATCGATATCGTGCGACCTCACAGAGGGCAGCCGCGTTGGGCAGACCCGCCCCCCTGTCCTACAGCCCCGCCCTTGCGATAAATACCCCGCTCCCCTGCCCGGCGCGGCTACGGTAAACTCCGCATTGACGCCCTTTGCCGCCACTGTTCGATAGGCTCGCAGCGCCCGGCCTGATATGTCCGGATCGGGCGGAAGATGCCGAACCGGCGCACCGGCCGGGTTTGGGGGGACGGAACGTGGCTGAAACGATTCTCGACACGATCGCGCCGGAGGTGGCGGCGGACGACGCGCCCGATCCGGCGGTGCCGGTGGGGCTTTCGGGGGCTTCGCTGACGACACTGGCGGCCGGGCTGGCGCTGGCGGCGTGCTCGGGCGGCGGCGCAGGGGGCACGGGCGCGAGCGCGGGCGGATCCCCCACCCCTACCCCCGCGACGCCTACCCCTACCCCGATCGCGGCGGCGGCGGCGAGCCGCTTCCTGGGCCAGGCGACGATGGGCGCGACCAAGGGCGAGATCGCGAGCGTCCAGTCGCTCGGCTTCGACGGGTGGATCACCCAGCAATTCGCGCAACCCCGCGCGACGAGCCATTGGGACTGGCTGGTGGCGAACGGCTACAATGTCGCGGCGAACATCAACAACACCGCCGGGTTCGACCCGACGATGTGGCGGCAGATGATCGCCGAGCCCGATCAGTTGCGGCAGCGCGTCGGCATCGCGCTGTCGGAAATGCTGGTGGTGGGGATCGACGGGCTGACGCTCAACTGGAAACAGTTTGCAGGCGCGGCCTATTTCGACGTGCTGCTCGACAATGCGTTCGGGAATTTTAGGACGCTGTTGGGGGCGATCACCACCAATGCCGCTATGGCGTCGTTCCTCACCTTCCTGGGCAACAAGAAGGCGAACACCGCCACCGGATCGCAGCCCGACGAGAATTATGCGCGCGAGCTGATGCAGCTCTTCACGCTCGGCCTGTATCAGCTGAACCCCGACGGGAGCGTGAAGACCAGCGGGGGCAAGCCGCTGGAGACCTATACGCCGGCCGACGTGTCGGGGCTGGCGCGGGTGTTCACGGGGTTGAACCTGGCGTCCAGCGTCAGCACCACGCCCGACCGCCACCGCGCGCCGCTGGTGATGACGGCGTCGCAGCATGAAAGCGGCGCATCGAGCTTCCTCGGCACGACGATTCCGGCGGGGACCGAGGGGATGGCGGCGGTAAACCTCGCTCTGGATGCGATCTTCGCGCATTCCAACGTGCCGCCATTCGTGTCGAAACAGTTGATCCAGCGGATGGTGACGTCGAACCCCTCCCCTGCTTATGTCGCTCGGGTGGCGGCGGTGTTTGCCAACAACGGCGCTGGCGTGCGCGGCGATATGAAGGCGGTGATCCGCGCGATCCTGCTCGATGCCGAGGCGCGCGACGTGACGGCGGTGACGGGGACCAACACCGGCAAATTGCGCGAGCCAGTGCTGCGGCTGACCGGATGGGCGCGGGCGTTTTCGGCGAGTTCGCCGTCCAATGCCTGGACGATCGGCGATACGTCGAGTTCGAGCACGCGCCTCGCCCAGTCGATCGGGCATAGCGTTACGGTGTTCAACTTCTTCCGGCCCGGATACACGCCGGCGAACACCGCGATTTCCGCCGCCGGGCTGGTCGCGCCGGAATTCCAGATCACCAATGAGCTGAGCGTCGTTGCGTATATCAATTACATGCAGGCGCTGATCGCCAACGGGACCGGCGACTTCAAGGCGGACTATTCGACGATCCTGACGCTGGCCGGGGACAGCCAGGCCTTGGTCGACGAGGTCAATCTGGTGCTGGCGAACGGTCAGCTTTCCAGCGCGACGATCGCCGCGATCAAGGGCGCGGTCGACAGCATCGCCAACACCGGCGCGACCGGCCCCAGCAACCGCGTGATGACCGCGATCCTGCTGACGATGGCCTCGCCCGATTATCTGACCTTTCGATAAGGACCGGACCGATGAACACCAGCGACACCGGCTATCAATCGCGCCGCGCCTTCCTCAAACGCTCGGCTGCGCTCGGCCTGGCGGGGAGCGCGATGCCGTTCGTCACCAGCCTGGCCGCGATCGGCGAGGCGGCGGCGGCGGTTACGACCGACTACAAGGCGCTCGTTTGCGTGTTCCTGTACGGCGGGAACGACTATGCCAACACGCTGCCGCCCTATGATCAGGCGAGTTACAATCTGTATCAGGCGGCGCGGAGCAACATCGCGCTGGCGCGCAATACGCTGGATGCGACGGTGCTCAATCCGGTAACGGCGCTGCCGGGCGGGCGGCAATATGCGCTGGCGCCGACGCTGGCGCCGCTGCTGCCGATCTTCAATGCGGGCAAGATCGCGGTGGCGCTCAATGTCGGAACGCTGATCCAGCCGACGACCAAGGCGCAATATAGCAACAACTCCGTCCCGCTGCCGCCGAAGCTGTTCAGCCATAACGACCAGCAAAGCTTCTGGCAGGCGAGCAACCCGGAGGGGGCGACGTCGGGCTGGGGCGGGCGGATCGGCGATCTGTTCCAGAGCGGCAATGGATCGTCCACGCTGACCTGCATCAATGCCACCGGCAATGCGGTGTTCCTGACCGGCAGGACCGCGATCCAATATTCGGTCGGCACCGGCGGGCCGATCGCGCTGCTGAACAATGGCAGCTCGCTGTTCGGATCGACCACGGCGGCGAGCACATTGCGCACGCTGATGACGGGATCGCAGGCCAACATCTTCCAGAGCGAACATGCGCGCGTGAGCAAGCGCGCGCTCGACACCTATGCGCAGGTCAATACCGCGCTGGCGGGCGCTCCGGCGGCCAATTTCACCGGCTTCCCGACGCCCAACAGCCTGGCCGACCAGTTGAAGATCGTCGCGCGGCTGATTTCGGTTTCGTCCGAGCTCGGCGCGCGGCGGCAAGTGTTCTTCGTGTCGATCGGCGGGTGGGACATGCACGATGCGCTGGTGGCGAACCACCCGACGCAGACCGGGCTGCTCGCCAATGCGCTGAAGGCGTTTTACGACACGACCAAGACGCTGGGCGTGGCCGACAAGGTGACGACCTTCACCGCCTCCGACTTCGGGCGGACGCTGCAATCGAACGACGACGGGTCCGATCACGGTTGGGGCAGCATGCACTTCGTGATGGGCGATGCGGTGCGCGGCCAGCGCTTCTACGGGACGCCGCCCGCGATCGGCAACAATACGCCCGACGATGTGGGCCAGGGTCGGTTGCTGCCGACGATGTCGGTCGATCAATATGCGGCGACGCTGGCGAGCTGGTTCGGCGTGTCGGCGGGGGATATGCCGACGGTGCTCCCGAATATCGGGAATTATAACAGCTCGACGTGGAATGTCGGGTTCGTCTGATCCGCCAAGCGACGGCGGCGCGTAACACCCGTACGCCCGACCGTATTGCGTCGACGCGCCTCGTCCGGTCGACCTTACGGCGCTAGCTGTCTTTAAATACAAACAAATTTCGTCCGGTGTGCATCCGCCGTGTGCGGCGGCCCGTACCTTTGCGTGCAAAGCGCTTCGCATCCGACGGATTGCGAAGGCGCTGTCGTTTGCGCCTAAAAATCACATTTTATTGTTTATTTTCAGACACTTGGAACCAGTTTTGCGCGGACGAGTTTGCCCCTTCACCAGCCATAAAGGGAGGTCCGATCCATGACCGATGACACACAGCAGGTGATCGACGCATTCGACCGGCGCGTCGAGCGACGGAATGAGCGGCGGGAATTTTTCAGAACGGCATTCGGTGCCGCAGCCCTCGCCGGGGGCGGGATTGCGGCAGCGTCGCTGAGTAGCGCGGCGTCCGCGCAAGCCGCGCCGTCCGATGCCGATATTCTAAACTTCGCGCTCAACCTCGAATATCTCGAGGCGCAATTCTACAGCTTTGCGGTGTTCGGCACGGGCCTTCCGGCCAATCTGCTGACTGGCGTGGGCACGCAGGGTGCCGTGACCGGCGGGCGCAAGGTGGTGTTCACCGATCCGGTCGTCTCCGCTTACGCCAAGGAAATCGCGCAAGACGAGGTCGCGCACGTGACGTTCCTGCGCAACCAGCTTGGCAACGCCGCGATTGCCCAGCCCGCGCTCGACATCGGGGTAACGCCGACCAGCGCCTTCAGCAATGCGGCACGCGCCGCCGGGTTGATCGGCGCGGGCGCGTCGTTCGACGTCTATGCGAACGACAATAATTTCCTGCTCGGCGCGTTCATCTTCGAAGACGTCGGCGTGACAGCGTACAAGGGCGCCGCGCCGCTGATTTCGAACAAGACCTATCTGGAAGCGGCCGCGGGGATCCTCGCGGTCGAGGCGTATCATGCCGGGTTGGTGCGTACCGCGCTCTATGCACGCGGCGTGGCGACGCCGACACTGCGTACCTCGGCCGATGCGATCTCGAACGCGCGTGACAGCCTGGATGGCACGAGCGATCTCGACCAGGGCATTTCGCCGACGACGCTCAACGGTGCGCTCGCGTCGAACATCGTGCCGCTGGATGCACAAGGCATCGCTTTCAGCCGCAGCGTCGCGCAGGTCCACAACATCGCGTATCTGACCAACGTGCGGCAGATCGGCGGCGGGTTTTTCCCGGCCGGTACCAACAACCCCAACATGGAGCTTCGCTACAGCGGCGCGAACTGACGCCCGCTCTGGCCTGCCCACTTTCCTCGGGGAGATTCCCACATGTCCGATAGTTCGACTCTCAACCTGATCCTGGAGGCC
This sequence comes from Sphingomonas sp. MMS24-J45, assembly GCF_044881195.1. GTDB lineage: Bacteria > Pseudomonadota > Alphaproteobacteria > Sphingomonadales > Sphingomonadaceae > Sphingomonas. Next base: position 3,057,271 of record NZ_CP173255.1, on the reverse strand, counting down.
GGCGAACGCCGCCGCGCCGAACGCCGCACCTTCCTGCGCAGCGCCGCAGGCGCGACGATGGCGGCGGGTAGCCTGTCACTGCTCGCCGCGTGCAGCGACAACAATACCAGCGTCCCCACCCCACCGACAACACCGACGCCGAGCCCGGCGGCCAGTGCGCAGCAGGATCTGGACGTGCTCAACTTCGCGTTGAACCTCGAATATCTCGAAGCGCAATTCTATGTCCGCGCGGTCTATGGTCAGGGTCTGCCCGATGTCGCCACCGCAGGCGGGAACGGCCAGGCGGGCGGTGCCGTGACGGGCGGCCGCCAGGTCACTTTCACCGATCCGGTAGTGGCGCAATATGCCCGCGAGATTGCCGCGGACGAAGCGGCGCACGTCAATTTCCTGCGATCGGTGCTGGGATCGGCGGCGGTCGCGCAGCCGGCGATCAACATCGATGGCGGCGCAAACGGCGCCTTTACCGCGGCGGCGCGCGCGGCCGGGGTGGTCGGGCCGACGGGCACGTTCGACCCGTATGCCAGCGACGAGAATTTCCTGCTGGGCGCGTTCATCTTCGAGGATGTCGGGGTATCGGCCTATAAGGGCGCGTCACCGCTGATCAGCAACAAGACTTATCTGGAGGCGGCGGCGGGCATCCTGGCGGCGGAGGCGTATCATGCCGGGCTGGTGCGGACGGTGCTCTATGCCAAGGGGCTGCAGACCCCGTCGCTGATGTTGGCGCAAAGCGCGGGCAAGATCAGCGACGCGCGCGACAGCCTCGATGGGCCAAGCGACGACGACCAAGGCATCCTCGGCCCCGATGCGACGCAATCGAACATCGTGCCGACCGATGCCAACGGCATCGCGTATAGCCGCACCACCGGCCAAGTGCTCAACATCGTCTATCTATCGAAATCGGCGCTGGTGGGCGGCGGCTTCTTCCCATCCGGCATCAACGGAAACATCCGGACGAGCGCCAACAGCGCCTGAACTCAACCTTACGTCCCTCCCTTGGACATTGGGGCCGTGCGATCGTGTCGCACGGCCCTTTTTTGGTGCGGAGCAATGTGCGGCGGTTGCGCGTTCGGGCCGATACGCGCAGCTAGTCGCGCAACGAACCCAGGAGATTCCCATGCGTCGATTCGCTCTCGCAACGACCGTTCTGACGACAGCCCTCATGCTTTCGGCCTGTGACAAGGAATTGGTCGCGACCGGCGCGCCGATCGCGAAGGGCGCGCAGGCGGTCGCGATGCTGCGTACGCCCGACGGCGCCGATGTCGGCCGCGCGGTGGCGAGCGAAGTGGCGGGGGGGTTGCGCTTCACGCTCGACGTGCACGGCCTGACCCCGGGGACGCATGGTGCGCACATTCATACCGCCGGCCATTGCGATGCGCCCGATTTCCAGACCGCGGGCGGGCATTGGAATCCGCTGGGCGCGAAGCACGGGTCGATGAACCCGGCTGGCCCGCATGAGGGCGATTTGCCCAATCTGGTGATCGCCTCGAACGGGCATGGGACGCTCGGCATGGTCGTGCCGGGCGCGACGATGGCGGGGCTGCTCGATGCGGATGGCTCGGCGATCGTGGTGCATGACAAGGCCGATGATCTGACGACCGACCCATCGGGCAATAGCGGTGCGCGGATTGCGTGCGGGGTGTTCGGGGCGAACTAAGGCCGACCTTGCCCGAACGTGCAACTCAAGCCATTCGGGCTGAGCCTGTCGAAGCCCCTGCGCCGATAACCAGCGGTTGCGGTCGCCGAGGTGCCCTTCGACAGGCTCAGGGCGAACGGCGTTGGTAGCGCTGCGGCACTAGATCGCCTCCCCCGCCGCCCGCGCGCGGGCTTCGCGATTGGCTTCGGCCTTTGGCACGAGGCGATACGCGGCGATGCCGGCCGCGATGGTGATCGGCGCGCTGAGCAGGAGCGAGAGCACACCGGTCGAGAGACTCCCGGTCAGCGTCGAGACGCGCCCGGCGAGGTACGGGCCCATCGCCAGCCCCAACAGCGTCGTGCCGATGAAGAAGGCCCCGGTCGCCGTGCCGCGCATCCGGGGAAGCACCAGATCCTGCATCGTCGCGCCCGCTGCGCCCAGCGCAGTCGCGGCACAGGTCGCGGCGACCAGCAGGCAGGGCACGAACGTCCCGACATCGCTGCTGCGGAAGGCGAGGATGATGAACGGGATCGGCACGATCGCGCCGAACAGGATGACCATGATCCGCCCCTCCGGCCGCCAGCGGCGCAGGCGATCGGCGATCATGCCGCCGACCGTGACGCCGACGAAGCCACCGAAGGCAAGCGTCCCGCCAATCGTGCCGCCGGCCTGCTGGATCGTGACGCCCAAATTGCGCATCGCGAACGGCGCGGACCACAGGCTGACGCCGTATGCGACGAAGGCGTTGAGGCCGTAAGCGATGACCACGGCGATGAACGCCGGATTGGCGATGACCAGCGTATAAGTCGGCAAATCGCGGCGTTTCAGCGCGCTCGCCCAAGAAAAGACGGCATAGGCGCCGAGTCCGACTGCGGTCCATTGCGGCCACGGCTCGCCATAGGCGCGCAGTACCGCGATAGCCCCGGCGACGATGCCGAGCGCGAGGATATTGATTGCCAGTGACTTGGCGCCGCCGCGCGCCGCGCCGATCAGCGTGAAGGGCGGGACGATCGTCACAAGATCGTCGATCAGCGCCTTGAATGGTGCTGGATGACGGTCCGGTTCGGGCAGACCCTCGACCGCGCCGCGCTTGGGTTCACGTAAGGTTGCGACCAGCAAGGCGATCAGCAGGCCGGGCAGACCGACCGCGATGAACGCCGCCTGCCAGCCGTGCAGGCCGAGCGGGCCGCCTTCCGGATAAGCGGTGTTCCAGCGGTGGACGATCAGCCCGGCGATGCTGAGCGACACGCCGCCGCCGACGTAGAGGCCGGAGGAATAGATGGCGAGCGCAGTGGCGCGCAGCTTCTTCGGGAAATAGTCGGAGATGAGCGAGTAAGCAGATGGGCTTGCGGTCGCCTCGCCGATGCCGACGCCGATCCGTGCGCCGACCAGCGCCCCGCCGCTGCGCGCAAAGCCCGACAGCGCGGTCATGCTCGACCACAAGACCAGGCCGAGCGTCATCAGCCGGACGCGGCTCCAATGGTCGGCGAGCCGACCGAGTGGGATGCCGAAGAGCGAATAGAACACGCCGAACGCGGTGCCATAGAGGAAGCCGAGATCCTCATCCTTCAAATGCAGGTCGCGTTTGATATCCTCGGCCAGGATCGAGATGATCTGGCGATCGACGAAATTGAGCACGTACACCACGAACAGGATGCCCAGCACGTACCAGGCATACCCCGTCGCGCGGGTGGGCGGGGCTGCCGGTTGCGGGGCCGGTTCGATCGCCATCGGTATTCCTCTCGGGAAGTTTCTGTTCTTCCGAGAGGCCTAGCAGAGCATACCGAGATTACGAAAGCGATTTCGCCGCGTGGGCGGATGGGTCAGTTAGGTGCCTTATCAACCGGGTCGACCGCCTTGGGCTGTGCGAGGCTAACCGAAAAATACCGGGATTTGGGGCGGATGCGCCGCTGCAACCGGCGTTTGCGTGCAACGACCGCTGCACCAACCGACACCAGCATGGCGATCAAGACCGCGATATACATCATTGCAGTACCTTGGTTCAGCGCAATCCTATGTTGCCATGCAGCAAATCATTCCGCGTGGCGAATGAAAAGCGTGTCATGATGGCGTGTCATAGCTGCAATCGCCACGCGGCCAGCTCTTGATAGGTCGAGCCGACTTCACCCGCGACGCTGTTATACAGTGACAGGCTCGACACGATGAACTGTGGTGTGTTCAGGTCCGCGTGCCGCTGCTGCCACGCCGTGACTGCCGCGGCATCCCCGGCCCCGAGCGCGCGGCGCGCGAGCGTGATGTGCGGCACGAACGGGCGTTGATCAGGCGGCGGGAGGATGTCGGTGAGCGCCCGATCGACGCTTTCCTGCAGCCCGGCGACCGCGTCCTGCGGCGCCACCCCGGCCCATAGCGTGTGGACGCGGCCATGCCGATCGAACGTCCCGACGCCCGCAAATCGCAGCGCGAGCGGTGCCGCGCGGATGCCCGCCAGCGCGGCAGCGATCCGGTCGGCTACGCTCGCATCGACATCGCCGATGTAGCGCAACGTGAGATGAAGCTGCGCATCCGACTGCCAACGCGCGCCCGGCACCTCGGCCATCAGGGCGCGCAACAGAGCGCGAATCTCGGGCGGTGGGCGCAAGGCGACGAACAGGCGGGGCATGGCGCGGGATTACCGTGTTTCCCAATTGTGTCTCGACCGGATTCGCTTGAAAAGCGTCCGGGAAGGGCCGATATTCCGATTTGACCGGCATAGCGCCGGTATTGAGGAGCTTTTTAGAATGGCAAACTGGTCTGATCCACGTCCGAATGCCGCGGCATTCCAGACGGCCGGGGCAGTCGGTACCGATGCGTTCGACGCCGGGCTGCGCAGCTACATGCTGTCGGTTTACAATTACATGCTGTCGGGCATTCTCCTGACGGGCATCGTCGCGCTCGGCTTTTCGTGGGGCGGGATGGACTCCCCGGCCGCACGGATCCTGATCGGCGGCGGGCCACTCGCCTGGGTGATCATGCTGGCACCGATGGGCTTCGTCTTCGCGATGAGCTTCGGCCAGATGCGCATGTCGCCCGCGACGCTGCAGGCGATGTTCTGGGGCTTTGCGGTCGCGATGGGCCTGTCGCTGTCCACGGTGTTCCTCCGTTACACGGGTGAATCGGTTGCCCAAGCGTTCTTCGCGACCGCGGCGGCGTTCGGCGGTCTGAGCCTGTACGGCTACACCACCAAGCGGGACCTATCGGCGTTCGGCACCTTCCTGATCATGGGTCTGGTCGGCCTGATCGTCGCGAGCCTGCTGAACCTGTTCTTCCAGTCGGGCGTGATGACGCTGGTCATCAGCATCGTCGGCGTGCTGCTGTTCGCAGGGCTCACCGCCTATGACACGCAGCGCACGAAGAGCATGTACGCGTATGTCGCTGGCACGCAGGACGAGCAGCGGATGGTCGTGATGTCGGCGCTGACGCTGTACCTCGACTTCATCAACATGTTCCTGTTCATCCTGCGCCTGTTCGGCAGCAGCCGGAACTAATCGAGGACCGGATCGCTCCGGCTTCGGGGCCCGACGGGGAAGCCTGTCGGGCCCTTTTTCTTTGCCCAATCCCCTCCCCCGACTGACGGACACACCATGCGCCTCGCGATCGATGTTACGCTCGACTATACGATCGATGGCGAGGCCGATGTGCTGTTGCTGATCGAGGCGGCGAAGGGGCCGGACCAGCGGCTGGAACTGCAGGATCTGCGCGTCCATTCGCCCGAGCCGCTGCGCGCGGTGCCGGGCGAGGACGGCATCGGCCAGCGCTGCTGGGCGCGCGGCAAGGGCGCGTTCCGGGCGGATTACAAGGCGGTGGTCGAGATCGTCCGGAATCCGATCGATTTCTCCACGCTCGGCGAAACGCGGATCCGGCAGATGCCGCCGGAGACGATCCCCTATCTGCTGCCCAGCCGATACTGCGAGTCCGACCATCTGGAAGGGTTCGTGGAGCAGGAATTCGGCGGACTGCGTGCCGGCCCGCTGGCGCGGGCGTTGACCGATTGGGTGGGCGGGCATCTCACCTACGCCTCGGGCACGTCGAGCGGGACGACGACCGCGATGATGACCTTTGCCGAACGGCGCGGGGTGTGCCGCGATTATGCGCATCTGCTGGTGGCCCTCGCGCGTGCGGGCGGCATTCCGGCGCGCTGCGTTTCGGCCTATGCACCCGGCGTCGATCCGCCCGATTTCCATGCGGTGGCAGAATTGTGGATCGGCGGCGGCTGGCATCTGGTCGATGCTACGGGGATGGCGTCGTGCGGCAATCTCGCGCGCGTCGCGGTCGGGCGCGATGCGACCGACATCGCGTTCATGACGGTGTTCGGCAGCGCAACGCTGCAGTGGCAGTCGGTCTCGGTCAAACAGCTCTGAGGGAACAGGCACCGGCCCGCATCGTTCTACCAGCGATACGAGCAGGAGAGCGACCGTGAGCGAGCAGGACAATATGATCGACCAACAAGCCCTTGATAGCCTGTCGGTCGCGCCGGGCGATCCGGCCGAGGAAGCTTCCGATATTCAGCACCCGCGCCAGAACGCCGGGCAGGATGAATCGATCGCCAAGCGGCTTGAGCGCGACCCGGCGAACAAGGACGCGGCACTGGATAATGCGCTCGACGAATCGATGGATGCGTCGGACCCGCCATCCACCACCCAGCCCGGCGACAACGGCGCACCGGCCAAATCCTCCGGCTTCGATCCCGATGCCGAGGCCGCGCTAAAGGGCGATCGGGGTTAAGGAATTCCCCGTAGGACGGCGATTGCGCGACGAGTGGATGTTGCGCAATCGCCGCACTTTTCAGCAATTTCATACGCTACCACGTGATTTTACGCAGTTCATATTGCGTTGCACCACGTTCTATGGTGCCTTTGTGACCGGCGGGCGACGAAGTGTTAACCATAATGCAACATTCGGTGGCGCATCCTCTCCGTCGGCACTTTAAGGGCGAGGTGACGTATGGCTGCTCGGATGAAGAAACCCGCGAATGGCGCGATGACGCTGGCCGAAATGAAGGAATTTGCGACCTTCCCCTCCGCCACGCAACGCTATGTCCGCCGCTCGCTCGATATCGGGCTGGAGCGTGACGACGCGATGTCGCGCTGGTCGCGCGACGTTGTGGAGGCAGCCAGCATCCGCGCCCAATCCAAACTCTATTCGCGCCTTCCCGCGATCCGCGAAAGCGTTCCGGACGATAGCGGTCTGGATGCGGTCGAGCCGTTCCTGGCACCGCTGACCACGGTGACCGCGTTCGATCTCGGCCAGGGACGGCTGACCAGCTTCTCGGCCTATCGCTTCCTGTACGAACGGCTGGTCGGGGCCGAGGTTCGCCCGTGGTTGCCCGCGGCGTTCTGCTCGGCGGCGGCGCTGCCGCACCTGCACCCGGATCTGCGACGCAAGCTGCTCCAGTCGATCAGCGAAGCGGCGGCGACCGCTTCGGGCTGGTCGAACCGGCAGCCGGCGTTCTTCCCGAAATGGGTGGAGAAGGTGGACGCGGGGGCCTTGCCGAACTGAGGGTGGCGGGGCGCGCTGGCCTAAGCGGGAGCACTTTCCCTCTCCTCCGGCCGCCCGGAGTAGCGGCTGATCTTGTCGAAGACGCGTATCGAAGGACCGCACGCGATGTCCTTCGATACGGCATCTCGACTTCGCTTAATGCCTACTCAGGACGAACGGATTCTAAAACTCCCTGCAAATTACCGACACACCGTCCACCCCAGCCCGCCTCGGTTCGCCTGGTCGAGGTGAAGATGGTTTGCATGAGCGGCGTTGTAATCGGGCGATAGCGTCGTCGCGAACAGGCGGCAGGCGCCGTTGCGGACGCGGTGGAGGAAGGTCGCCTCGGGGCCGTTGCCGCGCCAATCGTCGAGCACGCTGATACGGCGACCATCCGCCAGCACGAACGCGCTGATATCGACCGCGTCCGCGGTGGAATGCTGGCTCCAGCTCTCGCTCCCGCCGATCCGTCGGCAATTATAACTGCCGAGCTGTTCGATCGCGACGACCGGGCTGCCGAGCAAGGTGCGCGCCTCGGGTTGGATCGTGTGCCATTCCCACAGCGTCAGGCTGGCGGCGACCGGGCACGCGGTGCCGAGCGTCGGGCGGTACGCAACGCTGCGTGCACCGCCGGCTTCGAAGGCGACGCCGTCGGTGTAGCCGCAGCGCCGCTCGCGCACTGGCGGCAGTACGGTGTAGCGCACCCCGGCGCGACCGAGCAGCGCGCGGCATTGCGGGAAATCGGTGGTGAGCGCGGCCAGTTTGCGCGCGGTGAAGATCCCCACCGGATCGGCGAGATCGAGCTTGGTCCAGGGCATGTCCTGCGGATGCTGCCGCATCCCGGCGATCGCGGTCAGCACGACCACGAGCACGATCGCCGCGACGAGCATCGCCGCTATCGCTTGCCGGACGGTGCGCATCAGCCGCGCTGCGCCGCGCTCATCGCCTCGGACGTGACGGGATAGCCGAGATCGTCCGGGATGCAGAGGTGCTGCACCCCATCCCGCGTTTCAACCCAGGGCGTTACGGGGTAAATTTCGAGCGCGGCGGCATGTCGGACGGCCTCGTCAAAGCTGCCGAATTGCGCGAGGCGTTCGAGATTGCGGCGGGTCGGGAAGATGATCCGCACCCGTCCGTCATCGGCATCGTCGAGCACCGATTGCGCAGTCGCCCAGAAGACGCGGACGTTTTCGGTGTCATCGACCACCGGCGCGGGCGCGTCGGCAGGGAGGCGCGCGAGGTAGAAGCGGGTGTCGAAGATGCGCATGTTCGCGTGCGCCGGGAGCCAGCGCGCGAAAGGGGTGAGCGCGGCGGGATCGAGCGTCAGCCCGAGATCGTGCAGCACCGCGCCGATCGCCTCGCCGCGGTGGAGCCCGGCGCGGAGCTTCGCGAGGGTTTCGCCCGACAGATCGGACAGGCCGATGCCGACGCCGACTTCCTCGATCGTCTCACGGATCGCAGCGACGCGTGCGGCCATGTCGTCCTGCTCGCCGCCGAGTTCTAGCGCGAGCGCGCGGTCGCCGGGATCGATCCGCCCGCCGGGAAAGACGAGCGCGCCGCCCGCGAACACCATCGCCTTGGAGCGTTCGACGAACAGCAATTCGGGCACCGCCCCGCCCTCGCGGAACAGCACCAAAGTGGCGGCGGGTATGGCCTCGGCGATTGTATCGGTCATGGTCGGAAGGCCCAGCGCAAGGTGCTCGCGACGCTATAGGTGCTGGCACGGAGCAGCGGCAATCCGACCTTCGGCTGATTGAGGCCGTGCATCGCGCGCGCCCACCGGGGAGCAGATCGACCCCGGCCTGCAGCGTGATCGCCTGGAATGGCCCTGCGACGAGCGAGGGAGAGCGCTGATCGAGCAGCACATGCGCCACGTCGCGGGTGCGGGCATCGACCACCAGTTCGCCGCGCATCGCGGTCATGATCGCCTCGGCTTCGGCGCGGGTGTGCGGGATCGGATCGACGCCGAGCGGCTCGGCAATGCGCGCCATTTCGGCGACGTAGCGGTCCTGATCGGCGCGGCTCATGCCCGGCTCGCCATAGCGGATCCAGCCGTCGAGGAAGCTCAGCACCTCGCAGACATGCACCCAGGCGAGCAGCGCCGGGTCGCTGGCGCGATATTGAGTGCCATCGGGCAGCGTGCCGCCGATATGATCGTGGATGCGGCGGACCTTGGCGAGGATCGCGCGCGCATCGTCGGGCGCGCCGAAGGTGGTGACGGCGATGAAGCGCGCGGTGCGGCGCAGGCGGCCCTGCATGTCGTCGCGGAAACCCGAATGATCCCACACGCCGGCGAGCACCTTCGGGTGCAGCATTTGCAGCAGCAGCGCGGCGATGCCGCCGACCAGCATGGAGGTGACGTCACCATGCACGCGCCACGCGACTGAGTCTGGCGGGAACAGTGCGTCATCGCAGCGCTCGACCGGCTGTTCGCCGCGCGCCTTGTCATTGAACAGCGCGCGGACCTGCCCGACGATCAGGCTCTTCAGCGGGAGTGCGAGGCGGTCGGCGGGGGACATTGCGGGCATGGTGCCTGAAGCTTTGGGCGGGGGATAGGGTTCCGTTCGCGGCGGGCTGAGTCCCCCCTCCCCGCTTACGCGGCCACCCCGTTCACCACCTTCGCATCCACCGCGAAATCCTTGGCGATTTCGCGCGCGGTCATCTTGGCGGACATCATCACCGAGGGTGTCCCGCCGCCCGGCTGAGTCCCCTGCCCGACCAGATAGAGATTCGAGATGTCCTCGCTGCGGTTGTGCGGGCGGAAGAAGGCGGTCTGGGTCAGGCGCGGTTCGACGCCGAAGCCGTTGCCCGCGTATGAGCCGAGCACTTCCTCGAAATATTTCGGGGTTACGAAGCTGCGATAGACGAGCCGTTCGCCGAGATTGGGGATGTAGCCGCGGTCCTCCAGGAACTGCATCACCGTGTCGGCGAAGCGTTCGCCCTCCTTGTCCCAATCGACATCGCCGAGCGTGTTGGGCACCGGGATGAGCGTGTAGGCCGCGTGATGCCCCGGCGGCGCGAGGCTGGGATCGGTGATCGTTGGGATGTGCAGATATTGCGAGAAATCCTTGGCGAGGATTTTGCGCTCGAAGATATCTGTCAGCAATTCCTCGTAACGCGGCCCGAGGATGATATTGTGGTGGCGCAGATCGGGATCGCCCTCGCGGCGTTGATAGCCGAAATAGATGACCATCAGCGACATGCTCTGCTTGCGGAATTTGATCAGGCCGTCGCGGTTGATCTTGCGGTGCGCCTTGTCGACCAGCTTGAGATAGGTCGTCGCGTAATCGCCGTTGGAGACGACCAGATCGGCCTTCAGCGTCTCACCCGAGGCGAGCGTCACGCCGGTCGCGATGCGCTTGCCGCCGCGCTTCTCGACATCGATGCGATCGACCTTGGCGTTGAGCTGCAGCGTGCCGCCCAGTTCCTCATATTTGCGCACCAAGGCAGCGACGAGCGCGCCCGTGCCGCCGACCGCGAAGTGGATGCCCCAGGTCTTTTCGACGAAGTGGATCATCGCGTAGATGGCGGGCACCTTCAGCGGGTTGCCGCCGACCAGCAGCGGTTCGAAGCTGAACACCTGCCGCATCTTGTCGCTCTTGAAGTACTTGCTGATGAGCGAGAACAAGGGCTGGACCGCGCCCAGCTTCAGCAGATCGGGCACGACGCCGAGCATCGAGCCGAGGCTGCCGAAATAGGTATAGCCGAGTTCGAGGAAACCGCGCTGGAAGATCGCGCGCGCCGCCTCGTGAAACTTCTCATACCCCTCCAGATCCTCGGGCGCGAGACGGGCGATCTGGGCGCGGACGTTTTCCGGGTCGGCGTCGTAATCAAAGAAGGTGCCGTCGTCGAAATAGATGCGGTAGAAAGGAAGCACCGGCACGATTTCGAGATAGCGGCTCGTGTTCGGTCCGCCGCTGATGCCCGACAGGATGCGCTTTTCGGCCAGCACGTCGGCGGGGAAATCGGGCTCGCCGAGCATCGCGGCGTCGCGCTTCAGCGAGAACAACTCCTCGATGAAATGCGGCACGGTAAGCACGGTCGGCCCCATGTCGAAGGTGAAGCCCTCCGCGCGGCGGACATAGGCGCGGCCGCCCGGCGCATCGAGCTGTTCGACGATGCGGGTATCGAAGCCCAGGCTCTGCAGCCGGATCGCGCAGGCGATGCCGCCGATTCCGGAACCGATCACGATGGCAGTCTGGCGAGTCATGGCGAGGCTGTTCCTGGTGGAGCGCGAGTGCGCCGGGATGCGAAGTACGATGCCCCCGCAGTAACGGAAACGCCCGAAGCGTCAAACGGCGACGGCGTTCAGGTCAGGCTGCGTCGTCACAACGGCACCGACTACGGGAGGGACTGCCGGCGGACGCGTCCAATGGCGGAAGACGCGTCAAATGCCGTTGTGACGACGATTCAAAGATAGAGATGCCCCCACCCTTCCGCGATACCGACCTTGTGCCGTATCATTACGAAAAGCGCTTACAGCCCGGCCTCGACCGCAAGCCGGATCAAGTCTGCGGTGGTGTTCAGCCCCAGTCGTTCCATCAGGATCGCGCGGTGCATCTTTACGGTTTTCTCAGCCAGATCGAGCTCGGCGGCGATCTGTTTGTTGAGCAGCCCGCTTGCCACCAGCTTCAGCACTTGCCCCTGTCGGCGCGAGAGCGACTTGACCATTTCGGCGGCCCGGATGCGGCGCATACTGGTAGGGGCGGCCGCGTCGGCATCGATTTCGAGCTGCGAGCCGAGGAAATACAACAGCGCATCGTCTTCGTCATAGATCGGCGCGACGAGGACGGCGTTGCGGAACGGCTGGCCGTTGCGCTTATAGTTGAGAATCTCGACCAGCACCGGGCGATGTTCGCGCACGCCGCGGCGGATTTCCTCGGTCAGCCACGGCTCGGTCGCCGGACCGGACAGGAAGCGGCAGTTGCGGCCGATCACTTCCTCGCGCGGATAGCCGGTCAAATCGCAGAATGGCTGATTGCACGCGACGATCGGATTGTCGGGCAGGCGCGGGTCGCTGATCACCGATGGCACGGGGCTATCGGTGACGAGGCGAAGATGGCGGTCATCAACCGCCGAACGATCGGCAGCGAACGCCATGTTAGCTTTGATTCCCTCGCATTACGCGCACCATATCAAGCCACGGGCGGTATGGCACTCGATTTATCATGCTGGTCGGAGGGGCCCGCGGGGAAGCGTGGTGGAGCTGAGGGGAATCGAACCCCTGACCTCTGCAGTGCGATTGCAGCGCTCTCCCATCTGAGCTACAGCCCCGCACCACGCCTTGCGCCCTGAAACGGGCTGCGGCCGAGATTTAGCGACGCTTTTTATCCGATGCAACCGGGTGACGCGGATTGTGCCCGGCTGGGCGTTGGCCCCGCGCGATTGGGCATTGCCAAGCCCGCACCATCGGCATACCCAGCCTTCGAAAATCACTATGAGGATGCTTCCCATGACCCGTGCCTGGACCCTGAAATCGCGCCCCAACGGGATGCCGGTGGCGACCGATTTCGAGCTGATCGAAATGACCCCGGCCGCGCTGGAGGATGGCGAAGTGCGCGTTGCGAACCGCTGGCTGTCTGTCGATCCGTACATGCGCGGGCGGATGAACGACGTGAAATCCTACGTCCCGCCCTTCGCCTTGGGTGAGCCGATGCAGGGCGGCGCGATCGGCGAAGTGGTCGAGAGCAAGGCCGAGGGTATCGCAGTGGGCGATATGGTGCAGCACATGCTGGGCTGGCGCGACGAAGCCGTGCTGCCGGGTGCGAGCGTGCAGAAGCTGCCGGACCTGGGCGTACCGCCGCAACAATTCCTGGGGTTGCTCGGGATGCCGGGAATGACGGCCTATTTCGGGCTGCTGCGCGTGGCCGAAGCGAAGCCGGGCGATGTGGTGTTCGTATCGGCCGCCGCGGGTGCGGTCGGGTCGACCGTCGTGCAAGTCGCCAAGGCGAGCGGAATGACGGTGATCGGCAGCGCAGGCGGCGCCGACAAGTGCGCGCTGGTCAAGTCGCTCGGCGCCGATGCGGTGATCGATTACAAGAGCGACGGGCCGCTGGTGAAGAAGCTGATGAGCGCGCTGGGCGAGATCGGCAAGGACGGGATCGACGTCTATTTCGACAATGTCGGCGGCGAGCATCTCGATGCGGCACTGGCGACCGGCAACCTGCACGCGCGCTTCGCGATTTGCGGGATGATCGACATCTACAATTCGGCCAAGCCGACCGAACTGCGCTATCTCGCGCGGCTGATCGGGATGCGCATCCGCATGACCGGCCTGCTGGTGAGCGACCATATGGGCCATGCGGCGGAATTCTATCGCGTGATGGGCGGCTGGCTGGCCGAGGGTAAGTTGCACAATTCCGAGACGGTGTTCGACGGGCTGGGGGCGACGCCGGATGCGTTCCTGGGGCTGTTCACGGGTGGGAATACGGGCAAGATGCTGGTCAAGCTCTAACTCCGCCACCGCTGTCATCCCCGCGAAAGCGGGGATGACAGTAGGTAGACAGACGCCTCCCTCAAATCCGGCCCGAGAACGTATCGCACTGGTTCGGGTCGCCGGTCTCCAGGCCCTTGCGCAGCCACGCCATGCGCTGGGCCGAGGTGCCGTGGGTGAAGCTGTCGGGGACGACGCGGCCTTGGCTTTCCTTTTGCAGCGTGTCGTCGCCGATCGCCTGGGCGGCGGTCATGCCTTCTTCGATGTCGCCGGGATCGAGCCGGTTGCGGTTTTGCGCGGCCCATACGCCGGCGTAGCAATCGGCCTGTAGCTCCAGCTTGACCGAGGCGCGGTTGCCCTCGACCTCGCTGCCGCGTTGCTGGATCTGCGCGACCTGATCGGCGGTGCCGGTCAGATGCTGGATGTGATGGCCGAATTCATGGGCGATTACATAATATTGCGCGAAATCGCCCTTTGCGCCGAAGCGGTTGGCGAGTTCGTCGAAAAAGCTGGTGTCGAGATAGATGCCCTGGTCGCGCGGGCAATAGAACGGCCCCATCGCGCTCTGCGCCGCACCGCAGCCCGAGCGACCGCTGCCGCCGTAGAAGACGAGCTTGGGAGCTTCGAAACGCGGGCCGAGCAATTGCTTCCAGGTCTGGTCCGCCGAACTGAAGGCGTTGCACGCGGCATTGCTGGCCGGGTTGATCGTGCAGCTCGACGCGGCGTCGGTACCGGCTTGCTGACGGCCAACCTGCGCGGTCGGCGCGGATTGCTGCCCGCCACCGCCCAGCATTCCAAGCCCGCCGCCGAAGAAGAACATCACCGCGAGCAAGACCGCGACGCCGCCGCAGCCGAAGCGGCTGAACACCAGCGGCAACAGGCCGAACAACAAGCCGCCGCCACCACCGCCGCCGCCGAAACCGAAGCCGCCACCGCCCTGACCGCGCTGATCCTCTACATTGATGTTCGGATCGAAATCGTCGAGGCGCATGGTCGAATATCCCGGGGTCGTTACCGCTCCGCCCATGAATGCGTGGGGGCGCGTGGAGTTGCAACGGCTTTTCCATTGACGCGGCCGTGGGCCAACACGAGCGTTGATCCCGCACTGCAACACAGGCATGAAAACGATATGGCGGATATCAACCCAATCAAAGCGAAGCGGCTGGCGAAGGGTGCGGCGGCTCCCCTGCCCCTTCCCGACTGTGTCGCACTGGTCCTGCAGGGCGGTGGCGCGCTGGGATCCTATCAAGCGGGCGTGATCGAGGGGATGGCCGCGAGCGGGATCGAGATCGACTGGGTCGCGGGGATTTCCATCGGGGCGATCAACGCCGCGATCGTGGCGGGCAACCCGCCCGAGCGGCGAGTCGAGCGGCTGAGTGCCTTTTGGGACAAGGTCAGTTCGTCGCTGCCGAGTTTCCCGATCTTCATGAACGATCAGATGCGCGAATTCCTGCACGAATGGTCGGCCGGGTTCGTGCTGGCGGCGGGGGTGCCGGGGTTCTTCAGCCCGCGCTTCGTCTCGCCGATGTTCGCGGTGCCGGGCACGCCCGAGGCGATGAGCTTCTACAATTCCGCGCCGCTGAAGGACACGCTCGACGCGCTGATCGACTGGGATTTGCTCAATCACGGCCCGGTACGGCTGTCGGTTGGGGCGGTCGATGTCGAGAGTGGCAATTTCCGGTATTTCGATACGACCGACACGAAGATCGACGCGCGCCACATCATGGCGTCGGGCGCGTTGCCGCCGGGCCTGCCGCCGGTGGAGATTGACGGGCGGCTGTGGTGGGACGGTGGATTGGTGTCGAACACGCCGCTGACGCATGTGCTCGACCATCAAAGCGGCTCCTTGCTCGCGTTTCAGATCGACCTGTTTTCAGCGGCGACCGAGCGCCCGCGCACGATCATGGACGTCATGGCGCGCGAGAAGGAAATCCGTTATTCCAGCCGGACCCGACAAGTCTCCGACCAGGTGATGCGCATCCGCAAGGAGCGCGAATTGGTGCGAAAGGTAATCGCGAAACTGCCACCGGCCTTGCATGACGACCCCGACGTGGTGGCGTTGCGCGCACAATCCAACGAGGATGCGGTCAACCTCGTCCACCTGATCTACCGCGCCAATGCGTGGGAGGGCGGCAGCCGCGATTTCGAATTTTCCGCCCGCACGATGCGCGAACATTGGGAGGCAGGCCAGCAGGCCGTCGCCGAGACGATGGCGAATGCGCAATTGGTCGCGCACAATATCGAAACGGGCACCAGCGCGGCGTTCGATTTGACCACCAAGAGTTTTCCCAACCCAGTTCGTTCTGAGTAACGGCCGAGCGAAGTCGAAGCCTGTCCTGAGCGACTGCCTTGGCAGGCAGTCGAACGGACGCGTATCGAAGGACCTCACCCCAATGCCCTTCGATACGGGCCTTCGACAGGCTCAGTCCCTACTCAGGACGAACGGCAAGGTTCGCATCACAGAAGGAGACCCCCATGTTCCTCAAGGGCAAGACCGCCATCATCACCGGCTCGACCTCGGGCATTGGCCTCGAATACGCCAAGGTATTCGCCGCCGAGGGCGCGAACGTCGTCATTAACGGCTTTGGCGATGCGGCCGCGATCGAGGCGGAGCGCGCCAAGCTGGAGGCGGCGAGCGGGGCCAGGGCGCTGTACGATGCCGCCGACATGACCAAGCCCGATCAGATCGCGGCGATGGTCGCGCGCTGCCATGCCGAGCTTGGCGGGCCCGACATCATCGTCAACAATGCCGGGATCCAGCATGTCGCGCCGATCGAGGATTTCCCGGCCGACAAGTTCGAGGCGATCATCAAGATCAACCTCAATTCGGCCTGGTACATGATGCAGGCGGCGGTGCCGCTGATGAAGGCCAAGAAATGGGGCCGGATCATCTCCACCGCGTCGGCGCATTCGCTCGTCGCCTCGCCCAACAAATCGGCTTATGTCATGGCCAAGCATGGTCTGGCTGGCCTCACCAAGACGATCGCGCTGGAAACCGCGACGTACGGCATCACGGTCAATTGCATCTCCCCCGGCTATGTCTGGACGCCGCTGGTCGAGGGGCAGATCCCCGATACGATGAAGGCACGCGGCTTGACGCGCGAACAAGTCATCAACGACGTTCTGCTGCAAGCGCAGCCGACCAAGGAATTCGTGACGATCGAACAGGTCGCAGCACTGGCGTTGTTCCTATGCCGCGACGAGGCGAAGGCGATCACCGGCGCCAATCTGTCGGTGGATGGCGGGTGGACCGCCGCCTGATCCGAAAGGGCGACTTGGCAACTTTCCGGGGCGTGGTTAGTTTGCCCTTCGTCGCCAGAAAAGAAAGAGTGCCTTGAACCGTTTGACCCGAATTTTGGGATCGGCACTGTGTGCCCTTTGCGCCCCGTCGATTGGCGGGTGCGCAAGCAAGAGTGGCAAGCGTATCGAAGTCCGCATCGCCCCCCGCAGCGCCGTACCGCCGGGGACCGAGGCCATCGCCGATTGGCGGCGGGTGGCGACGGCGGCCGACCGAGTTCGGCTGCGGGGGTGGCGGCAGGCGTGGGTCGATGCGTTGGCGAAGATCACGGCCCCCGACGAACTGGCGGTGCTGCGCGCCGATCCGTTGCTGTTCGACCCCGACCGCGCCTTGCCCACGGCGAAGCTGGAGCCCGGCCCCTATCGCTGCCGGGTGTTCAAGCTAGGTGCCAATGGCACCGCGATGCGCAATCTGACGACCTATCCAACGGTCGATTGTGTGGCGAAGGATGAGGGCGACGTCACGAGCCTGTACAAGGTCTCCGGCGCGCAACGGCCGGTCGGGCTGGTCTTCCCGGATTCGGACTCGCGCGGCGTGTTCCTCGGCACGATGGTGCTGGGGGACGAGACCAAACCGCTCAAATACGGACAGGACACTGATCGCGATCTGGCCGGCTATATCGAACGGATCGGCCCGCGGCGCTGGCGGCTGGTACTGCCCCAGCCGCGGTTTGAATCGCTGCTGGATGTGGTGGAGATCGTGCCGAAGTCGTGAGGGGGCAAGCGCGGCGGCACTGAACGCTGTGCCGTGCCGACAGGTGTCTCGGCAGCCGAAGGGCCCGGCCACCGCGGGCTCCGCGTTTGCCGTGCGAGCGTTCCGACCTTTTTGAGTGTCTTACGGCAACGCGCTGGAGGCCGACTATTCCCTCTTCGCGCCGCTGGGAGCACGTCCGTCCAGTGCCAGCTTCATCCCCTTTTTGGCGAGGACGGCGTTGACTTTTGCCACCCCATCCGGAGCTTCGGCCACCGCCACCATCAACTCCTCGATCAAAGTGAGCCCGTCCACGAGGACTTCCGGGACGAATCCCTTATTCGGCACCAGCACAATATCGGTCGCATCGAAGATCGTGATCGGAGTGTCGGACGGCACATCGACCACCGCCGAGCCGCCGGCCAGCGGCAGCGAAGACTGGGTCTGATCGTTGATCGCTCCGCCCGGCGCAAAATACGTCGCACGGTTCTGCGGCGTGAGCATCACCTTGACCGGGTTCACGCTTTGCTTTTTCGGGTTGATGATCGTTCCGACCGTCGGCAGTCGCAGATTCACATAGCCCCGACATTCGAAATTCGGCGTCGGCGGGGGATTGCCGGGCATCGAAAACGGATCCGACGGCAGGAGCGCCACCAAGGCCGTTCCCTGCGCCGGAATCTCGAACCTCTTGTTGAGGCTGAACTTCTTGGCAGCGAGTGCACCCGTCAGGGAATAGACCCCACTCTGGTTGTTGGCTCCGGGCACGTCGATAAAAACGACCGTGTTGCCAAACAGGCTCCGGTCCACATCGGTGATGGACGAGGTGATGAAATCCAGGGTGAATTGATAGGGCTTATCCTCAAGGTTGCTTATTTCGAGAAAATAGCCTTGAAGGACAACGTCTGCGGGAGGCACCGGCGATTGCGGCTTGTAGACGAGTTCAAATTGCGAAACCAACATGACTGCCTCCCAAAAAAATCAGATTATCAATATGAATCCCTGTAAAATTATATTCCCTATTTTTCGCAGCTCTTGAATCTAGTTTATATTATTTTGTTGAATGTACCAAGTGTATCTCACGTTTTGATACTACCTTGCGCCTGTATCAGCGACAAAGTTAGAACGAATATGGCGGCGAACCGCTGCGCTGATCGTTACAGGATCAGACGATGCGGCGTAGCGAACATGGGATAACGCCAAATCCACAACTGCAGATAATCCGATATTTACCGATCTGAATACCCGCAACTTGTTCGATACTGGTCATTTATTCCGCCGGCCTGCGCTGGCATCCACATGCGCCACCACAGCCCTTTCACCGTCGGCCACACCTGCGCTTTCGGGTCAAATCGGATCGAGTTGGCGCAGCTACGCCTGGCTAATCACGCGGCGCGCCGGGAAGGACCGCCGCATCTTCGCGCTTTTCGGGGCGGATGTAGATTGAGGAGAGGTTGGGCTCCGCGGCTTTAAGCGCGGTCTCGATTTCTTCGATCAGCGTCTCGGCGTCGCCCATCGTCAGCGTGTCGCGGAAATCGGCGCTGATCGCGACGAAGATGCTTTGCGGCGCGGTGTGGAGCGTACGGACGTGATTGACGTGCGTGATCTCGGGCCGTGCATCGACGATCTTGCGGACCCGCGCGACGACCTCGGGATCGGCAGCCTCGCCGATCAAAAGGCCCTTCGCCTCGCGCGCCAGCAGTGCGGCGACCACGCCGAGGATCAGCCCGATTAAGATCGACGCGAGGCCGTCGATGCGCGGGTCGTTCCAGGCGTGGCTCGCCCAGACGCCGACGCCCGCGACGAGAAGGCCGGCGAGTGCCGCCGAATCCTCGAACAGGACGATGAAGCCCGCCGGGTCCTTCGACTGACGCACTGCCGCCCACCAGCCGCGCCCGCGATTGGCGGTCGAGAATTCGCGCACGGCAAGGAACCACGATGTGCCCTCCAGCGCGAGCGCGACGCCGAGCACGATGTAATTGACCAGCGGATCGCGCAGTTCTTCCGGGTCTTTCCAATGCACCCAGCCCTCGTAGATCGACACGCCCGCCCCGACCCCGAAGATCAGAATCGCGACGACGAAGCTCCAGAAATACAGCTCGCGGCCATAGCCGAACGGGTGCGCGTGATCGGGCGGCCGCCGTCCGCGACGCTGGCCATAGAGCAGCAGCACCTGGTTGAAGCTGTCAACGACCGAGTGGAATCCTTCGGTCAGCATCGACGAGGATCCAGTGATTGCCGCCGCGACGAACTTGGCGACTGCAATGCCCAGATTGGCGAGCAAGGCGGCGATGACGACGAGGTTCGAACCGTCTTGCTTGGACGCGGACATGGTGAAGGCTCCCTGTAGGGGGTGCTGTATGCGGCGGGAGTGCCGGTGGCCAGTGGCAACCATCCGTTTATGGAAGGCACAAAGCGGATGGCCTTGGTGTGGCGCGCCTGTTCCTGCGCTTGAACGGCGTTCAGATCGCGTTCGCGAAGGAGGACGCGATCAACGCCGTGCTGGCGCTGGCGGCGGGAGAGCTGACGGAGGACGCCCTCACCGCCTGGTTTCGCGATCACATCGTGGCGGCTTAGTCCGCCACGACCGCGCGCGCCCGGCCGTAGACGAAATACACCGCCAGTCCGACGCCGTTCCACACCAGGAACGAGACCTGCGTCAGTTCCTGCAAGCTGGTGAAGAGATACAGGCACCCCAGGATCGCAGCGGGGGCGATCACCCACACCAAAGGCGTGCGGAACGGGCGGCGGATCGCGGGATCGCGGCGGCGCGAGACCATCACGCACGCTGCCACCGCGACGAACGCGCAGAGCGTCCCGGCATTGGCGAGGCTGGCGATCACGTCGAGCGGGATGAGCGCGGCGATGACGCTGACGAACACCGCGGTCACCAGAGTAATGCGCGCGGGTGTGCCGCGCGCAGAAACCTTGGCGAGGCTCTGCGGCAGGAAGCCGTCGCGCGCCATCACCAGGAAGATGCGACTCTGGCCGTAGAGAAAGCCGAGAATCACCGTCGGCAGCGCGACGGCGGCAGCAATGCCGACGATCGCGGCGATCGGCCCCTGCCCGATCTGGCGCAGGATCAGCGCGAGCGGCTCGGCGCTCTTGCCGAACACGTCTGGTCGCGCGGCTCCGATCGCGGCAGCGGCGACGACCATATAGATGATGGTGCACACCAGCATCGAACCGACGATGCCGATCGCGAGGTCACGTTCAGGGTTCTTGGCCTCTTCCGCCGCGGTCGAGATCGCATCGAAGCCGTAAAAGGCGAAAAAGATGATCGCGGCGGCGCCCATCACGCCGTATTTTACGCCCCCCGCCGCCTCGACCGTGCCGAAGCCGTGCGGTGCGAACGGGCGGAAATTGGCGGCGTCGAAATGCGGCAGCGCGACCGCAACAAACAGAACCAGCGTCGCGACCTTGATGAGCACCAGCACCGTGTTGATCCGCGCGCTTTCGCGGGTGCCCAGCATCAGCAACCCGGCGACCGTCGCAATGATGAAAATCGCCGGCACGTTGATGCCGGGAGCGGTCAGGCGCAACGTCCCGTCGAACAGGTTACCGGCCACCGTCGGGCCGTGCGTCAGCACATCGGGCAGCACGATACCGACATAGTTCAGGAACCCCACGGCATAGCTCGACCAGCCGACCGCGACCGCCGAGACGACCAGCGAATATTCGAGGATCAGGCTCCACCCGACGACCCAGGCGATGGCCTCGCCGAGTACGGCATAACTATACGTGTAGGCGCTCCCCGAGGCGGGGATCAGCGTCGCCATTTCGGCATAGCAGAGCGCCGCACACGCGCAGATCGCACCCGCCACCGCGAAGCTGATCAGCACGGCGGGCCCGGCCCGGTCCGCGCCGACGCCGATCAGCGTCAGGATGCCGGTGCCGACGATCGCACCCACACCCAGCGCGACGAGATGCGGCCACGACAAGGTTCGCGCGAGGCGGTGTTCAACCGGGCGATCGTCCCCCAACGCGATGATTTTCCTACGCAACAAATCGGCCATGAAGTCCCCCGGGTTCGGCAGCTGTGCCGTTGGCGAAGGGGCTTAGCGCGCGAGCCCCCATCATGAAAACCCGGCGCGCGCCAAACCTGACATCACGGATCGGATGCGAAGCGCGAAGGCCGGACGCGCGGTGCCGTAAAACGACGGTCTGAAGTCTATACGCCGAGGCCAGGTGTGGGCTGATCACCACTATCAGGAGATCGTAGACCGCGACGCAACGTCTTCCTGCATTTCCGCGAGCGCCGCGACGACCCCTTCCAAACGGTGCCGGTAACGCTGCCACCGCCCGGATGATCGACGATGAACGGGAGCGCGAACCTGCCATGCGCTGGCGGTGCGGACCACGTTCGCCTCGCTACCGGCGACCAGACACCCATCCTCCCACGGAAGCCCCAGTTCCCCGATCAGGTCGAAGATCGCCTTGTCTGGCTCGGCAACAAGATGGTCATAGTCGAAATCGATAATATCATTCGAAAAGACTTTGCGCCAATGCGCCATAAGCCGCAGATACTGCCGATAAAAATGTAGTATTTCGGACAAATCATTACCGTAGGTGACACCTTCGCCGAAGTGGAGAAAGTAGACCGACAGAAATGTATCGAGCGCGTTACGGCGCGTGTGGACGATTTTGGATTCAGGGAAGAGTGTCTTGATCAGCCCGATATGTAGAAAATTGTCGCATCGCTTGTCCGTCAGGATGCCAGTAGCGGGAGCCAGTTTCAGATAGTCGGCGCGCAACGCGACCACCTGTTCGGCCGAAAGCGCGGCCGCTGCCTCGGGATACGGGCGAAGGCTGCGTGCGAGCGCCGGAAGTGCCTCCAACTCACCGCCACAATGAACCGCGCTATGGCGTCCGAGAATCTGCTCCAGCAAGGTCGAACCAGACCGGAACATGCCGCAGATAAAAATCGGGGCCTGAACGGGCGAGCCCGCCACAGCGACCGGTCGGTCGGCCGGATATGCCGCGATCAGCCGATCGACGAGAGCTTCCTGAGCGATCGGGTCATACCGCTGCGGCGCGATCGACCGCGCGATCCAATTGGCCGCTTCAAAAGCCTGGAAGGCGTCATCATAGGCGGCCGCGCCATCAAGTGCGGTGCCGAGCGCAAAGAGCAGCTCTGCACGATCCTCAAGCGTGGTTGTTTGGTCAATCGCCTTCCGAAGTCGATCGACAACGCCGGCTGACGCACCAACGGCCAGATCGATCATCGCGATCCGTGCATGGGCGCGACCATTGCCGGGGTGAACCTCCAACGCGCGACCATAGGCCGCGCGCGCGAGATCGGGTACGCCAAGGTCTTCATACAGATTGCCGAGATTGAGCAGCGCCGGGACAAACGATGGATTCGCGAGAGAGGCCGCCTCGAGCTCGGCAATGGCGCGCTGTGGATTGAAGAGATGGTCCGAAAGGATTGCGGCACGATTTACGTACGCTTCCTCCGGATGCGAAACCCCACGGTCGATCGCCTCCTGGTAAGACCCTAAGGCATCGTCGAACGAGCGAACGGCACGCTGCGCCCAGGCCAGATTGAACCAGGCATCTGGCTGGGCTGAGTCGATCGCCAAACTTGCCTGAAGGAGCGCAATGGCCTGCTCCCACTCGCCACGACGCAGATGGGGCTCCGCCTTTTTCAACAACTCGCTCGATGATGCGCCGGACATCACACTTCCTACCGATCGGCTTGCAGGAATGCTAGGCAGCACCCACCGCCGCGCTACGCACCAAACGCTTCCGGCGCATTGCGCAGATCGGCAACGGCGAAGAGCTTTTTCAGCTGTTCCTGCTCGGCCACCGTCAAATACGGGTTCCACACATCGAAAATCAACACGACACGAAGTTGGTCGCTGGTGTTCCACGCCTCATGTTCGATCGTATCGTCGAAGACAAAAGCTTCGCCTTCGCGCCACGGGCGGGTCTCCCCGCCGACCCGAAACGCGCATCCCTCGGGAACGACGAGCGGAAGGTGTACGATCGAGCGCGTATTCGTAACGCCGGTATGCGGTGGAATTTTGCCCTTTGCCTGCAGGATCGAAAAGAACGCCGATGGTGCCTTGCCGGGGATCTGCGTCTGCGGCACGCGCGCAAGCGCCGCTGCGGTTGCGGGGCAGAGGGCACAAATCGCCTCGTTCTGCGCGCCCTGCTCCCAGAGAAAGCAAGCGCTCCACTCAAGCGACTGGTCCAGAGGACTCCATTTATTCTGCGGCGTCCCCGCCTCCAGTCGGACATAGGGGCGGATAGCTGACGTGCCGTTCTCGATCAGCGCAAGAGCTTCGGCGCGGATCTGCGGCGTAGCGGCTTCCAGCTCGGCAAGCCAGGGGAAGTGCGCACGGTCGAAAAACTCGTCGGCGGGCAGAAACGGGAAATGCACTCCGGCGCATTCATTATGATAGATCTTGCGCCGACCAAGCGTATGTTCGGCACATGCCTTGAACCGATAGGACGTTTCTATCTCGGCCAGCGGGCCGCCGAGTTCAGCCTCCAGCGCCCGCGCATACGCCGCATTATGCTCGTCCAAGAAACGGCTCGCACGACGCTCGATCTCTAAAATCGCATCGGAGCGTTCGGTAAGACTGCGCGCGATTTGCAGAACCGCGCTCCAATGTTGCGCTGCTTGCGCGACATCGCCTTCCCGCTGCAACAACTCGGCGAGACGAAGGCGCGCCATGAAATGCAGCTGGTCGAGATCGAGCGTCGCCTGAAGACTTTGGCGCTCGCCATCCACGTCGCCCTTGGCCCGATATGCCGCGGCCAGATTGAGGCGTAGCGCAGGCTCGGTCGGATCGGCCGCGACCGCATTGGCAAAACTGCTGATCGCAACGTCGAACGCCTGATCGGCTAACGCACGCAGACCACGGGCGTTGTGGAGCGCAGGGGCCGTCGGATGCGCCGCCACTGCATCGTCCAGCAAGGCGCGTTCCCGGTTCGCCTGGCCCTGTTGCCGCAACCTTGACGCTTCTCGCAATATTGCCTCAATCGCCGCGTCATGCTGTGCCATGCAGCGATCAAAGCATAATGGCCCAAAGCGGGCAAGCGTGCCCGATCCCGCACCGGCGCTACGAGGATGAGAGAATGACGACAGTCCCCGAGCAAGTTCGGCTTCCGGCGGAATGGCTGGCCCATCGTTATGATCCAGGTCACGACGCGTTCCATTTCATCTCGGTCGATCGCGGGCGTCGGCGTCGCGCCGCCTTTTTGACCGATGTCGAATTGCCTGATGTCGGCGATCCGATGGTCATTCGCCGCGGCGATCTCGCCCCTGCACTCCCCGAGCAGCGGGTGAATTTCGTGTTCCACTCCGCCTATTGCTGCTCGACGCTTGTCGCGAATGCATATGATCGTCCGGGGCGCGCCTTCAGCTTGAAGGAGCCGGTGCTGTTGAACGATCTCGTCGGCTGGCGCCATCGCGGCGGCACCCCCGCGCAGATCCGCGCCGTTCTGCAAGATGGCCTGGCGACGCTTGCACGGCCGTTCGAGACCGGCGAGGTGGGCATTATCAAGCCATCCAACGTCGTGAATGGACTGGCACTGCCGATGCTGGCCGATCGGCCCGACGCAGCAGCGTTGCTGCTCTATGCGCCGCTTGAAGCGTATCTGGGTTCGATCGCCGGCAAAGGCCTGTGGGGCCGATTGTGGGTGCGCGATCTGCTCGCGAAATTCATCAAGGAGGGGCTGGTCGATCTCGGCTTCTCGCCGGAGGACATCTTCCTGCAATCCGACCTGCAAGTCGCCGCCACGGGATGGCTGGCGCAACACGCATTGTTTGCCAGGCTCGCCGACCAGTGGCCGACGCGCGTTCGTACGCTGGACAGCGAGGTGTTGCTGGCGCGGCCGATGGAGGCCCTGACGGCGCTGGATACGCTCTTCGGAGTGAAGGGCACAGCCGCCGAACGCGAGGCGGTTGTGCAAGCGGTTTTCACGCGGCACGCGAAATCGGGCGGAGATTTCGATGCCGAGGCGCGCAAGGCCAACCAACGCGAAGCAGCGCGAAATTATGCCGAGGAACTGGCAATGGTCGTGGCCTGGGCGGACAAGGTCGCGCAAAGCGCGGGTATCGCCTTGACCGCGCCCAATCCCCTGCTTCCGACCAAATAGACCCGCATAAAAAAGGGGCGGCCCGAAAGCCGCCCCTGATCTTGCTGTTCGGTATGATAACCGATCAGAACTTTACGCGTACCGCCGCGTTGAACGAACGACCGAGCGGGTCGTACGTCGACGGGAAGGTATTGCCGCTGTTCGCCGCGGTCGAACCAGCCTGGCCACCGACAACCGGAGGCTGCTTGTTGAACGCGTTTTGCACGCCCAGCGTCAGAACGAATTCCTTGGCGACCTCGAACTGCACGGTCAGATCGATGTAGTTGTAAGCCGGAATGCGGTTGAAGTTAACGGTCTGCCCGGCGAGCGCCGAATTCGCGCCGGCCGCATTGGTGATGACACCGCTGAACAGATTGCGGTTGGCAGTCGTATAACCCCGAGCAACGAAATCGGGAGCCTGGCCCTCATACTGGACCGAGTCGAGGTGCCGCCACAATACCGACAGGCTGACCCCCTTGGCCGACAGCGTGGTGCGCTGCTGCCACGTCAGTTCGGGCATGATCTGACCCAAGCTCGGACCGCAATTGACGCTGAAATACCCAACGCAGTCACGCGAGAGCGAGGTCGGCGAAGCGGCGAACTTCAGGTGATCGGTCCAGGTTCCGCGGAAGCTGAGGTCCAGGCCGAACTCACCGAACTTGCGGCTGTAATCGGCCGTCAGGTCGATACCGTCGGTCGCATAGCGGCCATTATTGGTCAACGGGGTCGGCAGGCCGAGGGTCGTCGCGGTCGGACCGCTCAAACGCCCGTTGACTGGGTTACGCCGGATCGAGGTGCAGGCTGCCGACGTGGCAGACGCTGCCGTAATATTGCCGAAGCAAGCATTGATAACGTCGCCAGGCAGAGCCGAAGTGATCGCCTGGTTCACCTTGATATTGAAATAATCGACGCCAATCGAGAGACCCGGGACGATCTGGCTCGGCGTGAAAATTGCACCGACCGTGAACGTATCGGCCTTTTCCGGCCGGATCGCCGGGTTGCCGCCGCCCGTAGCGTTCGCCTGACCGGCGGACGGGTCCTGGATCGACCCGATCGAGCCGGCAGGCGCACCCTGTGCAATGCAGATTGCCCGGAGGTTTGCGTTGGTCAACGGTGCAGCACCGACGCAGGGTTCGGTCGTCAAGTTGGTCAGACCCGTAACCGTCGGAGCGAACAACTCACCGATGTTCGGCGCACGCACCGCACGCTGGTAGTTGCCGCGGAAGCGGACGCCCTTCACCGGCTCCCACGTCGCACCGCCCTTGAAGGTGGTCGTGTTGAACTTCGGGCTGGTAGGCGCTTGGATGTTGTAGGACGAATAACGGACACCTGCTTCAAGCGTCAGATCGTTGAAGAACGGCTTGTCCGTCACGAGCGGCGCGATCAACTCAGCAAACGCTTCCTTGACGTCGTATCCGCCCGTGAAGGGCAGCGTCGCCCCGCCGGCACCACCAAGTGCCGACGGATCCTGCGCGAACGCATCGGGGATGCGATCATACTTATACTTACGGTATTCCGCGCCGACGGCGTAGCTGATCGCCTTATCCGACGTCGGCAGGACGCTGCCGAAGTCGCCGGACAAAACCGCGCGTGCCTGATACAACTCGGTGTTGATACGAATTGTGCTCTGCGCCTGCAGGAAGGCGGCCTGCGCCGCACTGATCGAACCGGCATCACCGAAGAGGTTAACCGGGACGCAATTGCCGGTCGTATCGATGCAGGTCGTCGTATTGGTTGCGTTCAACGCCTGCTGGACGCGCTGCGTGATGACATATCCCGACTGGGTCTGGGTCTGTTCGCTGCGACCATAGGATGCCGAAATATCGATCTTCGTGCCGATCCGCGCATCATACACGGTGTTTTCGTAGGTGCTGACACGCGGCCCGATCTCGACGAGGCGGCGATAGACGCCCGGCAGCGGGATCGCCGTATTCGTGTTGCAGGCAGCACCAAGTGCGATACCGTTCGCCGTGCAGAGCTGATCGCGGATCGTCGTATTGAGATACGGATTGTTAGCCGGGATCGTCAGCGCGTTGCCGAAGATGCCCGACGGAGCGATGATCGACTGAATGGTGTTCTGCGAGAACATGCCCCGCGCATAGAATTCGACGCCGTCGGCCACATCATAATGGGTCGCAGCGTAGATGCTCTTGCGGATCAGCGGGGTCTGGAAAATGTTGTAGGGGTTGAAGTTGAAGCCCTGATATTGCGGGACCAACGCTCCACCCGAGACCTGGAGATTCTGGGTATTGAATGCAATCGTCGTCGGTACCGACGTGAACGAAGCACCCGAAGCGCGACCGGTGGTGCTGCTGATGCCGAAGGTCGAGAAGGGCTGGATCTGATAGACCGGGTCGACCTTGGTATAGCCGAAGCTCAGAACGGCGTTGCCGCGATCGTCGGCGAAGTTGGCGCCGACCGTGATGTCACCGCGGAAAGAATAACCATCGCCAGTGCCCAAGATCTTGTTCGCAAACCGAACATCGACACCGGTGAAGTTACGCTTGGTGATGAAGTTCACAACGCCCGACACGGCATCTGCGCCGTAGGTGGTCGATGCGCCGCCGGTCAGCAGGTCGGCGCGCTCGATTAGCGCGAGCGGAATGACGTTGAGATCGGTCGCACCATTGGCAAGCGACGGAACAATGCGGCTGCCATCGAGCAAGACGAGGTTACGCTGCACGCCAAGACCACGAAGGTCAACAGAGTTGGTGCCGTTCGAACCGTTATTGACCTGCGAACCGACGCCCGGCGAAACGCCCGGCAGGCCACGAAGCAATTCTTCCACCGTATTCGGCGCGCGCTTCGTGATTTCGGCGTCGTTCAAGATCTTGATGGGCGACGACGAGGTCAGGTTGGGGTTACGGATCAAAGTACCGGTCACGACGATGTCGACGTTCGGCGTATCTTCTTCCGCAGCTGCGGGCGCGGCGGGCGCAACCTGCGCGGAAGCCGACGACGCAAAGCTAGCGAACGCCAAGACCGAAATGGCTGAGCCAACGCTCAGACGTGCGAGCGAGGTTGCAGTCTTTTTCATAAAAAATCCCCTTTTTGATCAACCGGCACGAAATCAATGACTTGACCCGACCGGCACCCCATAGCTGGACCGACGTTGCGGACCTTAGCTTAAGCTCTGCAGCTTAAACTTATGCTGCCGTGTCCTAATTGAGCGGCCGCATTTTTGTAAAGGGAGCGGGCGGGGATTTCGGCCGTTATGGCCGTTTTATCCGCAGCTTGTAACAAAAGAGCCACACCCGCCCGCCGAGACCCGTTTCATTATATCTATTTTTTATAGTAACTTAGCAAAGCTCCCCCGATACTCACGGCAGCCGGCCCCGCGCGCCTGCCGTCCGGTCGATCGCACGGTGCTGCAGATCGGCGGGGTCGCCGCTGAGGCAGAGCCCGCCCCGACGACTGCGCTGAGCATCAGCGATTAGAGCGCGGCGTCGATCAGCGCGGCCTCTGGCACCGCTCGCGCCGCGTGCCGAGCGACCCATGCCTCGGCCGTGTCGAGTTCGGGCGCGATCGCCGCAGCCACCTCCGCCGCCCGCGCGACGCGCGCAACGTTGTCGAACGCAACATTCGGATTCTACGAATAAGTCGAGAAGAGCGGCCCGGCGACGACGGCCTCCACCGCCTTCGAATCCAGCGGCACGCCGAGATGCGCGGCCGCGGCGTTCAGTACCGGAACCGGATCGTTGAACAGAAGCTCCGCATTCAACGCGCGGGCATTGGGCATTGCAGCGAGGGCCGCGGTAAAGGCATCGACCTGCGCCAACCATAGCGCGGCGGCACGCTCGGCATCGTTGAGCGCCGACCAGTCGCCGATATAAGACGCGAGCTGCGTCGTCACATTGCGCAGCCAGTGCGATGATTGTCGTCGCGCAGGATCGCCTGCAGATACGGGCGCAGCGGCAGATAGAGCAGGACCGCGCGCGCGGCCGGATCGGCGGCGGCGAGCTGCGGCAACAGGAAGTTGACCGGCACATTGGCCTTGATCAGCGTCGGTGCATCCCTGCGGTCGCGCTTGCCGAGCATCGCCAGCACCAGTGGCAGCAGCGCGACATTTCATTGAACGGCGGTCTGGCGCAGCGACAGCGGCTCGCGCAGCACGAGGCTAGCGCCGGGGTCGTCGAGCGCGCGCGCAAGCAGCGTCGATCCGCAATGCGCCATCTGGAAAATCCAGGTGGTCGACTGCGCCGCAGACGCGCGCGGGGCGAGGCTGGCGAGCGGGAGCGCCATGCTTTGCTCGGCTGCCGGCGATATCCGGCGATCGAGGAAGATCGAGCGATGATAGGCCGCGCGGTCCATCGGCACGAAGATCGCCTGACCATCCTCGAACGAATGCATGTAAAGGTCGGGCGAGGCGAACAGATCGTCGAGGGTCAGCGGCACGTTTGCGCTGTAGGCGCAGCGGCGGCGGGCCGATATCCCCGCCGGACTATGGCCAACATTATCCTGCCCGACCGCCATCAGCCGTATGTTGTGATCGAAGCGACCGGCGAAACCTCGATCCTGGACCTCGACAGGGAGCCGATCGTCGATCTCTACAAGACGCATGGAGCGCTGCTGTTCAGCGGCTTCGGCGTCGATGTCCCGCGCTTCGGGGCGTTCGCCAAGCGCTTCTGCAAGACCTCCGTCGTGAACGAGAGCCCCGGTCTCCAGCCAGTCGATACGAGCGCCAACGTCTTCACCGTTGACGGCGGCGACAAGGCGTTCGCGCTGCACCCGGAACTGTCGCGCGAACCGTGGAAGCCGGACGTCGCCTTTTTCGGATGCCAGAGTGCACCAACATCGGGCGGGCGGACGACGATTTACGATGGCGTCGCGCTGGTGCGGCACATGCCGCAGGCGGTCCGCCGCCAGCTCGAGCCGCGGCGGCTGTTGTATATCAAGCCCGTTTGGCCGACCTTGCTGGAATATTGGCTGGGCACGGCCGACCCGACCGACGCGCAGCTGGCATCGCCGCCGCCGGGCTGCCCTTATTATTTCCGGCGCTATCCCGAAACCGGCATTCTGCGCGTGTTCACGCGGCCAGCGCTGCACCGGCCGATGTTCATCGACGAACCGGCATTCGGCAATTTCCTGCTGTTCGCGCGTTTCAACCACGGCCGCCCGGATCATCCCGTGCTGGACGATGGGCATGAAGTGCCCGAGGAGTGGCTGCAAGCAATCAAGGCGACCGCCGACCAGTTGAGCGCGGAAATCGAGTGGAATGCGGGCGATCTGCTGATGCTCGACAATACGCGCTTCATGCACGGGCGCACCGCGATCACCGATGTCGCGGAACGCGTGATCCTGACCTATTTCGGCTATCTCGACTTCGCGATTCCAAGTCCGGAGGAACCCGCCGACCCGATCTGGCGGCGCGAGGATTTCGAACCGCCGCTACGCCCGGATCACCCGCGCGCGAACCGGGGCAGCGACGACCTTCGCCCGTAGGCCGCGCGCTGTGGATGAAATCAGGTGGCGGAAACAGCCGCCAGGCGTGCCGGGATGCTCAGCTCGCTCGACGCGTTCGCCCTCCAGAGATACGCTTTCCAGCTTTTGCGGCCCGACCGGATTTCCGGGAGCGACACCCAGCCTTCGCCGCGACACAAGTCCGAAAGACTGTGGGATTGTGGCGCGTAGCTGGTGACGAGGACCGCCTCGCCGCAACTTTGGGCCGCAGCAATCAAACTCTCGGGATCGTCGCCATAAATCAGCACTTCGCACAAGGTGACGAGGTCGTAACGCCGATGGCGCAGGATCGGCAAAAAGGCCGGCAAAGTGCCCTCCAGAAACACCGCTTTGGGAACCGCGACCCGCGCCCGCGCCAGTGCGATGGCCGAGATGTCGATCCCCGTGACCTGATCGGCAATGCCCCTGAAATAGCGGGTTTGATACCCCTCCCCACAACCGACCTCGAGGATCGAGCTTGGCTCTGGGCAATATTGCGCGATCAGGGCGTTGGTCCCCTCAAAGCGTCCGTGCTCGCGGCTGCCCAGCTTCCAAGGATCGGGCCGCGCATACAACGAATCCAATGTCTCTGCCCGGCCGTCGAACTGACGCCGCCTGACCGCCCAGCGATCCAGCCCGGTCGAAATCCGTTTTAACACCTGGTGCCTCCCCGCGTGACCCGTCGTATCAAGACGGCGCGGCCGCTTCATTTCCGCACCGGAAAAGTTCCGACGAAGATCTCCGAACAGTTTGTGCGGGTTGGAGCCGTCGGCACCGTCATTGCTGTAGATGACGGGGATGGGTGCAGCATGACGACTTGGTATCGGCGCGTTCTGTGCGAACTGCGGCGCTTGCAACCCGCCATTGTCGCAATCCTGGGCATTGCCGCGACGATTGCGTCTCTGGCTTTTGTCGCTGCGGCGTTGCACCAGCAGGGCCTGGCACCGCTGCTCTCGCTCGCCACCAGCGGATTGGGCTTCTGGGCGGCCTTCGCAGCGTGCATGTTGGTCGAGCCGCTTGCCTTGTGCTGGATGATGCACCGGCTGCTCGGAACCGGCGCCGAAACGCTGCCGCCGCTTTTGCGCAAACAGGCGCTGAACACCCTGCTGTTCGGCTATGCCGGCGACACGCTGTTCCTCGCCTGGCTCGAACGCCATATCGGAAATGCGCGCGCGGCCTTTGCGCTGGTTTTCGATGTGGCGATCCTGTCGGCGCTGGTGAACAATGTCGCGACGCTCGCGCTGTTGTTCGTGATGCGCGATCGGTTGCAGGCGCTGGCCGGTGCCAAGCTCGACGACGAAATCGTTCTGCTCGCCATCGCCTTTGCCGCGATCCCCTTGGTGATGATCGGATGGCGGCGCCAGATGATGCGCAGTGCCGGCATTGCGACGATCATGACGGCGCTTGGCTTCCGAACGGTTGCCTATAGCCTGCTCGTCGCGCTCACCTGGCACTTCGCGATGCCGGAGGTGCCGTTGCGTTCCTTACTGCTGCTGACGACCGCGCGGATGGTGGTGTGTCGGCTTCCGATCATCCCCAACAAGGATCTGGCCTTTGCCGGATGCGTCGCCTTGTTCCTGGGCCCGGACGAGAAGATTGCCGCCGTGATTTCGGGTGTGGCGTTGCTCACGCTGGTGGCTGAACTCGCCCTGCTGTTGCTGGCACAGCTGCCGGCCAGGGTCTCTACCGCGACGGCCCCTCGCCCGCTTGCACGCGCCAGATAGAAAATAGTTCCAAAACCTTAAAAACTTGTCCGGTTTCTTCGCAGCGGCGGCGTCGTACAAGCGAGGAGACAAGGCCACGATCCGGGCAGCAACCCTGGCCTGAGCGCCTTTCCGGCGCGCGCTCCTCACATTGCTGATCGCCCTGAAGGGCGCACCACGAGGCAAACGGATGCTGTACGAAAGAGGCGATGTTCAGGTTTGGGATTCTCCCTGGGAGACGGATGCACCGTCGCCTCCGGCACCGCGCTGGACCGTGCTGATCCCGTTCTTCAACGAACGGACGTTGCTTGATGGAACGCTCGCGAGCCTCGCTGCACAGGACGTGCCGTTCAACCTGATTCTGATCGACAATGCCTCGACCGATGGCAGCGCCGATTGCGCGACCGCTGCCTGCGATCGGCTCGGTCTTGCCTTCACGCTTCTGCTCGACCGGCGGCCAGGCAAGGTCAATGCGTTGCAGAGCGGGCTTGCGCGCACCCGCACGCCCTTTGTCGCCACGTGCGATGCCGATACGATCTACCCGACCGATTATCTGCGGCAGGCAGAGTCCATGCTTGAAGCAAAGCAAGCCGTGGCGGGCGGCGCATATTTCGCCGCGAGCGATGCGACGATCGAGGACCATCGCGCCGCGTCTGCCCGCATGGCACGGGCCGCCATGCTGCTGCCCGCCCAATGCCATACCGGCGGCGCGGGCCAGGTGTTCCGGACCGACGCGCTGCGTCGTGCCGGGGGCTTCGATGCCGCGCGCTGGGGCTATGTCCTCGAGGATCACGAGATCATGCACCGCATGGCGAAACTCGGGCCGCTCGCGCACGGCGGCAAATTGTGGTGCTCACCGTCGCCGCGCGAGCGAGACCGGGATTCGATCCGCTGGACGCTGACCGAACGTATCCTGTACCATGCCACGCCAGGCCCAGCGCGCGACTGGTTCTTCTACGATTTCCTGGCGCGGCGGCTTGCCGCCCGCCGCTTGACCAGCGATCGCATTCGCGAACGCCAGTTCTACGCGGACATCGATTTCTCATGTGGGGTGCCGCGCACGGCATAACTGCCGGGGTTCGCGCGACGAATATGAGGGCACGCCGTGGCTGGGGGTTGCGGCGGCCGACGTTCGGCGCTTTACCGATGGCGATGCAGTACGACGTTGTCCTTCGGTGAGCGATGCCGGTCTCAAGGCCGTTTTTCTGGTCGAGCAACCTGTGCTGCTCCGTCTCCTCACCGCGCGGCTCGGCAATCGCGCGGATGCTGAAGACGCGTTGCAGGACATGTGGCTGAAACTCGATCAGACACCGTCCGCAGCGGCGGCGCAACCGATCGCGCAGCCCGCCGCCTATCTCTACCGGATGGCGGCGAACCTCGCCGCCGACCGAAGGATTGCAGCGGCGCGTTCCGGCGCGCGCGACACGGCTTGGCTCGACATACAGCCCAGCGCTGAAGAGCAGCCGACCATCGAGCGCGCCTTACTCGGCCGCGAACGGCTCGCCCGGATCGAAGCCGCGCTTGCCGCGATGCCCCCGCGCATGAGCACCGCGCTGCGCCTGTACCGTCTCGAAGGGATCCCGCAAAAGCAGATTGCGGAGCGATTGGGCATGACCGTCAGCGGAGTCGAGAAGCTGTTGCGACGTGCCGCCAAAGAGATTTATGTGCACCAGCGCAGCGACGAGGCGGAATTGGCGGATCGGCATCGTCTATCCAGCGAAGGGAAATCGCATCGTGGCACTTGACGCCGAAACGATCGTCGATCGCGCCATCGACTGGCATATGCGCCAGGCCGATATGGACGATACCGACTGGCACGCGTTCGTCGCGTGGCTGGAGGAAGATCCGGCGCACGCACAGGCGTTCGACGCGGTCGCGCTGGATATGGCTGTCCTCGCCGATCAACCCGAGCTGTACCCGGTTGCGACCACCCCGGTCGCGGAGCAACCCCGGTTGCAGGAGGGACCGGCCGCAAGATCGCGGCGCATCTGGGCATGGGCGGGCGGTGGCGTCGCGGTCGCGGCAGCGGCCAGCCTTGCGCTGGCGCTGCTGCCGACAGGATCGACTGGCGGCGGTGCTCCTTATGCGGTGGAAACCAAACCCGGCGAGCAGCGCGATATCGCGCTCGCCGATGGAACCCGGATCGAGCTCAACGGGGCGACTCGGCTGCTGCTGGATCGTTCCAATCCGCGCGTCGCTACATTGGAGGCCGGCGAAGCGACGTTTCACGTCCGCCACGACCGGCAGAACCCCTTTACGGTGCGGTCGGGCAAGCTGACGGTGCAAGATCTCGGCACGGTCTTCAATGTCGCGCGTGACGGTGCCAGGCTCGAAGTGCAGGTCGCCGAAGGCTCGGTCCTGTTCCAGCCGAAGCGCGACGCCGTGACGCTGAACGCAGGCGCGGCGATCACCGCGCGCGAGGATCTGGGTCAGATTGCGGTTGGTCGAGTCGATGTCGCCAAGGTGGGCGTGTGGCGGGACCGCGCGATGTCCTTTTCAGGCGAACCCTTCGGACGCGTCAGCACCGCGATCCGGCGCATCGACGGCGTGACGCTGATTGTCGACTCCGACTTGTCGCAGCGCTCCTTTACCGGCATGGTCCGCCTGTCCGGCAAGGCAGAGCAGGACGTGCCGCACCTTGCGGCGTTGGTTGGGGCGAAGTGGCATCACGATGGGGATCGGTGGGTCATCTCGCCACGATAGACGCTGTGCGCTTGGCCCGGTTCTCGTCCGGGGCCTGTATCCCCTCCTGATCTTCGCCGCCCTCCCCGCCGTGGCCCGCGCCGACGAGCCACGCATCGCAATCCCGGCGGAACCGCTCGATCGCGCGCTGACCGATCTGGCACGACAGAGCGGGCTCGATATCGTCAGCACCGAAGCCGGGCTGGGCCGAGTCCGCGCGGCCGGCGTGACCGGGCGCATGGCACCGCGCGAGGCGTTGCGGCGCCTCCTGAAGGGCACTGGCTTCCGCGGGGTGGCGATCGACGCGCATAGCTACCGGATCGAGCGGATGCCCCGCACGCCGTTCGCGCGGCGCATCGTTGCACGCCCCGCCCCGCCGCCGACGCCAGGCGGAGACATCATCGTCACCGCCAGCAAGCAACGCTCCACGCTGCTGCGCTTTCCTGGCAGCGCGATCATGATCGGTGGCTTTGCACCCGGCGGGCTCACCACGCGACCGCTCACCATCGATGACGTCGCCCGCGGGACGCCAGTCCTGCAGAACACCGAGCTGGGCACCGGCCGCAACAAGATCTTCATTCGTGGCATCGCCGACAGCAGCTTCAACGGCGCGACCCAATCGACCGCAAGCCTGTATTTCGATGAGGTGCCGCTGGGCTTCTCCGGGCCCGAGCCGAGCCTGAACCTGTACGACATGAAGCGCGTCGAAGTGCTCGAAGGACCGCAGGGAACGCTGTACGGATCGGGCGCGATCGGCGGGATCATCCGATTGACGCCCAATCCGGTCGACCTGTCGCGCGTCGGCGCCTCCGTTAGCAGCGGCGTAACCGCGACACAGGGCGGCGCGGCCGGGTTCGACGTGGCCGGCATGGCGAACCTGCCGGTGCTGCGCGACCGGGTCGGGTTGCGCCTGATCGGATATCGCGACCGCGATGGCGGCTTCATCGGAGACCGCCTGCGCAGGCTTTCCAACGTGAACCGGACCGACACCTTGGGCGGCCGGGCGACCCTGGCGATCGACCCCGGCGACGGCTGGAGCGTCGAACTGGGCGCAGTGCAGCAGCACATCACCGCCGCCGATGCCCAATATGCAGAGCGCATCGTAGCGGCGCTCGATCGGCGCGCACGTCTTGCCCAGCCGTACAGCAGCGACCTGACCCTGCTGCGCGGCGTCGTGCGCAAGCATTGGGACAGCGGGCTGGAGCTGATTTCCGCCAGTGGCTATGTCGATCTGCAGACCGCCGACGTGTTCGACGCGACCCGCGCGATCGGCAGCACCGGGCCGACAGTTTATACAAATGCGCAATCGGCCTCGCTTTTCGTGCAGGAGACGCGCCTGTCCCGCGCGGTACCGGGCAAGGTCAGCTGGCTGCTGGGCGTCGCGTTTCTCCACAACCGCGATATCCAGGCCCGCACCTTCGGCCCGCCCAATCAGCCGCTCGACATCATAGGCGTGACCAATATGACCGACAGCCTGTCGGCGTTCGGTGAGGCGACGTTGCCAGCGACCGATCGCCTGTCGGTCACGGTCGGTGCGCGCGTGACGGCGGCGCGCACCGATGGCGAGCCCTCTTCACGCCCACGCAACGACAGTTTCATCCGCGGCCGCGCGACCCGCCGCGTCGACCCGACTCTGGCGCTTTCGTGGCTGATCGCGAAGCGCACCGCGCTGTTCGCGCGCTTCCAGTCGGGTTATCGCACCGGTGGCCTGGCGGTTGCGGCGGGCATCGGTCGGGTGGCGGATTTTCGCTCGGACTCGATCCTCGTCGGAGAAGTGGGCTTGCGCAAGCAACGCAGCGGCGAGACCGGGCTCGAACTGAGCGCCGCGCTTTCCTATGCACGCTGGCGCGATATTCAGGCCGATCTCTACAATCGCCGGGGTCAGCCCTATACCGCCAACATCGGCAACGCAGAAATCGCCGGGATTGAGGCAACCGGCGATTGGGTGCCGCTGCGCGGGCTCCACGCCAATTTTGCATTTCTTTACAGTTACAACGTCGTCGATGGGCCGATCGCGCAATCCTCGGTCCGCGAAAATCGCCGCTTGCCGGAGACGCCGGCTTTTTCCGGCAATGCCGGCCTGACCTATCGCTGGGCGCACCGTGGCGGATCGGAGTTCAGCATCGGCCTGTCCGGGCGGTATGTCGGCAGGTCGGTGCTGGGCACGGGCGATTTTCTCGACGTGAGCCAGGGCAAATATGCCGTGCTCGACGCACAATTGGGTTGGCACTGGCGGAACATCGACGTCAGCCTGAGCGGCGACAATCTCGCTAATGCGAGCGCCAATCGCTTCGCGCTCGGGAACCCAACCATCCTGGCGACCCGGCAGCAAACGACGCCGCTTCGCCCGCGCAATGTCCGGCTTGGATTTACGGTCGGCTTGTAACAGCGACGCGCGATGAGGCTTGGCTGGGGCGGCAGGGTTCCCAGCCAATTCCCACAGCCGCAAAGTGATTTATATCACTGACATGCAGGCGACACCTGCACAGCGCATTGCTGCAATGCATTGGTACAGTCGGCAACCCGAGAATTCATTGATAAGGGCGGCGCATCACAGCTAGCCCAAGTGAATGGTATTGGTCCGGTTGCTTGATGAGGGCTTACCCAGCCTGCCCCTTCCCCTTCAGCGCTGGCGACCGAAAGCGTGCTGCCCGGTAATATAACCTCGGTAAAGTACGTATACTCACGAATTGAACCAAGTTACATGGGCGCAGGGATCGATCAGAGGGGTGGGCGAGTCTCAATTCTTTTTGAACCACCCCCGTATAGTTTCTAACTATAGGGGAAATAAAATGAATCGTGCTCAGAACTCTTCCGACAACCTTGGCAAAACGGGTTCGATTCGGAAGACCAAGACGGCGATTCGTCGTGACCTGCAGTCGCACGTGAGTCGGCTGACCCTGCAATCCAAGGTCGCCGCCGCCACCGTCGCTGGCGTCTTTTTCCTCGCCCCGGCCAATGCTTGGGCGCAATGTGTTGTCGGCGGCACCACCGTCACGTGTTCGGACACCACGACGACCGACACCACCTTCCCGACAAATACGCCCAACGACCGGAACTATAACGCCAATTTGCCCGTGCCTGTGGTTGTGACGGTAGATCCGGGCGCGACCGTCAGCGGAAACGGTCTCGCGGTGTCCAACGCCGGTAGCGGC
Source organism: Sphingomonas sp. MMS24-J45 (assembly GCF_044881195.1). Lineage (GTDB taxonomy): Bacteria > Pseudomonadota > Alphaproteobacteria > Sphingomonadales > Sphingomonadaceae > Sphingomonas. The sequence goes on along the minus strand of NZ_CP173255.1, from coordinate 3,018,678 downwards.
GGGATCACGGTCATCAATAATGGTACGATCAGCGTCGATGCCGGAAATATCCCCAGTGCGGGCGGAAGCGCAGCGCTGGCCCTGAGTGCGGTCGGCGGACCGATCGTCTATACCGGTGGCGATATCGTCAACAACGCGATCGCCAACGCATTCGCCGCGCAGCTCACGGGCGGGGTTGGGTCGATCAACATCACCGCAGGCAACATCTTCGCCGCCGGGGGGCAAGGTGTGGTGGTGCGCGACGTCGCCACCAGCACCGGGGTCAGCGTGACCACCGGCGCGGTCACCGCACTGACCGCGGGCCGGAACGCGATCGACGTGCAGAGCCAGTCGCTGACCGGCAATGTGACCGAGGTGGCGAACGGCAACATCCAGGCGGGCAATGCCGGGATGGTCGGGGCGATCCTCAATGCCGCCGCGACCGGCAACGTCGATGTCACCGCCAACGGCTCGATCGATGCGCGGTTCGGGGTCGATGCCGAGAACTTCGGCGCGGGCTCGACCAGCGTGAAGACGGTCGGCCCGGTCACCGCGACCAGCGGCAACGGCATCTTCGCGCTCGCCACCGGCGGGAACGTCGCGGTGACAGCCGGCAACGTCAGCTCGACCGGCAACACCGCGATCATCGCGCAGCAGACCAAGGCGGTCGGCACCGGCGCGATCACGATCAGTGCGGGCACGGTCTCGGGCACGACCGGGATCGTGGCGTTGAACGCAGGCAGCGGTGCGATCGGCATCACCACCACCGGCGCGGTCACCGGCACCAGCGCCGAGGGCATGTTGGTGACCGGTCGCGATGCGGTGAGCGTCAGCGTCGCGGGCACGGTCACCGGCGCAACGCGCGGGCTAAGCTTGATCGGCGGGACCGGTGGTGCTGGCAACATCCTGGTCACCGGCACCGGCGGGTTCGTCGGCGGGACGGGCGATGCGGCCAACATCCTCAACAACGGGTCGGGCACGACGATCGTCAATATCTCGGGCGCGAGCAGCTCGACCGGCGGCAACGGGTTCATCATCCGCGATACGGCGGCGGGGACCGGGATCAGCGTGACCACCGGCGCGGTCACCGCGCTCACCGCTGGCCGGAACGCGATCGACGTGCAGAGCCAGTCGCTGACCGGCAACGTCATCGAGGTGGCGAACGGCAATATCCAGGCGGGCAATGCCGGGATGGTCGGGGCGATCCTCAACGCCGCTGCAACCGGCAACGTCGATGTCACCGCCAACGGCTCGATCGATGCGCGGTTCGGGGTCGATGCCGAGAACTTCGGCGCGGGCTCGACCAGCGTAAAGACGGTCGGCCCGGTCAGCGCGACCAGCGGCAACGGCATCTTCGCGCTCGCCACCGGCGGCAACGTCGCGGTGACGGCCGGCAACGTCAGCTCGAGCGGCAACACCGCGATCATCGCACAGCAGACCAAGGCGGGCGCAGCGGGCGCGATCACGATCAGCGCGGGCACGGTCTCGGGCACGACCGGGATCGTGGCGTTGAACGCAGGCAGCGGTGCGATCGGCATCACCACCACCGGCACGGTCACCGGCACCAGCGCCGAGGGCATGCTGGTGACCGGTCGGGATGCGGTCAGCGTCAGCGTCGCTGGCACCGTGACCGGCGCGACGCGCGGGCTGAGCTTGATCGGCGGCACGGGCGGGGCTGGCAACATCCTGGTCACCGGCACCGGCGGGTTCGTCGGCGGGACCGGCGATGCGGCCAACATCCTCAACAACGGGTCGGGCACGACGATCGTCAATATCTCGGGCGCGAGCAGCTCGGCGGGCGGCAACGGGTTCATCATCCGCGACACGGCGGCAGGCACCGGGGTCAGCGTCACCACCGGTGCGGTCACCGCACTGACCGCAGGCCGGAACGCGATCGACGTGCAGAGCCAGTCGCTGACCGGCAATGTGACCGAGGTGGTGAACGGCAACGTCCAGGCGGGCAATGCCGGGATGGTCGGGGCGATCCTCAATGCCGCCGCGACCGGGAACGTCGATGTCACCGCCAACGGATCGATCGATGCGCGGTTCGGGGTCGATGCCGAGAACTTCGGCGCGGGCTCGACCAGCGTGAAGACGGTCGGCCCGGTCACCGCGACCAGCGGCAACGGCATCTTCGCGCTCGCCACCGGCGGGAACGTCGCGGTGACAGCCGGCAACGTCAGCTCGACCGGCAACACCGCGATCATCGCACAGCAGACCAAGGCGGTCGGCACCGGCGCGATCACGATCAGTGCGGGCACCGTCTCGGGCACGACCGGGATCGTGGCGTTGAACGCAGGCAGCGGTGCGATCGGCATCACCACCACCGGCGCGGTCACCGGCACCAGCGCCGAGGGCATGCTGGTGACCGGTCGCGATGCGGTGAGCGTCAGCGTCGCTGGCACGGTCACCGGCGCAACGCGCGGGCTGAGCCTGATCGGCGGGACCGGTGGGGCGGGCAACATCCTGGTCACCGGCACCGGCGGGTTCGTCGGCGGCACGGGTGATGCGGCCAACATCCTCAACAACGGGTCGGGCACCACGATCGTCAACATCTCGGGCGCGAGCAGCTCGACCGGCGGCAACGGGTTTATCATCCGCGATACGGCGGCGGGCGGGAACGTCAGCGTGACCACCGGCGCGGTCACCGCACTGACCGCGGGCCGGAACGCGATCGACGTGCAGAGCCAGTCGCTGACCGGCAATGTGACCGAGGTGGCGAACGGCAATATCCAGGCGGGCAATGCCGGGATGGTCGGGGCGATCCTCAACGCCGCTGCAACCGGCAACGTCGATGTCACCGCCAACGGCTCGATCGATGCGCGGTTCGGGGTCGATGCCGAGAACTTCGGCGCGGGCTCGACCAGCGTGAAGACGGTCGGCCCGGTCACCGCGACCAGCGGCAACGGCATCTTCGCGCTCGCCACCGGCGGCAACGTCGCGGTGACGGCCGGCAACGTCAGCTCGACCGGCAACACCGCGATCATCGCACAGCAGACCAAGGCGGTCGGCACCGGCGCGATCACGATCAGTGCGGGCACCGTCTCGGGCACGACCGGGATCGTCGCGTTGAACGCAGGCAGCGGTGCGATCGGCATCACCACCACCGGCACGGTGACCGGTACCAGCGCCGAGGGCATTCTGGTGACCGGTCGCGATGCGGTGAGCGTCAGCGTCGCTGGCACCGTGACCGGCGCAACGCGCGGACTCTCGCTGATCGGCGGGACCGGTGGTGCTGGCAACATCCTGGTCACCGGCACCGGCGGGTTCGTCGGCGGCACGGGTGATGCGGCCAACATCCTCAACAACGGGTCGGGCACCACGATCGTCAACATCTCGGGCGCGAGCAGCTCGACCGGCGGCAACGGGTTTATCATCCGCGATACGGCGGCGGGCGGGAACGTCAGCGTGACCACCGGTGCGGTCACCGCACTCAGCGCTGGCAAGAACGCGATCGACGTGCAGAGCCAGTCGCTGACCGGCAACGTCATCGAGGTGGCGAACGGCAACATCCAGGCGGGCAATGCCGGGATGGTCGGGGCGATCCTCAATGCCGCCGCGACCGGGAACGTCGATGTCACCGCCAACGGCTCGATCGATGCGCGGTTCGGGGTCGATGCCGAGAACTTCGGCGCGGGCTCGACCAGCGTGAAGACGGTCGGCCCGGTCACCGCGACCAGCGGCAACGGCATCTTCGCGCTCGCCACCGGCGGCAACGTCGCGGTGACAGCCGGCAACGTCAGCTCGACCGGCAACACCGCGATCATCGCACAGCAGACCAAGGCGGTCGGCACCGGCGCGATCACGATCAGTGCGGGCACCGTCTCGGGCACGACCGGGATCGTCGCGTTGAACGCAGGCAGCGGTGCGATCGGCATCACCACCACCGGCACGGTGACCGGTACCAGCGCCGAGGGCATTCTGGTGACCGGTCGCGATGCGGTGAGCGTCAGCGTCGCTGGCACCGTGACCGGCGCAACGCGCGGACTCTCGCTGATCGGCGGGACCGGTGGTGCTGGCAACATCCTGGTCACCGGCACCGGCGGGTTCGTCGGCGGCACGGGTGATGCGGCCAACATCCTCAACAACGGGTCGGGCACCACGATCGTCAACATCTCGGGCGCGAGCAGCTCGACCGGCGGCAACGGGTTTATCATCCGCGATACGGCGGCGGGCGGGAACGTCAGCGTGACCACCGGCGCGGTCACCGCACTGACCGCGGGCCGGAACGCGATCGACGTGCAGAGCCAGTCGCTGACCGGCAATGTGACCGAGGTGGCGAACGGCAATATCCAGGCGGGCAATGCCGGGATGGTCGGGGCGATCCTCAATGCCGCAGCGACCGGTAACGTCGACGTCACCGCCAACGGCTCGATCGATGCGCGGTTCGGGGTCGATGCCGAGAACTTCGGCGCGGGCTCGACCAGCGTGAAGACGGTCGGCCCGGTCACCGCCACCAGCGGCAACGGCATCTTCGCGCTCGCCACCGGCGGCAACGTCGCGGTGACGGCCGGCAACGTCAGCTCGACCGGCAACACCGCGATCATCGCACAGCAGACCAAGGCGGTCGGCACCGGCGCGATCACGATCAGTGCGGGCACCGTCTCGGGCACGACCGGGATCGTCGCGTTGAACGCAGGCAGCGGTGCGATCGGCATCACCACCACCGGCACGGTGACCGGTACCAGCGCCGAGGGCATTCTGGTGACCGGTCGCGATGCGGTGAGCGTCAGCGTCGCTGGCACCGTGACCGGCGCAACGCGCGGACTCTCGCTGATCGGCGGGACCGGTGGTGCTGGCAACATCCTGGTCACCGGCACCGGCGGGTTCGTCGGCGGCACGGGTGATGCGGCCAACATCCTCAACAACGGGTCGGGCACCACGATCGTCAACATCTCGGGCGCGAGCAGCTCGACCGGCGGCAACGGGTTCATCATCCGCGACACGGCGGCGGGCGGGAACGTCAGCGTGACCACCGGCGCGGTCACCGCACTGACCGCGGGCCGGAACGCGATCGACGTGCAGAGCCAGTCGCTGACCGGCAACGTCACCGAGGTGGCGAACGGCAATGTGCAGGCGGGCAATGCCGGGATGGTCGGGGCGATCCTCAACGCTGCCGCGACCGGGAACGTCGATGTCACCGCCAACGGCTCGATCGATGCGCGGTTCGGGGTCGATGCCGAGAACTTCGGCGCGGGCTCGACCAGCGTGAAGACGGTCGGCCCGGTCACCGCGACCAGCGGCAACGGCATCTTCGCGCTCGCCACCGGCGGCAACGTCGCGGTGACGGCCGGCAACGTCAGCTCGACCGGCAACACCGCGATCATCGCGCAGCAGACCAAGGCGGGCGCGGCGGGCGCGATCACGATCAGTGCGGGCACTGTCTCGGGCACGACCGGGATCGTGGCGTTGAACGCAGGCAGCGGTGCGATCGGCATCACCGCAGCCGGTCCCGTCACAGGCACGTCGGCCGAGGGGATCAAGGTGACAGGCAACGGCGCAGTGAGCGTCAACGCCGCGAACACGGTGACCGGCGGGACGCTCGGCCTGAGCCTGATCGGCGCGGGCAATATCGGCGTGACCGGCACCGGGTTTGTCGGGGGTAGCGGCGACGCGGCCAACATCCTCAATAATGGCGCAGGTACCACGACCGTCACCCTCTCGGGCGCAAGCAGCTCGACGGGTGGCAATGGCATCGTCGTTCGCGATACCGCGCTCGGCGGAAACGTCAGCGTCACGACCGGCGCGGTGAGCGCACTGACCGCAGGCAAGAACGGCATCGACGTGCAGAGCCAGTCGCTGACCGGCAATGTGACCGCGGTGACGAACGGCAATGTGCAGGCGGGCAACGCCGGGACGGTGGCTGCGCTGTTCAATACCGGTGCCACCGGCAATGTCGATGTCACCGCGAACGGGGCGATTATCGCACGATTTGGCGTGGATGCCGAGAATTTCGGTTCAGGCAACACGACGGTAAAGACGGTCGGCCCGGTCAGCGCGACCAGCGGCAACGGCATCTTCGCACTGTCGACCGGCGGCAACGTCTCGGTGACTACGGGCAACGTCAGCTCGACAGGTGCTACCGCGATCATCGCGCAGCAGACCAAGGCCGGTGGCGCGGGCAATGTAGCGGTGACGACCAGCGGGGCCATTTCGGGCACCAACGGGATACTTGCGCAGAACAACGGCATCGGCACCGTATCCGTCACGGTCGGCGGGAACGTGACGGCCACCGCCGGGTCCGGCGTGATCGCCGTGAACAGCAACCCTGTGGCAGGTGCCGGGACGATCGACGTAACCGTTAGTGCGGGCAAGACGATCACCGCGACGGGCGGTGCCGGAGTCCTGACCAACAGTGGATTGTCGAACGGTCTCGCCACCGTCACGCTAGCGGGCAGCGTGAGCGGTACCGACGGCGTCAATGCAACATCCGGAGCCGGTGCGATCAAGGTCGCTGCAACCAGCGGGTCCGCGACCGGTACTGCCGGTGACGGGATCCGCGCCATTTCCGGCGCAGGGGCGATCGACGTGCAGATTGCGGGCGCGGTAACGGGATCGGTCAATGGCGTTTTCGCGAGCTCGACCGGCAGCACCGTAACGATTTCTGGCGCTGGCCCGGTCGTTGGCACGAGTGGGCTCGGCATCTCCGGCGCGAGCGGCAGCGGCAATGTGACGATCGCGCCGACCGGCTCTGTGACCAGCACCGGCGGCGATGGCGTTCGCGGCGTGGCGGGCGGTGCCGGGGTCGTCACCATCACGACCGGCGGCACGGTTATCGCCAAAGGCGTTGGCGTTCAGGCCCAGTCGACCAATGGGCTTGCCACGATCACGACCAATGCTGCCGTCACAGGGGGCAATCTGGGGATCGTTGGCAACGCCGTGGGGTCCGGCAGCGTCGTGATCAACGCCAACGCGCGGGTATCCGCCTCGAACGGGACCGGCGTCTATGCCCAGTTGCAGGGGGCGGGCGCTGGGACGATCACCATCAACCAGAATGCCGCCTCGGTGATCACCGGAACCAACGGCTTCGGGATCCGCACCGATAGCGGCATTTCGACCGGCGCGACGACGATCAACGTGGCGGGTGAGGTCATCGCAACCGGCGCTGGCAATGCCGGTGTCCGCGCATCCTCAACGGCGGGCAACATCACGCTCAACGTGGCGGCCACCGGCAAGATCGACCCGGATCTCGGCGTCGCCATGAACACCACGACCGGTGCGCTGGCGGTCAACAATGCCGGCCTGATCACCGGGACGATCACGGGCGTGCAATTGGTGGCGACGGGCAATGGCACCGGCGCGATCAACAACACCGGCACGATCAGCGGCGGCACCAACGCCGTGGTGGGCAGCTTCAACTCCGGCGCCTTCACGCTGTCCAATGCCGGCACGCTGAACGGGGCGGTCAATGTCAGCGGGGCTACCGTTGCCACGTCGACCTTCACCAATGCTGCGACGGGCTCGGCAAACCTGACCGGATCGTCCGTATTTTCCGGCAATTTGAACAACGCCGGCACGATCAATCTGGCCCCCGCTGCGACCTTCGGTCTGCTTGGCAACACGATCAACTCGGGGCGAATTGCGTTCAACGGCGCCGGGACGTTCACCACCAACGGCGCGATGACCAACAGCGGGATCATCAACGCGCAGAACAACCTCACCACCAATGTCGTCACGGTTGTGGGCAATTACACCGGCAGCGGGGGGCGGTTCTTCGCCGATTACAGCACGGCGACGAACAGCGCCGACCGGCTGGTGATCGGCGGCACCGCGTCGGGCACCACCACCGTGACGCTGAACCGGCTTGGCGGGGTCAACTTCGTTCCCGGTGGCTTCGTGCCGATCGTCACCGTGACGGGCGGTGCGGCGAGCACGACCTTCACATCGAACACGGTTTTCCCGACGACCGGTTTCGTTCTGGAAAGCTTTGCGCAGAATCCGTCGAACGCGTCGCAATTCGGTGTGTTGCAGGCGATCAACCCGGTCGCCACGTCGCTCGGCTATCTGAGCTATATGTCGGAAGCTGCCTCGGCGTTGCTCGACGATCCGATCAGCCCGTTCGTCACGAACCGGACCGACGCGCCGGCGGGTACGGTGCGGCTCAGCATGTGGATGCGGGTCGGCACGGGCCATACCAAGCAGACGATCGCCTCGACCCTCTCGGGCGGCGGCGTCACCTACACCGGGTCACCGGTCGTCCGTTTCGAGCATCAGGCAGCGCAGATCGGCGGCGACCTCGCTTTCCTGAACTTGGGTGGAAAGGGTCTGAACCTCAATGTCGGGGTGATGGGCGGCTGGTATGACGGCGCGACCCCGGTCTCGGGCAGCGAGCGGATCAAGGTCGAGACGCCGTTCCTCGGCGGGTATCTGACGCTCGGCAACGGGGCGTTTTCGGTCGAGGGAACGGTGCGCAAGGAATGGCGGCATTACACGCTGGCGCTCCCGTCACTCTTTGGCACCGCGGGTACGCAGAAGCTCGACGGCAGCGCGATGGCCTATTCGTTCCGCGCGTCGTATCGCGTGGGCGGCAAGACTGGGTTGGCGGCTACGCCCTTCGCCAGCTTCAATTATGCCGACAGCAAGATCGATCCGATCACCATCGACGCTTTGTCGGCGTACACGCCCGGCGGGGACAAGACCAAGATCGGCCAGGCGGGGCTTCGCGTATCGTATCGCGGCGGTAGCGAAACCGGCGTGAAGCTCGAACCCTTTGCCAGCGTCGCCCGGATGGAGAATTGGTCGCGCGGCGACAGTTCCTCCTTCACCTTTGGCGCGCCGGTGACGACCTTCGTGCTCGACACGAACACGTGGAAGGACGCGATGCGCTACTCGGTCGGCGTGATGGGCAGCGCCAATGGCGGCCGGGTCTCCGCATTCGTCGTCGGCAATGTGAACGATGGGTCGGGGATCAAGAGCTACACGATCAACGGCGGCCTTCGCTTCAACTTCTGATCCAGGATTTGCCGCGCGGTAAACCCCACCGCGCGGTATGCGTTGAATCCGCCGCTTATGTAGAAGCTCGGTATAACCCCACCGCCAACCGCTACCCACGATCAAGCTTGCCGTGTATCGGATCATGAGCGAAAGCGGTTTGACGGTTGGCGCCTTCTTTCCAGCCGTCAGCCAGAACTAAACGGTTGACCGATTTTGGGCGCGCTCAAATCGGCGCGAATATAAACTGTTGGGTCGGAGCACCCATGCCGATCTTTGAAGGGATGGGCCGCTCGTCGCTTCGAGGTCTTCAGAAGATGTTGGTCTCCTGCTCTCGCGCGCTCGTTCAGCATTTCTACCACCCGCTTCGTGGATGCGGTAAGCGCCGCACCCCGGTTCCGCGCCTCGGTCCGATTGCCCGTCTTTAGCGACAGCCGGACATCGACCACAGATTCATTGAACAAACGGTGCATGCGCCGCCACCAGAAAATGTGGCCATGCCGAGAGACATGTTGGAGGCAATCCACGCACTGACCTTTCCGGACAGCGCGTTGGCACAACCTGATGCACAATCAGGATGGCGCCTATCGGCTGACCAATTACGTTGGTCAGCGATTTCAATTACTTAGAGCAACATCGGCTGAGAATCCCAATGTGCTTGGCTGGGGCGGCAGGGTTCGAACCTGCGAATGGCGGCATCAAAAGCCGCTGCCTTACCACTTGGCGACGCCCCAACATCCCGGCGAGACCGGGAGCGCGGGCTTTAGGGTGCTCGCGCGTGGTTGAAAAGGGGGAATGGCGCTTTTCCGCAACTTCCCCCGTGGACAGCGTCAGATTACGCGGTCGAGCCAGCCGTGCGTGTCCGGTGCGTGGCCGCGCTGAATGTCGATCAGGGCCTGTCGCAGGCGTCCAGTGGTCTGGCCGGGGCCGCCGCTACCGATCCGGAAGTCGCCGCCTTTCATCTTCATCGTGCCGATCGGCGTTACGACGGCGGCGGTGCCACAGGCGAACGCTTCGAGCAGCCGGCCGCTTTCCGCATCGGCGCGGCACTGGTCGATGGCATAGGGTTCCTCGCGCACGGTAAGCCCCATGTCGCGGGCGAGCGTGAGCAGCGAATCACGCGTGATGCCGGGCAGGATCGTGCCGGTCAGCGGCGGCGTGGCGATGCTGCCGTCGTCGAACACGAAGAAGATGTTCATGCCGCCCAGTTCCTCGATCCAGCGGCGCTCGACCGCGTCGAGGAACAGCACCTGGTCGCAGCCCTGCCGCGTCGCCTCGGCCTGCGCGATCAGACTGGAGGCGTAATTGCCGCCGCACTTTGCGGCACCCGTGCCGCCGGGCGCGGCGCGGGTGTATTCCTGCGATACCCACAGCGTGACCGCAGGCGCATCGCCCTTGAAATAGGCCCCGACCGAGGATGCGATGACGGCGTAGAGATATTCAGTCGACGGTTTGACGCCGAGGAACACCTCGCTCGCGATCATGAACGGGCGCAGGTACAGCGCGCCGCCGTCGATGTCAGGGATCCAGTCGGCCTCCTGCCGCACGATCGCGCGGACCGATTCGACAAACAGTTCGCCGGGCAGCGGCACCATCGCCATGCGCTCCGCCGACTTGCGGAACCGTGCGGCGTTCGCCTCCGGCCGGAACAGCGCGGCACCCCCGTCGGGCAGGCGATAGGCTTTCAGCCCTTCGAAAATCTCCTGCGCGTAATGCAGTACCGCCGATGCGCCATCCATCTGGAACGGCGCGCGCGCGACGATCTTGGCGTCGTGCCAGCCCTTTGCCTCGCTGTAGCGGATCGTTGCCATGTGATCGGTAAAGACGCGCCCGAAGCCGGGATTGGCGAGCAGCGCGGCCCGTTCGTTCACCGCCACCGGCGTCGCCGTCTGCTCCACGGCGAAGACCGAGCCGTGGCGGGCGGCGGGGCCGGAGTCGGTAGCGCGGGACACGTTCAGCATGTGCGACAATCTGTTACAAATTTTGGGGTTGAAGGGGTGTACGGGAGGCGTCAAACGCGGTCAACAATGGCAACAGCAATCGCCTCCGCCTCACCGCTCTTCCTCCGCGAAACCGAAATCCGGCGCGGCATGGAGTTGATGTATTTCGCGCAAAGCACGCTTGCGCGGTCGACCGAGACCCGGTTGGCGGAAATGGGCCTGGGCCGCGCGCACCACCGCGCGATGTATTTCATCGCCCGGCACCCGGATCTGACGGTCAGCGCGCTGCTCGGGCTGCTCGGCATCACCAAGCAATCGCTCGGCCGCGTGCTCAACGAACTGGTCGATCGCGATCTGGTCGAAACCCGGATCGGCGAGCGCGATCGGCGGCAGCGCCTGCTGCGCCTGTCGTCGGCGGGCGTCGAACTGGAAGTTGAGCTGTTCGAAACCGTGCGGCAGCATTGGGCCAACGCTTATGCCCGCGCGGGGCAGAACGCCGTCAGCGGCTTCTGGTCGGTGCTGGAGGGGATGATCGGCGAGGCCGATCTGGCACGGCTGTCGGGTTTGCGGGACTGAGGCTTAGCGCCTGATCCTACCTCCTACCCAGCCGTTCGTCCTGAGTAGCGATTGAGCGTGTCAAAGACGCGTATCGAAGGACAGGGTTAGTGGCCCATCCTTCGATACGCGCTTTCGACTTCGCTCAATCGCTACTCAGGACGAACGGGGCTGGGAACAGAGCCCCCCCTACTTCACTCCCGCGCCGCCGCGGCCATCTCCGCATTGCGGCGGGTGGAGGCGGCAATCGTCTCCGTCAGCAGCGCCGCGAGCGCACCGCCCGCGTCCAGCACATCCAGCCCCTTGCGCGTCGATCCACCAGGGCTGGCGACGCGGTCGGCGAGTTCGCCCGGGCCGACATCGGCCGCAGCCGCCAGCAGCCCAGCCCCCTCGGCCGTCGCGAGCGCGAGGCGCTGCGCCTGATCGGCGGGCAATCCTTGCGCAACGCCGGCAGCGGCCAGCGCATCGATGAAACGATAGAGAAACGCCGGCCCACTGCCGGCAAGCGCCGTCACTGCATCGAACAGCGCCGGGGCGACCCATTCGACCAACCCGAGCGGGGCCATCAGCGCAGCGACCGCATCGCGCACGGCGGGCGATGCGCTGCTGCTGTCGAGCGCGACCACACCTTTGCCAATACCGACCGGCAGATTAGGCATCGCCCGGACGATTGCACCAGCGCCGAACCGGCGCGCGAGCGCGTCCTCCTCAACGCCAGCGAGGATCGAGATCAGCACCGGCACATCGGCCAGGCGATCGGCGAAGCGCGCGGCGATGTCGTCCAGTTGCTGCGGCTTCATCGCCAGAATGACGGCATCGGGCAGCGGACCTGTAGGCAGATCGCGCGCCTGCCGCACGCCGGGCGGCAGCACGCGGTCAGCGCGATTGACGATATCGACCGCATCGCCGCTCAGCGTCCCGCTCGCGATCCACTGGCGCAGCATCGCGCCGCCCATATTGCCGCAGCCGATCATCCAGACGCGCGCAATGCGCATCGGCGCGTCCGTCACGCCTCGCCCTGCGTCTCGGTCATCGCTGCGGCGAGCGCTTCCTTAGGCGTCTTGCCGCCCCACAAAACGAACTGGAACACGGGGTAGAAGCGCTCGCATTCGTCGATCGCGCTTTCGACCAGCAATTCGGCCGCGCCCAGCGACATGGTGCCGCCGTCGCCATCGATCATCGCAGCATGGCGATAGAGCACGATCCCGCTCGACGACCACAGTTCGAAGTGGCCGACCCAGAGTTGCTCGTTGATCAGCCCGATCGCTTCATAGATGGCGACCCGCCGATCGTCGCTGACGCGAATGTCGGGGAAAGCGAGGAACTGGATGACGCTGTCTTCCTCACGCCACAGCGCGCGGAGCTCATATTGCGTCCAGCTTCCCTTGACCTTGGCGACGACCTCATCGTCCTGCCGCTCATGATCCCAGCCATGCGCCGCAAAATAGCTTTCGAGCATGTCGATCGGCGCGGCATCTTCGCGGTCGAAATCGGCTTCGTCGAGCATCACAACGTGCCTCCACGCACCGTATCGCGCCAAATCGTGGCGCGAACACGGCACGCAGGCAAGGACCGGATGCCCGGCCCCGCAGAAAAACCTGTGGACAAGGGCGCGGTCAGCCTGCGCTCTTTGCTTCGAGCGCGTCGAGCCTGGCGCGCAGCGCATCGGCATCGTCCCGCGCCGCCGCTGCCATTGCCTTGACCGCGTCGAATTCTTCACGGCTGACGAAATCGAGCCCGCCGATCCATTCCTTCGCGCGCGCGCGGGCACCAGCCTCAGCCTCGCGACCCACGCCGGCGAGCGTTCCGGCCGCGCCGTTCATGAATTTCACGAGATCGTCGAAAATCTTGTTGTCGGCTTGCATGGCGATAATTCCAGTCGAGTTCAGAGCTTGATGATTTGGGCGTTGGCGGAAGACGGCGCAAGGGTCTCCGCGCCGGGGTTGAGCACCATGATCTGATAGTTGAGGTACCCGGCAAAGAGCAACCAGGCGAGATACGGCACTAGCATCAAAGCCGCGCCCTTGCGGATTCGCGCGAAGAGGAAGGTCATCGCAAGCGTCAGCGCGAACATCGCCACCACGATGCCGAGCGCCACGGTTACCTGGTGCATTCCGAAAAAGACCGGCGACCAGGTAAGGTTGACCGCCAGTTGCACCAGGAACAGCGCGATCGCTGCCCCCGAAAGCGCGACCCGCGCGCGTGCAGGATCACCGCCAGCGACAGGCCAAGCAGGATGTAGATCAGCGTCCAGGCAACGGGGAACAGCCAGTCGGGGGGCGTCACGCTCGGCTTGATGATCGCGGCGTACCATAGATTGTCCGACCCCGACGGCGCGAGGCGCGCCGCGGTGAACCCGCACAGCACAACGAACGGCACAGTCACCACCGCCCAACGCAGGAACGCCCATTGCAATTGCTGCTTCGATGCTACTTCGCGCAAAGCCGATGCCCCTTCCGGTGAATCCGTGCGGCACTATAGAGGCTGCACGCGCGCGATGTTCGGTAAATTTTCATGACGTCGCAGGCGCATTGTCCCGCGTTGCGGCAATCAGGAATTCGATATTACCCTCCGGCCCGGTGATCGGGCTTTCGACCAGCGTATCGACGCGCCAGCCCTGCGCGACGATCCAGTCCGACACTTCGCCGCAGACCCGCGAGTGGATTGCGGGATCGCGCACCACCCCGCCCTTCCCCACTTCGCTGCGCCCGGCCTCGAATTGCGGCTTGATCAATGCGAGCAGGCGGGCGGTCGGCTTGGCGAAGGTAATCGGGCATTCGAGCACCTTGGCGAGCCCGATGAAACTCGCGTCGCACACGATGATATCGACCGGCTCGGGGATGTGCGCTTCGGTCAGGATGCGCGCGCTGGTCTGTTCGAGCACGACGACGCGGTCGTCCTGCCGCAGTTTCCACGCGAGCTGGTTGGTGCCGCTGTCGACCGCGTACACGCGGGCCGCGCCGCGCTGGAGCAAAACGTCGGTGAAACCGCCGGTCGACGAGCCGACGTCGATCGCGACCATGCCGGTCACGTCCCAGCCGGTCTTATCCAGCCCGTGCGCGAGCTTGATCCCGCCGCGCGACACCCAGGGATGATCGCGCCCGCGCACCTCCAGCGCGACATCGTCGGCGATCGCCTGCCCCGGCTTGTCGATCTTGCGCTCACCTGCAAAGACCAACCCCGCCATGATCAGCGCCTGGGCGCGCGTGCGGCTTTCGACGAGACCGCGATCGACGAGCAACTGATCAACACGAATCTTGGCCATGCAGAGCTTCCAACGCGAAGCGGGCACGGAGTGCAAGCCCCGCGAGTCGCAGGAGGCGGAGCGCGCCCGATCCGGTCCGGATCGCGGCCAGACGAAAAGCCCGTCTCGGATCGTCGCACGCCACCATCCGCTCGGCGCAAGGCTATTGCCTATCAATTAAGTAGGAATAGCTTTGCAGTTGGGAGGCGTGGCCGCGCGGCGTCCCCCTAGAGCACGGGCGGCCACGTCTCCTCCACCCCTATTCCGGGGCTTTGGGAGAGAATCGATGGGCAGCTTTTCGAGTTTCGACCCCGTTCAACCGACCATCCTGACCGTGCCGGGCCTGGGCGGATCCGGCCCCTCGCACTGGCAAAGCCTGTGGGAGGAAGCCCGCCCAGACACTGTCCGAGTCGAGCTCGGCATGTGGAATACGCCGCACCGCAATGCCTGGGTGACCAAGCTCGATCAGGCGATCCGATCGGCGCAGGCGCCCGTCGTGCTCGCCGCGCATAGTCTTGGCTGTCTTGCCGTCGCGTGGTGGGCGGAACTGACTCGACAGCCTTATGGCTGGCCGGTGGCAGGTGCCTTGCTGGTCGCACCGGCCGACGTCGATCGCGCCGATGTGCAGGCCGAACTGGCGACCTTCGGGCCGACGCCGGTCACCGCCCTGCCTTTCCCCTCGATCGTGGTGGCGAGTAGCGATGATCCGTGGATCTCGATCGAGCGCGCGCATAGCCTCGCGGTCGGATGGGGCAGTCATTTCGTCGATGCCGGGCCGCATGGGCATTTGAACGCCGCGAGCGGCATCGGCTGGTGGCGCGAGGGGCAGGAACTGCTCGATCGCGTCATCGGCGCCGCGGCCGACCGCACCGGCAAACCCCTGACGCCGGGGGACGCACGCTCGATCCTGGCGATCAACGCCACCGACGCCGCGCAGGCGCATTATCTGCCGGGATAGAGCAAGCTAGAGCCGGATCTTGCGCTCCTGCGCAGGCAGGAGCCTTGGGTCCATGCGCTGCCCTCAATAACCCTGGGCTCCCGCCTGCGCGGGAGCACGTGGCGGCAATTTCAATCCAGGAACAAATAGCCCGGATCGAAATCCGCAAAGCGGCGCAGGCCATCCCAATCGAGGATCTCGACCTCGCCCTGACGGAACGCGACGAGGCCCTGTTCGCGCAATTGCCGCAACATACGGTTCGCGTGAACCGCAGTCAGACCGGTCGCATCGGACAGATCGACCTGCGTCAGGGGCAGCGCGAAGACATGGCCGTCCGCCATGCCAATCCGGCTTAGCCGCACATACATCTCACAAAAGAGATGGGCGAGCCGGACGACGGCGCTCCGCGCGCCCACCGACACGATCCATTCGCGGTTGATCGCGGCGTCAATCAGCGTCGATCGCCACAGCAATTCGGTCAGTGTCGGCGATTGCGCGGTCAGTGCGCGGATCGCCGGATGCGGGAACAGCGCGACCTTCACGTCGGTCAACGCCGCCACCGAATGTTCCAGCCTTTTCAACGGATAGGAATGCAGATCCACGAAGTCGCCGGGCACGTGGATCGCCAGGATCTGTCGACGTCCCTCAGGCGTATCGCGATACCGTTCGACAAAGCCTTCCATCAACAGCGTGCACTGCGTGAGCGGAACCTGTTGCCGTACCATGATCTGCCGGGCGGAGAAGGTCGCCGTGCGGGCCACGGCGGCCTCCAGTGCAGCTGCCTCCTCCGTGCTCAGCATGGGGGTCCGGTGGGTCTTTAAAAACAGGCTGGTATACATCGTCGCTCCGCGTCGGAACATGCGCATCGGCGTTACGTTCTGTCTAGTGGGAGACCGAAAATGGCGAAGTTGCCGTACGATACGCCTATTTTGGCTGCTGCAGAACATGGCGTGGTGGTGCTCGACGGACCAGACGGTCTGGCAACCTCGCTTACCCCGGCTGCGGCGCGCAAATCCGCGCATCGCATCCGCCGCGCGGCCAAGATCGCAGAGCGTGACCCGGAAGCCGAATCGCCCTAACCCGCGAAGGGGGCGTTAACTGCCGCACGCTATGCTGCCGCGATGCCGTTCCGGAAGATTTTCCTCAGCCGCTGGTCGGCATTGCTATGGGCGGCGGGAATCCTGTGGACCGCAGTGGACGTGGCCGGCGTCGCGCCTTCGACCACCACAACCGATACCGCCGTCGCGAACGAAACCGACGCAACCGGCGTCGAGGTCAACGGCGCCGATCTCACGCTGCTCGCTAATGTCATGAAGGGTGACTGACGCCCACGAACAGGAACGCCACCGCCCCGACCAGGCACAGAAACGCGCCAAAATGCCGCCAGCCAAGCGGCTCGCCCAGCACCGCGACCATGAACACGCCGAACACGAGCAGCGTGATCACCTCCTGCGTGACCTTGAGCTGCCCGCCGCTCCACCCCGCCGCGAAGCCGATCCGGTTGGCGGGAACGGCCAGGCAATATTCGAACAAGGCGATGCCCCAGCTGATCAGGATCACCACGAACAGCGGCTTCGACATGCCGCCCTTCAAATGCCAGTACCACGCCGTCGTCATGAAGCAGTTGGACGCGATCAGCAGCAGAATCGTCGGCATTCCAGAAATCCCTTGGCGCGGCCAGCTTACCGCTTCGGCGCAGCGTGCAGCGTGATATCGCGGATGCGCCAGCGGCGCTGCTCCGCAGTCGCGCCGTCCACCTCAGTGCGATGCAAGGTGACGCTGCCGATCTGATAGGCGGGCGCGCCGCCTTGCTTCAAGCGGGCGTACACCTGCACCGGCACGGTGACGTTGCGCTGACCCGCCCCGGCATCGATCGCGCCCGGCGCACCGACATTGGCGTGATATTCGCTGTAGCGCGCAAAATCGGCGGCGAAGGCGGCGGCCGTGCCGGTGCCGCCATCATCGCGTAGAGCATAGGCCTGGCGATATTTGCCCGCCTCGATCAGCGCGTAATAGCTCTGCACGACGTTCGCTGCACCCTGCGCGCTGTCTGGCGTAAAGGGCGCTTCTGAGATCGGCGTGCGATCATCGGGCAAGCCGCCCGGCGTGCCGGGCGCGGGCGGATCGAGCGGGGCGAGCGCATTCTCCGCCCCGTTCGCGTTGCTGATCGGCGCTTCGGGCTCGGGAACCTCGATCATATCGGCATTGGCATTGGCGCTATAGGCGTCGACCGCGCCCTGCGCCTGCACCGCCGCCGCATTGATATCGACGCTGCTATTGTTGCCGGCCGTTTCGGGCCCGCACGCGGCCACGAACAGCAGTGGAGGGATCAGGAAAAGGGTACGCGGCATGATACGCTACTCGCCGAAGGAGGGGTGGGTCGCAGAGGGGGAGTCCTTCAACGTCGCGGCCCCCTGCCCGTTCCCTCCGCCGCTACCGGTGTCAACGCGCGTCGAAGCGCGCGAAGCGCTCGTTGCCCATGAAGCCGAGCCGCGTCACGCCCGCCAGCTTGATCGTCGCGAGCGTCTGATCGAACCGCTCATAGCGCGCTGCAGCATCGGCGGCGACGTGGAGTTCGTAGTTCGGATCGCGCTGCATCGCCGCCAATTTGCCGGGCAGCGCGGCATCGGCAATCGCCACCCCATCCCAGGCGAGGTGCCCATCGGCGGCGAGATCGATGCGGTGAACGATGCGGGGATCGGACGCGGCCGGACGAGCCTGCGGCAGATCGATCGGGACCTTGTGCGTCATGATCGGCACAGCGAGGATCATCATGACGATCAACACCAACAGCACGTCGATTAACGGTGTCATGTTGAGCGACATCAGCGGCTGCTGATCCTGAACATAAGCAGGGGTAAAGCTCCGTCCACGCATCGCCAATCTCCCATTGTGTTATGATACAGCGTATCACACATTCGGGTTGGCGCAAGCGTTCAACAATTCTCGTATTTCCAATTCCGTTTCTTGCCTTCACGCAGCATTGCGATCGCCTCGGCGACGCGTTTGTCACGTGTCTCGTCGCGCTTCGCCTCGGCGATCCACGCGCAATATTCGCGGCGATTGGCGGGGGTGAAGGCCGCGAAGGTCTCCGCCGCCGCTGCATCCTGCGTCAGCGCGTGGACCAGGGCTGGCGGCACCTCCAACTCGGGCTTGGGTTCGCGCGTAGACCTTTTCGGTTTCTCCCCCGCTTCGATCATCGCCATGCCTTCGCGGATCTTGTCGGCGATCACGGAGTCGTCAGGCAAATCCGCCAGTGTCCGAATGCGGCCGAACTGACCGGCGCCGTTGCCTTCTTGCCCCGTCCGTAGCGCGTCGCGATCCCAGAACCCGAACGCCGCATGGCTCTTGAACGCCGCCATATTCGCAAGCGGACGGCCTTTGTAGTCGAAAAACGGAATTCGCCAGCGGATCGACTCCTCTACCGCCGGGCAATGCCTGTGCATCAAAGCACGCAAATGGTTCAGGATATCGCGCGCGAAATCGCCGCTCTCGGCAATGTAGCGATCGATGCGCTGATCGGTCGGCATGGCGTTGCTCTCCCGGACGGGAAAGCTATCAGCGCGCGGCGGCCTTGGTCAACCGGGCCGCCGAACCGCTGCAGTGCTTACGGCCGCAGGGCCGCGTCGTCGCGATCAGTCAGTTCGTCATCCTCAACACTGTCGTCGTCGAGTTCGTCCTGAACCTCGTCTTCGTCCTGATCGCCCTCATCGACATCCTTTTCGGTGTCGAGGTCATCGTCTTCTTCGCCGAGGTCGTCATCTTCCATGTCGAGCTCGTCTTCGTCGTCATCGTCATTTTCGGATGCGATGTCGGGCGCAAGGTCGGTCAGCAGCGTGCCGTCGCTCGGCCCGTCGCGCGTCACCTCCAGGATTTCCGCGCGCTGGCTCTCGTCATAGCCTTCTTCGTCGAAACCGTCGTCGCCGGTGCCTACGCCCGGAATTTGATGTCCACCGATGCTCATCACCTGTCTCCCGGCCGCCGGGTTTCTTGCGCTGGGCGGCTTGGTTATCGAACCGCGGGCGCCGGTTTCGGTTCCAGCGCAACCCCTTGATCGCGATCAACTCGGGCGGAACAGCCGCCCACGCTCTACAATCGCCGCGATCGTCAGACCAGCCACGCCCGCGACCAGGAACCCGGCGTGCATCGGGCCGGTGGTGCCATCAAAGCTCCGCCCGATCGCCCAGCCGATCACCGCGCCGAAAGTGATGCCGAAAAAGCCCTGCACGCTCGACGCGGTTCCGGCGATCGACCCCATATTCTCCATCGCCATCGCCGACATGTTCGACGTGGCAAGGCCGAAACAGGCCATCGTGATCGCCTGCACCACGACGAACACGAGCAGCGGCTCATCCCCCAGCCGCCCGACGATCAGCCCGGTGCCGGAGGACAGGATCATCACCACCAAGGCGATCTGCGAAATCCGCCGCATCCCGACGCGCATCACGATCCGTGAATTGAGCAGGTTCGCGGCCGCCATCGTCCCCGCCGACGCCGCGAACACCCCACCCAGCCAGGCGGGCTGGCGAAACACTTGCGCCATGATCGGCTGGATCGAGGACAGATAGCCGAAGATCGCGCCCTGGCAGATCATCGCGGCGATCGTGTAGCCGAGCGAATAGCGATCCGCCGCGGTCTCTCGCCACCCCGCCAGCGTCGCGCGGATCGACAGCGGCAGGCGATTTTCGGGTTTCAGCGTCTCGGGCATTCGTGCCGCGAACCAGATCAGGCACAACACCCCGCCGCCCGCAATCACCTCAAAGATCAACCGCCACGATCCGACGAGCAGAATCCCCTGCCCGATGCTTGGCGCGACGATCGGCACCGCCATGAACACCATGAAGGCAAGGCTGGTGACTTGCGCCATCGCGCGGCCCGAGAAGCAATCGCGGATCAATGCGATCGTCACGACCCGGCTCGACGCGATGGCAAGTCCGCTGGCGAAGCGGGCAACCAGCAGCAGCGTGAAGCTGCCCGCAAGCCCCGCCAAAAGATTGCCGATGATATAGCCGACCAGCCCCCAGATCAGCACCGGCCGCCGCCCGAAACGGTCGGTCAGCGGGCCGTGGATCAATTGCCCCATGCCAAGCCCGATCACGAACGCCGTCAGGATCAGCGGCCCTTGACGGATCGCATCGACGCCCAAACGTCGCGCGATATCGGGCAGAGCCGGCAGCATCGTATCGATACCCAGCGCGCCGAGCGACATCAGCGCGGCGATCAGCGGCACGAATTCGACCAGCCGGATCGGCGGCGAATCCTGCATCGAGAGATGATCGGGGGCAGACATGCCGCGCCAATGCCCCACCCCGCCGCCAAGGTCACCCCGCAAAACGTGCAGGTGCAATGCCGCGTTCGACACCTGTCACGGAACGGTCTCGTTCGCGGACCATTCTGTGATCTCCATCAGGAGAGGAGTTCACGATGAGCGTATTCGGCATGATCAAGGATGCCATTTGGGGCAAGCAGCCCGGGGCTGCCGCCGCCGCACCCGCGCCACAGGCTGCAGCGCCTGCCGCCGCCGCACCCGCGCCCGCGCCGGTCGCGGCACCGGCCCCGGCAGCGCCGAAAGCCCCGACCGACGTCAACGCGATCCTGACGCAGAAGGCCGCCGAAAAGGGTCAGCCGCTCAACTGGCAGACCTCGATCGTCGATCTGATGAAGCTGCTCGATCTCGACCCGAGCCGCGAGAACCGCACGGAACTCGCGAAGGAACTCGGCTATGACGGCGATACCGAGGACAGCGCTACCATGAACGTATGGCTGCACAAGCATGTGATGGCGAACCTCGCTTCGTAACGGCTTGACGAGGGCAGCGGCGAGCCTTTAGTGTATTATGCAATTGATACACGAAAGGCTCGCCATGCTTCGCACTGCGCTTTGTGCCCTGGCCCTCATCTCGCTCGCCGCGTGCGACGATGGCAAGGAAGGGTCTTCCTTCACGCTCAACAGCACGGATTCCACCGGGAACGCCGCTGGCGCCAGCATCGACGGCAAGGGCGAAGCGACGATCGATACGCCCTTTTTCAAGGGCAAGGTGACGCTGCCCAAGCTCAAGCTCGACGCCGACAATTTCGACATGAACGGCGTGCATCTTTATCCCGGATCGAAGATCAGCGGGATGAACGTCGATGTTCAAAACAAGGACGGCGACAAGGATGACGGTCGCGTCCGCATAGCCTTCACCAGCCCTGCCGCCCCGGCGACGGTCCGCGCCTGGTTCAAGGATAAGTTGACCGCGGCGGGCTTCACGCTGAGCGACAAGGGCAATGGTTTGACCGGCACGACCGACGAGGACAAGCCTTTCACGCTGGAACTCACGCCCGACGGCGCAGACAAATCGAGCGGTGTCATCACGGTCGAGTGATCGGGGTGGGCGAGACCGAGATTTGGCGGTATTACGGTCCTTTTCCAGTGTAACGGACGTACCATCATGCTCGATACCGCAACCGCCCCCACCAACGCCGCCGAGGTGCCCCCGCTTTCGCTCAACGACGAAGCCGCCGATCCCGCCGCTTTTGCGGCAGCGCTCGGCGGATCATTCGAGCGCTTCGGCTTCGCGGTCGTGTCCGATCACGGTGTGCCCGCCGATCTGATCGCGCGCGCATGGGCGATGACCGAGGCATTCTTCGCGCTGCCCGAGGACATCAAGCGTGCTTATTTCGCCCCCGGCGGCGGTGGCGCGCGCGGCTACACACCGTTCAAGACGGAGATCGCCAAGGGCGCCACGCATGTCGATCTGAAGGAATTCTGGCACGTCGGGCGCGAACTGGCGAAGGGCCATCGCTTCGAAGCGCAAATGGCACCTAACGTCTGGCCCGATCAGCCTGAGGGTTTTCGCGAGACCTTCGTCGAACTGTTCGCGGCGTTCGACAAAGCGGGCGACCGGCTGCTGTCGGCAATCGCGCGGCATCTTGGCCTCGCGCCCGATTGGTTCGACCACGCCGTGCGCGACGGCAATTCGGTGCTGCGGCTGCTGCATTATCCCCCGATCCCGGCCGATGCGCCGGGCGTTCGCGCGGGCGCGCATGAGGATATCAATCTCATCACGCTGCTCCTGGGGGCAGAGGAAGCGGGCCTTGAACTGCTAGACAAGAACGGCGAATGGCTAGCGATCAAGCCGCCCGAGGGCGCGATGGTCGTCAATGTCGGCGATATGCTGCAACGTCTGACCAACCATGTTCTCCCGTCGACCACGCACCGCGTCGTCAACCCGCCGCCGGAGCGCCGTGGACATTCGCGCTATTCGATGCCGTTCTTCCTCCACCCCGCACCCGATTTCCTGATCGAGACGCTGCCCTCCACGATCACGGCGGAGCGTCCAAATCGCTATCCGACGCCGATCACCGCGCATGATTATCTGCATGAGCGGCTGGTCGAGATCGGATTGGTGAAGGCGTGAGATTCGTCACCCCGGCCTTGTGCCGGGGTCCACTCCTCCGCTAGCGGGGCGCTCGTTGATCGGTGGACCCCGGCACACGGCCGGGGTGACGGAAGGAAGCGAATGACCAAACCGCTACGCATCGCGCTCGCAGGCCTCGGCACCGTGGGGGGCGGCGTGATCCGCCTGCTCGACACCAATGGCGCGTTGATCGCGCGGCGTGCGGGTCGGCCGATCGAGATCGTCGCGGTTTCGGCGCGCGACCGGTCGAAGGACCGCGGTGTCGATATGTCGCGGTTTGAATGGGTCGATGACACGACCGCGCTGGCGAATGTCGATGCCGATGTGGTGGTCGAGCTAGTTGGCGGGTCCGACGGCCCTGCCCTCGCACTCGCCCGCGCGACGCTGGCGGCGGGCAGGAGTTTCGTCACGGCCAACAAGGCGATGCTCGCGCATCACGGGCTGGAGCTCGCGCGCGCCGCCGAGGCCGCCAGTGTGGCGCTGAAGTTCGAGGCGGCGGTCGCGGGCGGCGTTCCCGTCATCAAGGGCCTGCGCGAAGGTGCGGCGGCGAACGAGATCGAGCGCGTTTACGGCATCCTCAACGGCACGTGCAATTTCATCCTCTCGAAGATGGAGGCCGAGGGCCGCGATTTCGCCGATGTGCTGGCCGAGGCGCAGGCGCTGGGCTTTGCCGAGGCCGATCCCACCTTCGACATCGACGGGATCGACGCGGCGCACAAATTGTCGCTGCTGGCGAGCCTCGCCTTCGGGACTCAGCCCGCCTTTGCCGATGTCGCAGCGAGCGGCATTCGCCACGTGCTTGCAGCCGACATTTCCGAGGCGGCGTCGCTGGGATACCGCGTGCGGCTGCTGGGCCTGTCCGAAGCGGGCCCGGCCGGACTGTTCCAGCGCGTCCACCCGCACCTCGTGCCGGTCGATCATCCGCTGGCGCATGTCACCGGCGCGACCAATGCGGTTGTGGCGGAAGGGAATTTCGTCGGGCGGCTGCTGTTTCAGGGGCCGGGCGCAGGCGATGGACCGACCGCCTCGGCTGTCGTCGCCGATCTGATCGACATTGCGCGCGGCGAATTCGGCCCGGCCTTCGCAATGCCCGCCGATGCGCTGATCGAACAGGCGCCTGCCGACACTGGCGACCGGCGCGGGCGCGCTTATGTGCGCTTCACCGTCGCCGACCGCGTTGGGGTGCTGGCCGAGATCGCTGCGGCGATGCGCGACGCGGGGGTGTCGATCGAAAGCCTGATGCAGCGCGGCGCCCATGCCGACGGATCGGTGCTTGTCGCGATCGTCACGCACGAAGGACCTGAACGTAGCGTTGCGCAGGCGCTGGAACGGCTGCGCGGATCGCAGAGCCTGGTCGGGCAGCCGCTCTGGATGCATATTCTGGGGTAGCATGGTGCGCTGGGCTCGTTCGCCCTGAGCCTGTGGAAGGGCAGCGTGCCACACGTCCAAAATAGCTTGTTGCGCGTTGGGCTTCGACAGCCTCAGCCCGAACGGATTTTTGAAGACCCTCAAATCAGGGCAGGATCTTCCCCGTCGGCGGCGGCGCGTCTAGCGCGATCGGGACGCGTTTCGATTTGTCCGGTTTCTTCTTGAACGCCTTGCCGACACCCTTTGCCGCATCGCCGATCAACATGCCGAGGTCGCTCGCCTCGCCCGGTCGTTCGCAGCATGAATTTGGGGCGACCACTTTCTGGATCAGCCGCACGACTTGCGTACCACCGCCGAAGAAATCGATCCCGGTCTGACATCCGCCACTGACGCTGGCGCATGGAGTCGCCTCCGCCGCAAGCGCGCCGGTTCCGGTCATGTAAGGATTGGAGGGCACCGGCCCCTTCGGCACGACTTCATTGGGATAGGGCAGTGCCTGCGACGGCAGCGGCTTCCCGCAAACGACAATGTCCTCCGGGCCGTTAAGCGCCTTGCCGTCCTTGCCGCGTCGCACGCATGGTTCGGTACCGACCGGCTGAAGGATCGAGAAGCGCGTGGGGGCAGGCTCCAGGATCGGGGTCGGCTCCGGCGCGGGAGCCGAGGGGACGGAGGCGGCTTGCGCGGCGAGGAGCAGCAGGATCATCGCTGCGCAGATTGCGCTGTAATCGTGGCGAATTTCAGGCGATCCGGGCGACGCCCAACCGAGGAATTTCGATCGCCGGGCAGCGGTCCATCACTACCTTCAAGCCTGCTGCCTCGGCCCGTGCAGCGGCGTCTTCGTTGATCACGCCGAGTTGCAACCAAACCGCCTTTGCCCCCGCCGCAATCGCTTCATCGACTGCATCACCCGCGGCGGCCGAGTTGCGGAAAATGTCGACCAGGTCGATCGGATCACCGATCTGGCCCAAATCGCGAAACACGAATTCGCCGTGAAGATGCTCGCCGGTGATTTGCGGGTTGATCGGGATCACGCGGTAGCCATGCTCCTGCAGCGTTTGCATCACGCGGTACGAAGGTCGATCGGGCCGGTCCGATGCGCCGATCAGCGCGATCGTGCGCACGTCCTCAAGCAACGTCTTGATCTCGGCATCGGTGGTGAGCGGCATCAGGGTTTTCCTTACGTTGAGGCGGCGATCCACGCGGCAACCTTGTCCGCCACGCCTTGAAACGCCGCGCCTTCGGGCCCGTTCCCGGCGGCGGGCGGCGTGCCTGCGTCCGAGGCCAGCCGCACCCGAATATCGAGCGGGATGCGTCCGAGGAAGGGCAGGCCGAGTTCAGCGGCAGCCGCCTCCGCCCCACCAGTGCCGAACGGATCGGAAATCTCGCCGCACGACGGGCAGGCATAGCCCGCCATATTCTCGATCAGGCCGATGATCGGCACGCCCGCCTTGACGAACAGATCGATCGCGCGGCGCGCATCGATCAACGCGAGATCCTGTGGCGTCGAGACAATCACCGCGCCGGTCGGGCGATATTTCTGCACCATCGTAAGCTGAACGTCGCCCGTACCCGGCGGCAAATCGAGCACCAGCGTGTCCGCCGCGCCCCAATTCGCGTCCATCATCTGCGTCAGCGCACCCGCCGCCATCGGCCCGCGCCAGGCGATCGCCTGATCGGCGGCGACGAGCATCCCCATCGACAGCATCGGCACGCCGTACGGCGTCTGCACGGGATTGAGCACTTTTTCATGTGCCGTCGGCTTGGCGTCGGCGACACCCATCAGGCGCGGCTGCGACGGGCCATAGATGTCGGCATCGACGAGCCCGACGCGCCGCCCGCCGCGCGCCAGTGCAATCGCCAGATTCGCGGACACGGTGGATTTCCCGACCCCGCCCTTCCCGCTCGCCACCGCCAGCACGACACGGCTGGTGCGCTGGCTGGTCAGCGCGACACGCACGGTTGCTACGCCTGGCACGGCGCCCGCGGCCGCGCGCACCTGCGCCTCCAGCGCGTCGCGCGCGGCTTCGTCGAGGCCACTGACATCGACCACGATACTGGCGCGGTCTCCCTCAATTCGGCCGGTCGCGCGGGTCCCGGCGACGGCGTTGAGAGCGGTTTCGAGCGAATTCGGCATATTCATGGTGCGCAGATAGGCGCAGCGGACACGCTTGCCACTGTTTTTCGCGAAACGGCCTCCCTATAGTGGGTCCATGACGATCCTTTCGGGCTGGTTCCCGCGCCTCACCATCCACTCCGCAGACAGCAATGGCCCGTGGGGCAGCAGTGGGGGTGGCGATGACGACAAATCCGGCGGACCGCGCAACCCCTGGGCGCAACCGCCCTCGGGCAAGCCGCGCAATTCGGGCGCAGGCCCCAGCGCGCTCGACGAGTTCCTGAAGCGCGCGCGCAGCAGCGGTGGTGGCGGCGGCGGTTTCGGGAGTGGCGGACGCCCGCGCATCCCGGGTGCTCCGGGTGCCGGCCAATTGTGGGCGATCGGCGTCGGTCTGGTGGCGGTCGCCTGGATCGGCCTGACCAGCATTCATTCGATCGGGCCGCAACAGCGCGGACTGGTGACTACGCTTGGCCGCTATTCGGGCACGCTGGAACCCGGCATCCGTTTCACGCTGCCCGCGCCGTTCGTCGATGTGACGGAGGTCGATGTGGCGGCGATCAACACCGACACCTTCCCGGATGAAAGCGGTAACGATTCCCCGACCGACAAGCTGATGCTGACCAGCGACCAGAATATCATCGATCTGGATTATTCGGTCCGCTGGCAGATTGCCAATCCGCAGGACTTCGCCTTCCAGATCGACGACCCGCGCGCGACCCTGCGCGCCACCGCGCAGAGTGCGATGCGTGCGGCAGTCGCGACCGCGACGCTCGACGACGCGATCGGCTCGGGCCGCAACGAGATCGAGGACAAGGTTCGGCAGTCGATGCAGGAAATCCTCGATCGCTATAATGCCGGCATCCGCATCCAGGGCGTCGCGATCAAGGGTGCGCAAGCACCCGTTCAAGTCGCCGATGCGTTCAAGGAAGTCTCCGCCGCGCAGCAAAAGGCGCAGGGCGACATCAGCAAGGCGCGCGGTTATGCGCAGCAGGTGCTGGCCAAGGCGCAGGGTGAAGCCGCCGCGTTCGACGTGATCTATGCGCAGTACAAGCTCGCGCCGGAAGTAACGCGCCGCCGCATGTATTACGACACGATGGAGCAGGTGCTGTCCAAATCGGACAAGACGATCATCGAAGCCCCCGGCGTGATGCCGTATCTGCCGCTTCCCCGCGTGACGCGCAGCGGGCCTGAAACGGTACTCCCTGCCCCGGTCGTTCAGAATCAGGGAGCAGCCCAGTGAACCGCTCTATTCTCCGCAATCCGATCGCAATCGGGATTGGCGCGCTGCTGCTGCTCATCCTGGCGGCGAGCACCTTCGCCATAGTGCCCGAAACGCGGCAGGCCGTCGTCCTGCGGCTGCAGACACCGGTGCGCACGATCAACGAGTATCGCCCGAACGAGGTGTTCGGCAGCAGCACCGGCGCGGGCCTTACGTGGCGCATCCCGTTCCTGGATCGCCTGATCTGGGTCGACAAGCGGATTCTCGACGTCGAACTGAACGATCAGCAAGTGCTCTCGACCGAGCAGAACCGGCTGGAAGTCGACGCTTACGCGCGCTTCCGCATCGTCGATCCGTTGAAGGCGGTGATCTCGACCGGCAGCACCTCGACCACCGAGCAGCGCGTGAAGGACCAGCTCCAGCCGCTGTTCAGCTCGGCGCTGCGCAACGAACTCAGCAAGCGCCCGTTTGCGGCGCTGCTCAGCCCGGAACGCACGCAGGTGATGGGTAACATCCGCACCGGCCTGCAACGCCTCGCGTCGCAATATGGCGTGCAGATCGTCGATGTGCGGATCAAACATGCCGATCTGCCGAGCGGCACGCCCTTCGACAGCGCTTTGGTGCGGATGCGCACGGCCCGTCAGCAGCAGGCGCTGACGATTCAGGCACAGGGGCAACAGACGGCGCAGATCATCAGTGCGCAGGCCGATGCAAAGGCCGCGCAAATCTACGCCGATGCGTTCAACAAGGACCCCGATTTCTATGATTTCTACCGGGCGATGCAGTCCTATCGCTTCACCTTCGCCCAGGAGGGCAAGGGTCAGACGAGCTTGGTGCTGTCCCCCGACAATGCGTATTTGAAGGAATTCCAGGGGCGGCGCTGACCCGTGGCCCCATAGAGGCTGTCAAACCGTTCATATTCAAACGCCGTTCAGCAACCATGCGTATCTACGGTACGGTTGCTGCCAGTTGGTAGACGAGAGGAAACGATCCACGTGCGCTACGCCTACGCTATTACCGCCGCTTTGTTGTTGAGCGGCACCGCCGCCGCCCTTTCCATGCCCGCCGTCGGGGGCGCGCAGACCGCGCAGAACGAACCGACCGTGATGGCCGCGACCGCGCCTAAGCCCGGCGCGCCGATGAGCTTCGCCGATCTCGTGTCGAAGCTGCAACCGGCGGTCGTCAACATCTCGACCAGCCAGCGCATCACGCAGCAGGCCCAGCCAAACCCGTTTGCCGGTACGCCGTTCGAGGGCATGTTCGGGCAACAGCAGGGCCAGGGCAATGGCGGGCCGATCACGCGTGAGGCGACGTCGCTCGGTTCGGGCTTCATCATCTCGCCCGACGGCTATGTCGTTACCAACAACCACGTCGTCGCACCTGCCGCTGGCGTGAAGGGCGCGACCGTCGACTCGATCACCGTGACGCTGGTCGATCGCAAGGAATATGTCGCAAAGCTGATCGGGCGCGATCCGACTTCCGATCTGGCGCTGCTCAAGATCGATGCGAAGAACCTGCCCTTCGTGAAGTTCGGCGATTCCGAGGCCGCGCGCGTAGGTGATTGGGTCGTCGCGATCGGCAATCCGTTCGGGCTGGGCGGCACCGTGACCGCCGGTATCGTGTCCTCGCTGCACCGTGTGACCGGTGGCGGCGCCTATGACCGCTTCATCCAGACCGACGCGGCGATCAACCAGGGCAATTCCGGCGGCCCGATGTTCGATCTGTCGGGCAACGTGATCGGCATCAATTCGCAAATCCTGGGCAGCCAGGGCGGCGGCAGCATCGGCATCGGCTTCGCAATTCCGGCGACCGACGCGAAGCCAGTCATCGAGAAGCTGATGAAGGGCACCACGATCGCGCGGGGTTATCTCGGCGTCGGCGTTCAGCCACTCAGCGACGATCTCGCCGCCTCGTTCGGCCTGCCGAAAAACCAGGGCGAGTTGATCGGTCGGATTGAACCGGGCCAGGCCGCAGACAAGGCTGGCTTGAAGGCCGGCGACATCGTGCTCCGCGTCAATGGCAGGCCGGTCAATCCCGACCAGTCGCTTAGCTATCTCGTCGCAAACGTCTCGCCGGGTTCGCGCATCCCGCTCGACATCGTGCGGCAAGGTCGTCCGCTGACGATCAGCGCCGTGATCGGCACGCGGCCGCCCGAGGATCAGCTCGCAGCGCTCGCGAGCCCGGATGACAATGGCGACATGAGCGACGATGGCGACACGCCTTCGGTCGGACAGCCCGCCGCCAATTCGCTCGGCGTGACGGTGCAAACGCTGACGCCGCAAATCGCACGCAACTTCAACGTCGACTCCTCGGTGCAAGGCGTCGTGATCGCCAATGTCGATCCCTCGAGCGATGCCGGGTCGAAGGGCCTGAAGCGCGGCGACGTGATCGTGTCGGTCAATGGCGTGCCGGTCACTACGCCCGCAGCGGTCGGCGCGGCGGTGACGCAGGCGAAGGCGGCGGGCCGCGCGCAAGTCGCGCTGCAGATCGTGCGTGGTCGCAATCCGGCCTATTTCATTGGCGTCAAGCTGAAGAAGTAAGCCTATCCCCTCCCCCGCGCCCGCGTGGGGGAGGGATTTTTCTGTTTCTACGCTTCCGATTTCGCGCGATAGATCGTGACAGCGATCTTCCCGGGGGCGACATGACCGACACGACGAGCATCTTCATTGGCGCAGGCCCCGGCGGCGCGAACCCGCAGCGTCTGGAACTCAAGCGCGCCAACCGCCACGGCCTGATCGCGGGCGCGACTGGCACCGGCAAGACCGTGACCGTCCAGGGCATCATCGAGGGCTTTTCCGCAGCCGGTGTGCCGTGCTTCGTCGCGGACGTGAAAGGCGACCTTTCCGGTCTCGCAATGGCCGGCTCTCCCACCGCCAAGAACCACGAAATCTTCGCCGCGCGCGCAAAGGAAGTCGGCGATGAGGCGTGGGCCTATGCCGATACGCCGGTGCAATTCTGGGACCTGTATGGCGAACAGGGCCACCCGATCCGGACCACCATTTCCGAGATGGGCCCGCTGCTCCTATCGCGGCTGCTGGACCTGAACGAGGTGCAGGAAGGCGTGCTGACGATCGCCTTCCACGTCGCCGACAAGGACGGGCTGCTGCTGCTCGACCTCGACGATTTGCAGGCGATGCTGGCCGATTGCGCGGCGCGGGCGGACGAACTTACCGTCACGTACGGCAATGTCTCGAAGCAATCGATCGGCACGATCCAGCGCGCCTTGCTCCAGCTGCGTTCCCAGGGCGGCGAGCATTTCTTCGGCGAACCCGCGCTCGACCTGGACGATTTCATCGGCGTGGACGACAAGGGCCGCGGCATCGTCAACGTGCTCGCCGCCGATAAATTGATGGCCTCGCCAAAGCTTTACGCGACGTTCCTGCTGTGGTTGATGAGCGAATTGTTCGAAAACCTCCCCGAGGTGGGCGACCCTGACAAGCCCAAGCTGTGCTTCTTCTTCGACGAGGCGCATCTGCTGTTCGACAATGCGCCCAAGGGGCTGCTCGAGAAGATCGAGCAAGTCGTACGCCTGATCCGGTCCAAGGGCGTCGGCATCTATTTCATCACGCAGAACCCGATCGACATTCCCGATACCGTCGCCGGGCAGCTCGGCAACCGCGTGCAGCACGCTTTGCGGGCGTTCACCCCACGCGATCAGGCTGCGGTGAAGTCAGCGGCGACCACGTTCCGCGCGAACCCCGGCGTCAATGTCGAAACCGCGATCACCGAATTGAAGGTCGGCGAGGCGCTCGTATCGCTGCTGCTGCCCGACGGTTCACCCTCTCCGGTAGAGCGCACCCTGATCGCCCCGCCTTGCTCGCGCGTCGGGCCCGTGACGCCAGTCGAGCGCGGGGTGATGATCCAGACCGACCCGATCGGTAGCAAATATGACACGCTGATCGACCGCCAGTCAGCCGAAGAAATCCTCGCGGGCAAAGCGAACGAGGCGAAAGCCGCCGCCGCCGAAGCCGCCGCGAAGACCGAAGCCGACAAAGCCGCGGCCGCGCAAGCCAAGGCCGACGCCGTGGCCGCCAAGGAAGCCGAGCGCGCCCGCATCGCCGAACAGCGTGAAGCCGAGCGTCAGGCGAAACTCGCCGAACGCCAGGCCGCCGCGGAGGCCAAGGCGGCGGCCAACTCGCCCTGGAACCGCGCGATCACCTCGGCGACGCGTTCGGCCTCCTCGGCGGTGGGGCGTCAGGTCGCGAATGAAGTGTCGAAGGCGGTGTTCGGATCGTCACGCGGGGCGGGCGCGGGGATCATCGGCGGGCTGGTGCGCGGTGTGCTGGGCGGGTTGTTCAAGGGGCGGTAGGCGCGATCGAAGCGCACTCTTTTTGGGTGCCACCCCTTGTAGGCTCCACCCCGGCGAAGGCCGGGGCCCAGTTGCGCAGGTAGAAGTGACCGAGAGCAGCGCTCCCTTACTTCAGTTTCGAAACTGGGCCCCGGCCCTTCGCCGGGGTGGAGTGAGGACGGGGCTTAGGCGATCACCCCCGCCGCTGCCAGCGTATCGAGCTCGTCCCCGGACAACCCCAACGCCTCCATCAGCGCAGCCCGCGTATCCACCCCGGCCCTAGGCGGCGCAATCCGATACTCTGCGGGTGTAGCCGACAGCTTAGCCGGAAAGCCCATCACGCGCATCGCCGTGCCGTCCGCGCGCGCCATATCCTGCACCGTCTCGCGGTGCGCGACATGCGGATCGCCGAGGATCTCCGGCACCCCCTGCACCTTCCCGGCCGGGAGCTTCGCCGCCTCCATCGCCGCGATCAGATCATCCGCGCGCCACGCCGCCACCGCAGGCGCGATGTGCGCGTGAAGCGCCGCGCGGTTTGCACTCCGCAACGCGACGCTGGCGAAGCGCTCCTCCGCCGCCACCTCGGCTAACCCGAGAATGCTCATAAAATCGCGAAATTGCCGGTCATTGCCCAGCGCGACGACGATCCCGCCATCCACGCAGGCATAATCGCGATACGGCACGATGTTCGGGTGATCATTGCCCAGCCGCTTGGGCACCGCGCCCCCGTTCAGATAATTCGATGCCTGGTTCGACATCATCGCAAGCTGCGTATCGAGCAAGGCGCAGTCGATATGCTGCCCCTCCCCGGTCGCATCGCGGTGGCGCAAAGCAGCGAGGATCGCGACGGTGGCATAGGTGCCGGTGAACAAATCGACGATCGGCACGCCGACCTTCATCGGCGCGCCATCGGCGTTGCCGGTGACGCTCATCAACCCGCCCATCGCCTGGATCAGGAAATCGTACCCGCCTTTTTGCGCGTACGGCCCGTGCTGCCCGAAGCCGGTGACCGAGCAATAGACGAGGCGCGGGTTGATCGCGGCGAGGCTCGCATAATCGAGCCCGTATTTGGCGAGCCCGCCGACGCGAAAATTCTCGACCACGACATCGCTCTGCGCGGCAAGGCGACGGATCAGATCGGCACCGGCAGGCTGCGCGAGATCGATCGCGAGCGAGCGCTTGTTGCGATTGGCGCAGAGGAAATAGGCGGAATCGCCTGAATCATCGGCCAAAACCGGAGGACCCCAGCGGCGCGTGTCGTCGCCCTGCCCCGGCTGCTCGATCTTGAGCACCTCGGCCCCCAAATCCCCCAGCATCTGCGTCGCCCAGGGTCCGGCGAGCACGCGCGACAGATCGAGCACCTTGATGCCGGATAGCGCGCCCGTCATTTTAAGCCGCGTCCGCCGCCGTCAGCCGCACCAGCACCGCGCCCTCACTGACTTGCCCGCCCTCGACGGCGGAGAGTTCGGCCACGGTCCCGTCGAATGGGGCGGTCAGGCTGTGTTCCATCTTCATCGCTTCGAGCGTGACGAGCTTCTGGCCCTTGGTTACGGCGTCGCCTTCTGAGACTTCGACGGCAATGATGCGACCGGGCATAGGAGAGAGGATCGCGCCGTCGGCGGCGGCTCCAACGGCATTAGCTTCATAACGGGTCTTAATCTGAAGGGCCTCGCCCTCATCGAAAACAACAAAACCGTCCGACGTAGTCTCCGTGGAGACGAAGCGCTCGCGCCAGTCATCAGGCAGCGTCCGCTCGCAAACCTCCCCTCCCGTTGAAAACGCGACATGCAGACGCTCAGGCGCATTCATCCGGAGACCTGGAACATGTCGCCAAACGTCTACCGGCCCTATTTGACGCTCAATCCGCAACTCGTAATTCGTCGTGTTGTAGGTCGTCCCGCTATTAGTGATCGACCGCAGCACCATCGCGGTGGCGGCATCGTCGAGCATTGACTGCGAAAGCCGCAGCGAGCTTGTTAACTCAGTCTCATGCGCAGCGATGAAACCTGTCGTTACCGACCCCGCTTGGAACTCAGGATGGAGCAAGGTGCGTCGCAGGAATGCCGCATTGGTCCTGACCGGAGAAATCTCGATGCTACCGCAGACCTGGGCCAAGTCGAGGATCGCGTCATGCCGCGCGTCCGAGTGAACCACGATCTTGGCGATCATCGGATCATAAAACGGA
Organism: Sphingomonas sp. MMS24-J45; assembly: GCF_044881195.1. Lineage (GTDB taxonomy): Bacteria > Pseudomonadota > Alphaproteobacteria > Sphingomonadales > Sphingomonadaceae > Sphingomonas. Next base: position 2,984,517 of record NZ_CP173255.1, on the reverse strand, counting down.
GACACGGCGTCATCTTCTTGAACACCATTCTCGATCCGCACCGAGATTCCGGGAGGTTCAGGTAAGACCAGATGGTCCAGCCGCCCCGTGCTGGGCAAAAACCCTTTCGCAGGATCCTCCGCATACAGCCGAGCCTCCATCGCCCAGCCGTTGATGCTCAGTTCCTCCTGCCGCTTCGGCAGCACCTCCCCGCTCGCGACGCGCAACTGCCATTCGACCAGATCGACCCCGGTAATTTCCTCGGTCACCGGATGTTCGACCTGCAGCCGCGTATTCATTTCCATGAACCAGATGCGGTCGGCGCGGAGCCCCTCGCTGGCATCGGCGATGAATTCGATCGTGCCCGCGCCGACATAATCGACCGCCTTGGCGGCCCTCACCGCCGCCGCGCAGATCGCCTCGCGGGTGGCGGCGTCCATCCCCGGCGCGGGGGCTTCCTCGATCACTTTCTGGTGCCGGCGCTGGAGTGAGCAATCGCGTTCGAACAGATGGACGACGTTGCCGTGGGTGTCGCCGAACACCTGCACCTCGATGTGGCGCGGCGAGAGGATGTATTTCTCGATCAACACGTCGGTGTTGCCGAACGAGGAGGCCGCCTCGCGCTGACAGGAGATGAGCGCATCGGCGAAATCGGCGGGTGCATCGACCCGCCGCATCCCCTTGCCGCCGCCGCCCGCGACCGCCTTGATCAGCACCGGATAGCCCACCGCCGCCGCTTCGGCCGCGAGCCGTTCGGGGGACTGATCCGCGCCGAGATACCCCGGCGTCACCGGCACCCCCGCCGCGATCATCCGCTCCTTCGCGGCATCCTTCAGCCCCATCGCGCGGATGCTGTCGGGGTTCGGTCCGACCCAGATAATCCCGGCGTCGATCACGGATGCCGCGAAATCGGCATTTTCGGAGAGGAAGCCGTAGCCCGGATGGATCGCCTCCGCACCCGTTGCCTTGGCGGCGGCGATGATCTTCTCGCCGACCAGATAGCTTTCGCGCGCGGGCGAGGGCCCGATATGCACCGCCTCGTCCGCCTGGCGCACGTGCAGCGCCTTCGCATCGGCATCGGAATAGACCGCGATCGTGCGAATCCCCATCGCGCGCGCGGTGCGCATGATGCGGCAGGCAATCTCGCCGCGATTGGCGATCAGGAGCGAGCGGATCGGCTTCATATCAGTCATCTTTTCTGCCTAACGCGAAACGGAGCGGGCGCAATCGGGCATCATTGCTTGCCTGCCATCATCACCGACAGATCAGTGATCGCGCGTTCGGGGTGGCGCGGCCGCACGTTGCGATAGGATTCGAAGATCAGCTTCATGTCGGCGGCGTAATCGCCCGTCGGCATGATCGCGCGACCGAGTCCGCCCGTCTTCTCCTCATAATCCATCATGCCGCACACGATCGGCACGCCCGCCGCGACCGCGATGTGGTAGAAGCCGGTGCGCCACTGCTGCACCGCGCCGCGTGTGCCCTCCGGCGCGATCGTCAGCATGAATTCCTTGCGGCGGGCGAATTCGGCGGCCATCGCCTCGACATAATTGCCGCCGCCCGCGCGGTCGACCGAGACGCCGCCCATGTCGGTCATGAAGCGCTTGAGCGGCCAGCGGAACAGGCTGCGCTTGGCCATGAAGTGCGCCTTGATCCCGAGCCCGTCGATGACGCCGAGATAGTTGATGAAATCCCAGTTCGACGTGTGCGGCACCGCGATGATGACGCAGCGCCGGTCGGCCGGGGGCGCCCCCACGATCGTCCAGCCGCGCGAGCGGAAATACCACAGCAAGATCCGTCGTAGCACGCGCGACATCAGCGCAGGTGGCGGATCGTCATAGCCCGCGCCTGTTTCCTCCGTCCCGCCCCCGCGTCGCATCGTTCAGCCCTCACACCCCGTCGTGCGGCTGGAATAAGTGACGCCCGCGATCTTCCAGGCGCCGCCCTCGCGGATCAGATCGAAATGGTCATAGCCGCAATTGGCGATCTTGCCCCCGACGCGCACGGTGAAGGGCGCCCACACCATCGCGACATCGCCGTCGATTTCGATCGCCGGGCTGGTGATGCGCTCACTGAACGCCCCTGCCGGGGTGAGTTTCGTCGCAAAATCGGCGAAGGTGATGCGGCGGACGACCGCCTTGCCGTCCGGCCCCGCGGACACCGCAATCGCCCGCCCGGCGGGGTCGACATGGCGCAACATCGCCTGTCCGTCGCCTGCCTCGAACGCGGCGAACACGGCGTCGATCGGAGCAAGCACGGCCGCCTCTTCGCTGGCAGGGGGCGGCAGGCCGGTGCCCTTGGGCATCGGTTGCATGGGGGTGATCTGGGCGAGGAGCGCTAGGATCAGGGGCATGGTCGGGGCCTTTCAATTCCTCGCCGAGCTTGTCTCGGGGAGGGGGCAGGGTGCAGCGCTGACGAAGGGGCATTCTTGCCTCACATCCGGAACACCCCGAACTGCGGCTGCTCCGGAATCGGCGCGTTCAGCGTCGCGGCGAATGCCAGGCCCAGCACATCGCGGGTTTGTGCCGGGTCGATGATGCCGTCGTCCCACAACCGCGCGGTCGCGTACCAGGGGTTGCCTTCATCCTCATATTTCTGGCGGATCGGCGCCTTGAAGGCTTCGGCCTGTTCGTCGCTCCACGAGTCCGCATCACGGTGCACCGTCGCCAGCACGCTCGCCGCCTGTTCGCCGCCCATCACTGAGATCCGGCTGTTGGGCCAAGAGAACAGGAACCGCGGCGAATAGGCCCGCCCGCACATGCCATAATTGCCCGCACCAAAGCTGCCGCCAATCAGCACGGTGATCTTGGGCACGCTCGCCGTCGCCACCGCCGTCACGAGCTTCGCGCCATGCTTGGCGATCCCCTCCGCCTCATACCGGCCCCCGACCATGAAGCCCGAGATGTTCTGCAGGAACAGCAACGGAATACGCCGCTGGCACGCGAGTTCGATGAAATGCGCGCCCTTCTGCGCGCTTTCGCTGAACAGCACGCCGTTATTGGCAAGGATCGCGACCGGAATGCCCCAGATATGCGCGAAACCGCACACCAGCGACGTGCCGTACAGCGCCTTGAACTCGTGGAATTCCGACCCGTCGACCAGCCGCGCAATGATCTCGTGCACATCATACGGCGCGCGCACGTCGCTCGGCACCACGCCGTACAAGTCCTCGGCGTCGAATTTCGGCGGGCGCGGCTCCTTCACATTCACCGCCGCCTGCACCTGCGCTGGCAAGGTCGAGACGATATCCCGCACGATCGTCAGCGCATGTTCGTCATTCTCGGCGACATGATCGACCACGCCGGATTTGCGCCCATGCGTGTCCGCACCGCCCAGTTCCTCGGCCGAGATCACCTCGCCCGTCGCCGCCTTCACCAACGGTGGGCCAGCGAGGAAGATCGTACCCTGTCCGCGCACGATGATCGTCTCGTCCGACATGGCGGGCACATAGGCACCACCGGCGGTGCACGACCCCATCACGCAGGCGATCTGCGGGATGCCCTTGGCGCTCATGTTCGCCTGATTGAAGAAAATCCGCCCGAAATGATCGCGGTCGGGGAAAACCTCGGCCTGATGCGGCAAATTCGCCCCGCCGGAATCGACCAGATAGATGCACGGCAAATGGTTCGCCTCGGCAATCTCCTGCGCGCGGAGATGCTTCTTCACCGTCAGCGGATAATAGGTCCCGCCTTTGACGGTCGCATCGTTGCACACGATCATGCACTGGCGACCCGAGACGCGCCCGATCCCGGCGATGACGCCTGCGCCCGGCACCTCATCGTCATACAGACCGTTGGCGACCAACTGGCCGATCTCCAGAAACGGCGAACCCGGATCGAGCAACCGCTCGACGCGCTCGCGCGGAAGGAGTTTGCCGCGCGCAGTGTGGCGCTCGCGGCTTTTTTCGTTGCCGCCGAGCGCGGCCTGCGCGACATCGGCACGCAGCCGCTCGACAAGCGCGCGATTGTGCGCGGCGTTGACGCGGAAGGTCTCGCTCTCGGGCGAGAGCGCGGTGGTGAGGACAGGCGCAGTCATGCCGCCCCGATCAGTTCGCGCCCGATCAGCATCCGGCGGATTTCGTTGGTCCCAGCGCCGATGTCGAGCAGCTTGGCGTCGCGATAGTAACGCTCGACCGGCCAGTCCTTGGTATAGCCCGCCCCACCGAGTGCCTGCACCGCCTCATTGGCCACGCGCACCGCATTCTCGCTCGCCAGCAAAATCGCGCCAGCCGCGTCGAAGCGCGTCGTCTTGCCCGCATCGCAGCTCTGCGCCACCGCATAGACGTACGCCCGCGCCGAGTTGAGCGCGACATACATGTCGGCGATCTTGCCCTGCATCAGCTGGAACGTGCCGATCGGCTTGCCGAACTGCTGCCGCTCCCGCACGTACGGCACCACCACGTCGAGGCACGCCTGCATGATGCCGATCTGAATGCCCGCCAGCACCGAGCGTTCGTAATCGAGCCCCGACATCAACACGCCGACGCCGCCATTGACTGGGCCCATGACGTTTTCCTCCGGCACCTCGCAATCGGTGAACACCAGCTCCGCCGTGGGCGAGCCGCGCATCCCCATCTTGTCGATCTTCTGCCCGATCGCAAAGCCCGGCATGTCCTTTTCGATCAGGAAGGTGGTGATCCCGCCGCTGCCCGTGCCGGTCTTGGCATAGACGACCAGCGTGTCGGCATAGGCTGCGTTGGTGATCCAGAATTTGGTGCCGTTGAGAACGTAACCGCCCTGCACCTTGTCGGCCTTCAGCTTCATGCCGACCACGTCCGACCCCGCACCGGATTCCGACATGGCGAGGCTGCCGACATGTTCGCCCGAGATCAGCTTGGGCAAATATTTCGCCTTCTGCTCGGCATTGCCCCAGCGCGCGATCTGATTGACGCACAAGTTGGAATGCGCGCCATAGCTGAGGCCCACCGAGGCCGACGCGCGCGACACCTCCTCACAAGCAATGACGTGTTCGAGATACCCGAGGCCCAGCCCGCCATCCGCCTCCGGCACGGTGATGCCGTGCAGCCCGAGCGCGCCCATTTCGGGCCACAGGCTTTGCGGAAACCAGTCCTCGGCATCCACCTTCGCCGCGATCGGCGCGATCCTGTCGGTGGCGAAACGCTGCGTCGTCCCCCGAATCATGTCGGCGGTTTCGCCCAGCGCAAAGTCCATTTCGGCGATCATCACACTCTCCAACGCGCCCTTGGTACGGGCCTTTCGCCCCCGATAGCGCGTGTCGCGGCAAAGCGTAAGAGCACGATCGGGCACGTTGACGAGGCGCCGTCGAATGTGGCAAGCGGCCCAAATCGCGGGTGTAGCTCAATGGTAGAGCTTTTGCTTCCCAAGCAAGTGACGAGGGTTCGATTCCCTTCACCCGCTCCAGCTTTCGCCAAGATTTAGCTCCACTAAATCGCGATCAGCGGAAGCTCGGTCGGCCTCGCCAACGCGAGGACCGACGACGTGGCTTCGCCACGGCGCCCTCCCCGAACTGCCGCCCCCTAAAACCGCTTCTTCGGCTGCGGCACGCCGCTTACCCAGAAGATGCCGCCAGGTTGCAACTCGATCACATAGCGGCCCTGGTCGTCGCATTCCGCGTCCCAGATCGCCTTGCCAACGGTCGGCGTGCGTTTCTTCATCTGCACGATCTTCTGGCAGGTAAAGCCGCCGTCCTGGATCGCGCGGAACATCGTCGTCTGCTGCAAAGCGGGCGGCAGCGCGTCGATCTTCGCTTCCATCGGGTTGGGCGGACCATCCGTCTTGGGCGGCGGGCCGTTCGTGATCGTGCTGCCATCGCACGCCGTCAGCATCAGCGCGGCGATCCCGGCGATCAAAATGCGTGTCATGGTCCTGCTCCTGCGCTTCAAATGCCGCCCGCAATGACGGGTCGGCCAATCTCTTCCAACGCGCGAGTGAGATCGGCGATGCACGTGTCGGCAAGCGCAGCGTCGGTCGCGCGCACGACGAAGTTCGCGCCGACGCGGCCTTCGCGGAAGAAGGGGTAGCTGCCGATCGAGACGCCTTCATGGCTCTTTTCGGCATTGCGCAGCAGATCGGCGACCTCGCTCTCCGCCACCCAGCAGCCGATCGTGCGCGAGAGCACCGGCAGCCCGCCCTCCAGCGTACCGGTCAGCGCGTCGAGCATTCCTGCGGTAATATGCGGCACCCCCGCCATGATGAAGATGTTGCCGACGCGAATCCCCGGCGCGCCCGACATGCGGTTCTCGATCAGATCGGAGCCTTCGGGCACGCGCGCCATACGCTTGCGCGGCTCGGTCAGGCCGCCGCGCGATGCGTAGTACGAGTTCGAGCACCTCCAGCGCCTTGGGGTGGAACACCACCGGCACCCCCAGCGCCTCGGCAATCGCATCGACGGTGATGTCGTCATGCGTCGGGCCGATCCCGCCCGTCGTGAACAGATAGTCGTTGCGCGCGCGCAGGATGTTGACCGCCTCGACGATCGCATCGGTCTTGTCCGCCACCACGCGGACTTCGGCCAGGCGGATGCCCTGCACGTTCAGCCAGGTCGCGATTTGCGCGATATTCTTGTCCTGCGTGCGGCCGGAGAGGATTTCGTCGCCGATTACCGCCAGTGCGGCCGTCCAGATGCGTGTGGTCATGCCGCATTCCATAGACCGCCCTCGCCCCCTCGCAAACCGCAAAGCGCTGCGCTATATGCCCGGAATGACCGAATATGTGACCGTAACCGCCGATGCGCCTTCGGGCCGGACTGGCGCGATCAAACTCCACGGCGCCGATGCCTTTGCCGGGATGCGCGCCGCCGGGCGGCTGGCGGCGGAGACGCTCGACATGGTCGTGCCGCACATGGTGCCCGGCGTGACCACCGGCGAGATCGACGATCTGGTGCGCCGCTTCATCGCGGACCGCGGCGGCATCCCTGCGACGCTCGGCTATCGCGGTTATACGCATTCCAGCTGCATTTCGATCAATCACGTCGTCTGCCACGGCATCCCCAGCGACAAGACGTTGAAGAGCGGTGACATCGTCAACGTCGACGTGACCCCGATCCTCGATGGCTGGCACGGCGACAGCAGCCGGATGTATCTGATCGGCGACGTCCCGATCAAGGCGAAGCGGCTGGTCGAGGTGACGTACGAATGCCTCATGCTCGGCATCGAGCAGGCCAAGCCGGGCAAGCATCTCGGCGATGTCGGTTATGCGATTCAGCGTCATGCCGAAAAGCACCGCTACGGCGTGGTGCGCGATTTCTGCGGGCACGGCCTGGGGCAGCTCTTCCACGACGCGCCCGAAGTGGTCCATGTCGGCAAGCCCGGCACCGGTCCGGAATTGAAGCCCGGCATGATCTTCACGATCGAACCGATGATCAACATCGGCCGCCCAGACGTAAAACTGCTCGACGACGGCTGGACGGCGGTTACGCGTGACCGCTCGCTGTCGGCGCAGTTCGAACATTCGATCGGCATCACCGAGGATGGCTGCGAGATTTTCACGCTCAGCCCCGGCGGGTTCGACAAGCCGCCGTATTGATCCCGCCGCCCAAGGATTTAGCGAAAGCTAAATCCGCTCGGTCAAGGCGCGATCGGCCGGCGCGGCTTTGCCGCGACGCTGCGCCACTCCCAATCAATCGCTGGACCTAACCGCCCGCGCTATTTTCCGGCCATCGCCGAACCCGATCGGGCGAGCAAACCGACACTCACCCAAAAACCAATCACCGGGCTGATCGAGATACCGATCAACGGCACCGGAAACTCTCCAAGCACGGGCGCAACCGCCGTGACGAACATGTAGAGCCCGACAGCCACCGCAGCCGGGTCCCCGGAACGTCCACGCGCCACCAACGGCGCGGCGCACGCGATCGCCAGCGCGGCAACGGCGCCAACCGCAACGATCGGCGCGCGATGCCAGGCGAGCGCAACGATGCCTTCCACCTCGAGCACGCCGGGGAGCGGGTCAGGACGGAACCAGGAGATCGCTGCGAGCATTAGCAGAGCCGCCACGATCGCAATGCGCTCACCCCTCTTTTCCGCCCAGACCAGCGACGCCGCCGCGAGCGCAAAGCCGGTCGCCTGCGACACGTCGGGTTGCGCGACCAGGATCAGCATCACCAAGACCATCACCACGGGAGCCCATCGCTCCCCGCGCAGCATCACCAGCAATAGCGGCATCGTCGCCGCCGCGACGTTGATCCGCACCGGCCCCAACACGATCCAGCGGTGGACGCCCTGCAGGCCAGCATCAATAAGGGATGCGATCAGCAGCAGCAGGATGATGCCGCTCGCCATCAGGGCGGCGCGTTCACTGCCAAACCGACGTGTCCGCGCGAGACCAAGCGCGATCGCAAGCCCGACCGTCCAGGCACCGATCATGCGGGCGCATATAGCGATCGCCATCCCGGATTCGCTGGCGGTCCAGCACCCGGCCAGGATGGCAACGAGCGATGCAACACCGAACAAGGGGATGAGGGAGACGCGAAAGACGGGCATCGCTGCGCCATCGAATATCCGCTGTCCGCCTGCAAGACCTGCCGCAAAATCGGGCACATGCCCATCATCTGCCCGATGGTTGAGCGCGACCGCGGCTGCAGATCTGCGCTTGGTGACACGTTCCGCCCCTCGCGCGGCTGGCACGGTTGTTGTAAGGTGCCTCGACAGCATGGGAGTTGCGCACGCGTGAAAAAGATCGAGGCGATCATCAAGCCGTTCAAGCTGGATGAAGTGAAGGAAGCGCTGCACGAAGTCGGGGTGAGCGGCATCACCGTGACCGAGGCGAAAGGCTTTGGGCGCCAGAAGGGCCACACCGAGCTGTACCGCGGTGCCGAATATGTCGTCGATTTTCTGCCCAAGGTGAAATTGGAAGTCGTGGTCGAGGATTCGATGGCCGAAAAGGTGGTCGAGGCGATCGCCACCGCTGCGCAGACCGGCCGTATCGGCGACGGCAAGATTTTCGTTATCCCCGTGGAAACCGCACTGCGCATCCGCACCGGCGAACGCGACGAAGACGCAATTTAACCGCCCTGCCCGTTTGACGCAGTGCAACAAACTGTGACAGCTAGGGCCTCCGGGTGAAACGTGATTCCCGATACCGTCGGGCTGATGATCGATAACGAAAGGGCGTGGGGACTATGGCTGACAAACCGAACACGGCGAGCGACGTGCTCAAGATGATCAAGGACCAGGAGATCGAGTGGGTCGATCTGCGGTTCACCGATCCCAAGGGCAAGTGGCAGCATCTGACGATGGTCGCCGGCGTCGTCGGCGAGGACGAGCTGACCGACGGCTTCATGTTCGACGGTTCCTCGATCGAGGGCTGGAAGGCGATCAACGAATCCGACATGATCCTGAAGCCGGATCTGGACGCGGTGTGGACCGATCCGTTCTCGGCAACGCCGATGCTGATCCTGGTGTGCGACATCGTCGAACCCTCGACCGGCGAGCTCTACGCCCGCGATCCGCGCTCGACCGCCAAGCGCGCCGAGGCGTATCTGAAGACGACCGGCATCGGCGACACCGTCTATATCGGGCCGGAAGCCGAATTCTTCATGTTCGACAACGTGCAGTTCGAGAACAGCTATTCGACCAGCTATTACAAGATCGACGATATCGAGCTGCCGACCAACACCGGCACCAGCTATGACGGCGGCAACCTGGGCCACCGTCCACGCGCCAAGGGCGGTTACTTCCCCGTCGCACCGGTCGACAGCGCGGTCGATATCCGTGGCGAGATGGTCTCGACCATGCTCGAAATGGGCCTGCCGTGCGACAAGCATCACCACGAAGTCGCCGCCGCGCAGCACGAGCTCGGCCTCACCTTCGGCACGATGACGCTGACCGCCGACCGGATGCAGATCTACAAATACGTCTGCCACAATGTCGCGCAGGCGTATGGCAAGACCGTCACCTTCATGCCCAAGCCGATCAAGGAAGATAACGGCTCGGGGATGCACACCCATCTCTCGATCTGGGACAAGGGCCAGCCTTTGTTCGCGGGCAATGGCTATGCCGGTCTGTCGGACACCTGCCTCTACTTCATCGGCGGCATCATCAAGCACGCCAAGGCGGTGAACGCCTTCACCAACCCGACCACCAACAGCTACAAGCGGCTGGTCCCGGGCTATGAGGCACCCGTGCTGCTCGCTTACTCGGCGCGCAACCGCTCGGCTTCGTGCCGCATTCCGTACGGCACCGGCCCGAAGGCGAAGCGCGTCGAAGTGCGCTTCCCCGACGCGATGGCCAACCCGTATCTCTGCTACGCGGCGCTGTTCATGGCCGGCCTCGACGGCATCCAGAACCGCATCCACCCGGGTGAGGCGATGGACAAGAACCTCTACGACCTGCCGCCCGCAGAACTGGCGCAGGTGCCGACGGTGTGCGGTTCGCTCCGCGAGGCGCTGGATGCGCTGGCGGCCGATCACGACTTCCTGCTGAAGGGCGACGTGTTCTCGAAGGACCAGATCGAGTCGTATATCGAACTGAAGATGCACGACGTCGCACGGTGGGAAATGACGCCGAGCCCGGTCGAGTTCGATATGTACTACAGCTACTGAGGCCGCCGGGCCGGCGGCCGGTGGGGACAAGGCGAAGCCAAAGTCCCCACAGGAGCTGTCGGTCGGCCTCGCCACAGCGAGGACCGACGACGTGGCTTTGCCACGGCGCTGATACAGAACGAGCGTCCGGAGCGACCCGGGCGCCATTCTTTTGGGTGTCAGCTCTCGCCCAATCTCGGTCGTTCCATTGATCGGCGCGTCGTCCCGAAACCGGCCGTTCAAGCGCTACTTCGACATTCCCATTTCTCCATGCCCAACCACCCATTTTGGGAAAGTGCAATTGGGAACGGGTTTAAGGAAAGGGGTCGCATTGGTGGCAGCGAGGGGAGCGATCCCGTCGCTGCCATCTCGCCCAGCCTTCCTTTTCGGGAAAACCCAGATGGCAGCAACGCCCCTAGCGGACGATATCAACTTTTTGGAAATAGACGCACTCTAGTGGCGAGGGATGCCCAAGTTAATCGTCTTTCTGATCATAGCGTCTTTCGCGACGAGTTGTGCCGCTGCGGAGAGTGATGGTCGTTTCAGACCGACTAACGGATTAGGACCATTATGGGTGCTGACCGTAGTTAGCTTGGTCGGCTTTCTTATCCCAGACACTGCTTCTAAGTGGGTCATGATCGATGATCGCAAGACGTTCCGGCTTGCTACCGGCGCACTACTGATCGTCGGTGCAATTGGGCTTTCAGATTACTACTTTAATCTAAACATCGTCGAAATCATAGCCAGATAGAATAACGTCCTTTTCCCCACCAGATCAGGTCATTCCCGAAAATTGATCGAAACTGGGAAAGTCGGCGCGTCCGGCACCTAGCGAGAATGGCACTCTCATGCTTGGCGATCAACATCAGCTTTCTACGGCCCCGGCCATTCCTGAAATTCGATCCCTTTAGGCAAAGGCCGGCGGACTTGGGATGGCAGCTAACGGCTATCGACGTGCCGAAAGCTGCCTGTCGCCTAACCACCCCAAACCGACATAGCTGTCCTACAGCACCGCGATCTGCCAAGCTGGCGCCAGCTCTTTCACATCGTTGTTGCCGTTATCCGCTGGACGCGCCGCAAAGACACGGCGTCCTGCGTTCCAAACTAGTAACCGCGCGTTCGATGCGTTTATCCCTAACCTTCGCCTAACCTTCCGATCAACGACGACCGGCACACCCCGCCGATGGTCCGACCTTTGCGACGTTGGACACGCCCCCCAACCTGCACAAAACGCACCCACGATTGCGTCCGTTCAGCGATGTTCCGTCCTCGCAACGAGCCTAAATTCCCCGTCGCGGTCAACACCGCGCCACGCCGCAGGAACGCGGCATAAACGGGGTTTCCATGCTCACCTTCACCCTCATCCCAGTCGCGGTAGTCACCGTGATTGCCCTCTCCCTCGCGCTCAAATCGTTCGGCATCAATCAGGAGTACGAACGCGGCGTCGTGTTCCGGCTCGGTCGCCTGCAAGCCACCAAAGGCCCCGGCTGGTTCTGGCTGATCCCGCTGATCGAGCGCGTCGTGAAGGTCGATATCCGCACCATCACCTACGCGCTCGACACGCAAGAGACAGTCACGCGCGATGGCGTCGCGGTGCGCGTCAATGCGGTGCTGTGGTTCCGCGCGTTCGATGCGGCCGGCGTCGTCACCACCGTCGCCAATTGGCAGTCGGCGATCGTCCAGGCGGCGGAAACCGCGATGCGCGATGCGATCGGCCAAAGCGATCTCGACCAGATGCTGAAGGACCGCACCGCGATCAACAAACGGCTCTACGAAATCCTGTCATCGACCTGCATCCGCTGGGGCGTGGAATTCGACGCGGTCGAGATCAAAGACCTCGACATCCCGGCGCAAATGCAGCGTGCGATCGCACGCGAGGCCGAGGCGATCCGCGAGAAGCGCGCCCGCATCATCAAGGCCGAGGGCGAGCAGGAAGCCGCCTCGAAGCTGACCGACGCCGCCAAGGTCATCGCCGAGGTGCCCGGCGCGCTCGAACTACGCCGCCTGCAGACGCTGACCGAAATCGGGGTCGAGCATAATTCGACGATCATCGCGATGTTCCCGACCGAAATCCTGGAGGCGGCGAAGCGGATCGCCGGGCCGGTGGGGGCGTAAAGGATCCGCCCGCGCATTTCGGGCGCGCCTATCCGCCGTTCGGGCTGAGCTTGTCGAAGCCCTGCTTGCCTCGATCCACAACGGCCGTGGCAGGCAGCCCTTCGACAGGCCCAGGCAGCACGGGGATTAATCCGGGATAGATTCCCCCGCCCCGCGTTGCCCGCTTCGAACCCCTCGGAGTCCCGCCCATGTCGCTCACCGCCATCGCCCTGAATTGCTCGCTGAAAGCGGAGGGCGAATCCTCGACCGACGTGATGATCGGCCTTCTGAAGGACGCCCTCGCCGACCGCGACGTGCAGCTCACCGAGACGACCCGCATCGCCGCGCATGACGTCAAGCCCGGCGTTTCCTCGGACGAGGGGGGCGGCGACGCCTGGCCCGAAATTCGCGCGAAAATCCTCGCCGCCGACATCCTCGTGTTCGGCGGTCCGGTGTGGATGGGCCAGATCGGCAGCGTGGCGAAGCGCGTACTCGAACGGATGGACGCGTTCCTCTCGGAAACCGATGATCAGGGCCGTATGCCGAGCTTCGGCAAGGTCGCGGTCGCGGCGATCGTCGGCAATGAGGACGGCGCGCATTTCTCGACTGCCCAGCTGTTCCAGTCGCTCAACGACACGGGCTGGACGATCCCGGCGGCGGGCGCGGTCTATTGGGTCGGCGAGGCGTACGGCAAGATCGACTTCAAGGATCTGGAGGAGACGCCGGAGACGGTGGTCGAAACGGTCAAGATGGTCGCAGGCAACGCCGCGCATCTCGCAGGACTCCTGAAGGGCGCGCCCTATCCCGGGTGACCCCGTTCAGGCGTGCTCCTGCGCCTCGACGATCGGCGCGCGGCTTGGGCGCACCGCGACGATCAGCACGCCGATCAAGGCCAGCACCGCGCCCGCGATCATCCGCAAATCGAGCCGGTCGCCGGTGATCAGCACACCCAGCCCGATCGTGGTCAGCGGCGTCATCAGCGTCAGCGGCGCGAGCAGCGTTGCCTCATAGCGCGCTATCAGCCCGTAATAGAGCGTGTGCGCGCACACCGACACGATCAGCGCGGAGAAGAGCAGCGACGCGACGAACGGCCACCCCGCAGCCACCGATGCCGTCCACTGGTCGTGTTCAAACAGCGCCGAGGCAAGGCTGAGCGGCACCACCGCGGTCAGCCCGACCCACGCCTGGAAGCGCAACGGTGCGACATGCTCCATCTGCTTCATCAGAATCGCGCCGAGCGACCCGGCAAACGCGGCGCTCAGCACCAGCAGCAGCCCCGCCGACACCGCAAAGCCCGGCCGCCACACCACCAACAACACCCCGGCGAGCGTCAGCGTGATGCCGACCCCGCGCCGCCAGTGGATCCGCTCACCCAGAATCAGGATCGACAGCAAGGTGGTGATCGGCACGCCCGCCTGCAGCACGACTGCGGCGCTCGATGGCGATGCCGTCTGCAACCCCAGGAACAGCAACGCGAAATTCCCACCCCCCATCAACGCCCCGACCAGCACGATCCGCCACGCCGGGCGCGGCATCGGCCACAGCCACGGCAGCGTCGCCGCCAGCACGATCGCAAAGCGCGCCGCGGCGAAGAACAACGGCGGCACATGCCACGCGCCGACCACGACCTTGCTCAGCACGTTGCTGAAACCCCAGGTCAGGCACACGAACACGAGCAGCAGGAAATCACGGAAGCGCATGATGAAGTCTCTGCGGGAGGGACGGCGGCTTGGCTAGGGGGCAAGCATCGGCGTGTTCAGTGCGCCTTGCTTTGCATCGTCGAAAAACCGCGATACCGTTTCCTGGTGACGATCCTGCTCTTCCTCGCCGCCGTGCCTGCCGAGCCGGTCTCTACGCCACCCGAGGACACCGCCAAAATTGAAGTGCCGTTCGCGAGTTTGCCCAATGTCACGATCACTTATTATGACGTGACGGGCCGTGATGCTGCTTCGGTGCGGCGGTCGATCGACGCGATGCGCCCGAGCGATCCCAATGACAAAAGGCCCGTCGACGGGCTGAGCAACATTCAGTTTCGCTGGCGCTGGCGGAGCGATGCAAAGGGCGTCTGCACCGCGTCACCCGACGATGTCACCTTCAGCGCGACGGTCACCGTTCCGCGACTGGTCGGCGACCGCATCTCGGCTGACCTGCGAAGGCGCTTCGACCGATACCTGCAATCGTTACTTGCGCATGAGGATGGGCATGTCCGCTACGCCTGGATTCATCGGGATGAGATCGCGACCGCCATCAATACTGCAAGCTGTGCGACCGCGAACGCGGCGGCCCAGGCTGCTTTGCAGAAGATCAATGCCTACAACATCGCCTTTGACAAAACGACCCGCCACGGAGCAACGACGATCTTGCCGCTGGAATAACGGCACATTTCGCTAAGTATCGTAGCGATCCGTCCTCAAACCGAAAGCACCGTCGCCCCGCGCGTCTCCCCCGCCTCCAGCGCGCGATGCGCCTCGGCGACATCCTCCAGCGCGAAGGTCTGCCCGATCTCCGGCACGATCGCGCCCTTGCGCAGCATGTCGAACAGCCGCGCCGTGCCCGCCGCGCGTTCCTCTGGGGTGGCGTAGTAATGGAACAGCGTGGGCCGCGTCACGAACAGCGATCCCTTGATCGCCAGCACGCCGAGGGTGAGTCCCGTCACCGCCCCGCCGGCATTGCCATAGCTGACGATCAGCCCGCGCGGGGCAGCACTCGCCAGCGAGATATCCCAGGTCGCCTGGCCGATCCCGTCGAAGATGACCGGCACCCCCGCCCCGCCCGTGATCTCGCGCACGCGGGCGGCAACATCCTCTTCCTTGTGCAGGATCACATGATCCGCCCCCGCCGCCTTGGCCTGCGCCGCTTTGTCCGCGTTGCCCACTGTGCCAATCACCGTCGCACCGATCGCTTTCAACCAGCCGACGAGCAAATGCCCGACCCCGCCCGCCGCGGCGTGGACCAGCACCGTCTGCCCCGACTCCACCCGTGCGCAGCGTTCGACCAGAAATTCGGTGGTGCAGCCCTTCAGCAACAGCGCAGCGGCGACGGAATCATCGACATCACCGGGCAGCGGCAGCAACGAAGCCGCCGCAACATTCCGCGCCGTCGCATAAGCCCCGAGCGCCGGACCGAACGTACCGACCCGGTCGCCGACCGCAATCCCGCTGACGCCCGCGCCCAGCGCCTCGACCACGCCAACCGCCTCGGTGCCCAACCCACTCGGCAGTTTCAGCGGGTAGAGGCCGCTGCGGTGATAGGTGTCGATATAGTTGAGCCCGACCGCGGTGTGCCGCATCCGCACCTCGCCCGGGCCGGGCTCGGGCAGCGTCACATCGACCCACTGGATCACCTCCGGCCCGCCGGTCCGCTCGATCCTAACTGCGCGCACCATCGCTTCGTCTCCATGACCTGTCGCCGCATCCTAGCGGCCATGCGTTTCGCCTTGCAACCGATCTCGCCGCGCGCCATCTAGCGCGTCGCGTACCGAAACTTCGAAACCAGGAGAGCCGCGATGAAAAGCTACCTCAACCACTTTATCGATGGCGCCTGGGTGGCAAGCGAAGGCGGCACGCGGCATCAGGTGATCGACCCTTCGACCGAACAGCCGGTCAGCGAGATCACGCTCGGGTCGAAGGCCGATGTCGACAAGGCGGTCGCCGCCGCCCGCCGCGCGTTCGAAAGCTATTCGCAGACCAGCGTCGAGGATCGCATCGCTTTGCTCGAGCGCATCATCGCCGAATACAAGGCGCGGATTCCTGATCTCGCCGCCGCGACCAGCGAGGAAATGGGTGCGCCGATCGGCTTCGCCACCGCGGCACAGGCCCCCGCCGGGCTCGGCCATTTCATGAGCACGCTCGCCGCGCTGAAGGACTTCCAGTTCGAGGAACGCGTCGGCAAGGCGCGCGTGGTGCACGAACCGCTTGGCGTGGTCGCGATGATCACCCCGTGGAACTGGCCGCTCAACCAGATTTGCGCGAAGGTCGCACCCGCGCTCGCGGCCGGCGACACGATGGTGCTGAAGCCCTCGGAAGAAGCACCGGGCTGCGCGATGATCCTCGCCGCAATCCTCGACAAGGCGGGCGTTCCGGCGGGCGTGTTCAACCTCGTCAACGGCGATGGCCCCGGCGTCGGTGCGTCGCTGTCGAGCCACCGCGACGTCGATATGGTCAGCTTCACCGGCTCGACCCGCGCAGGCATTGCGGTGGCACAGGCCGCCGCGGCCACAGTCAAGCGCGTCCATCAGGAACTGGGCGGCAAGGCTCCTAATCTGGTGCTGGAGGGGGCCGATCTTGCCGCTGTCCTGCCGCCGACGTTGCACGGCGTGCTGGCGAACAGCGGGCAAAGCTGCATCGCGCCGACCCGCCTGCTCGTCCACGAAAGCCAGGTGGCGCAAGCAACGGAGGTCGCCAAGTCGATCCTCGACGCGACCACCGTCGATGCGGCGAACGTGATGGGCGCGCACATCGGCCCGGTCGTCAACAAGGCGCAGTTCGAGAAGATCCAGGGCCTGATCCAATCCGCGATCGACGAGGGTGCGACGCTCGTCACCGGCGGCACCGGTCGCCCTGACGGTCGCAACGCGGGCTATTTCGTCAAGCCGACGCTGCTCGCCGACGTGACGCCCGACATGCGCATCTATCGCGAGGAAACCTTCGGCCCCGTCGCGACGATCACCACCTATCGCGACGGCGAAGAGGCGATCGCGATGGCGAACGACACCGAATACGGCCTGTCGGCGACGATCTCTGGTGATCCGGCGGCGGCGGCGAAGGTCGCACCGCGGCTGCGTGCCGGGATGGTCACGATCAACGCTTGGGCCGGCGGCGGCGGCGCGCCGTTCGGCGGCTACAAGCAATCGGGCAATGGGCGCGAGGGCGGCAAATACGGCCTGACCGACTTCATGGAAGTGAAGGCGATCATCGGCGAACCGGCCTGAGCGTGCACGTCCGCGTCGACCTGCTGATGCCCGTCGCGGGCAGTCCGTACGACGCGGTCGCCGCCGACCTTGCCGTGCCGTTCGTTACGGCATTCACCGGCGCGGGGGTGGCGCTCACCCCGCGTCCGTGGGACCTCGGCCCCGGCGACGCGGACGCGACGCTCGCGCTGTTCGCCTGGGGCTATCATTTCGACGTCGCGCGGTGGGAAGCACTGCTCGATGCTTGGCCAGCCGACCAGCCGCTGTTCAACCCTCCCGCGCTGCTGCGGTGGAACACACGGAAAACCTACCTTCAGGAACTCGCGACGGCGGGGGTGCCGATCGTGCCGAGCCACTTCGGCCGCGCCGACGACGCCAGCGTCGCCGCCGCGTTCGACGCCTTCGCCTGCGACGAACTGGTGGTGAAGCCGCAGGTCTCGGCGGGCAGCCACCACACGGTCCGCATTCGCCGCGGCGAGGCCGTGACCCCGCTCGGCGACGCCATCCTGCAACCCTTACTCCCCGCGATCGCCGAGGAAGGAGAACTCTCGCTCTTCGCGATCGGCGGCCGTTTCAGCCACGCCGCGCGGAAAGTGGCGACCGGCGGCGATTTCCGCATCCAGCCGCAATTCGGCGGGCGCTTCACCCGCTACGACCCGGATGCCGAGGCGATGGCGGTGTTCGACGCGGCGCTCGCCGCCCTCCCCCATGCCCCGCTCTACGCCCGCATCGACCTGCTCCGCCGCGCAGATGGCAGGCTCGCCCTGATCGAGGTCGAGGCGATCGAACCCGATCTCTACAGCGACCTCGCCCCCGACGCGCCCCACCGGCTGGCGACGGCGTTGTCGGAGGCACTGCGCTAACCGCGCTCAATAGTCCTTCGACACCCGCACGTTGGCGCTTTGCCGCCCGAGCGTCGAGATGCTGGAGAGCACCGACAGCCAGCGCGTCACCTGGAACTCCACCTGCGTCGCGGAATAGCCAGCGCCATCGGTCACGATTTCGGCATAGAAGCGCCGCGTGATATATTTGCCCGCGGCGATCGAAGTGCCCTGCCCGGTGGTCGGGTCGGCGGAAACGAACCGAAGCCGGTCGAGTCCGGTCACCCGCCGTACCGCGTTGATCGGGTCCAATCCGCCCTTGCCGTTCTGCAGCGCCGCTACTGCAGAGGCGAGTTGCAGCGCCTCGGGCGCGGACAGCTTGGTAATCGAAGTGCCGAACAACAGGCGCGACAGCAGTTCGTCCTGCGGCAGCGCGGGCACGCTGGCGAAGGTGATCTCGGGCTTCTGTGCCGGCCCGGTGACGTTGATCGACGCATTTAGCCCGCTGGCATTGGCATTGGCGACGATGTCGAGTGCGGGGTTGGCCGGAACCTCGCCCGCAAACAGGATCTTGCCGCGTTCCAGCGCAAAGGTGCGCCCGGCGAAATCATAGGTCCCGCGCACCAGATCGGCGCGGCCGGTGATCGCCGGATTGTCGGGTGCGCCGCCGATCATCAGATCGGCCGACCATTCGCTGCGCAAACCAAGGCCGGTCACCAGCAACTGGTTCGGCGCGCGCGCCTTGATCGCCAGCGTCCACGGCACGCGGGGACTATCGTCCTCCTCACCGCCGCCGGGCACGTTGATTTCGCGGATGTTGAGCTGCGGCACAGCGCTCGCCGCACTTGCCTGGCCAAGCCGATACCGGCTCTTGTCGAGCCGCAGATCGCCCGAGATCGTGCCGCCCGCCCCGTCCGACTGGAAGCGCAGCGGGCCGGTGACCGTCGCGCCGATATCGTCACGCGCGATCATCACCGCGCGGTCGGCCTGCACCGTCAGATCGAGCCCGATCCCCTTGGGTGCGGCGAAGTCGAAGCTACCGGTCCCGGTCACCCGCCCGCCCTTGCCCGCATCCGCCGCAAAGCGGTCAAGTGTCAGCCGCGATCCCGCGAACTGCCCATGTGCCTGCACGTTCGTGAGCACCGTGCCCGTCACCGTGCTTTCGATCTTGGCACCGTTCGCCTCCACGACGCCCTTGATCTGCGGGTTCGCCACCGTCCCGCCAACGTCTGCGCCGATCGCGACCGGGCCGGTCAGATCGAACAATTCCACACCGGTCAGCCGCCACAGCGTATCGGCTGCGCCGTCGTAGCGGAGTTGCCCGAACACGCCCGCCCTCTGCACGCGCTCCGCCAAGCCCCCGCCGGCTGGCAAGGTCAGCAGCATCTGCGCCCGCCCGACGGTTTTGCCTCCGGTTGCCGCCACCGCGCGCGCAGCAATCCGGTCGGCCGAGAGCAGCCCCGATATCCCGACATCCACCGGGCGCGAGGACAGGATCAGCCCTGACCGCGTCAGCCCACGCACCGTCATGTCGATCTTGCCGGTCGGTGCCGCCCCGCCCCCTTGCGCATAGGACAGCGTGCCCGACGCGCTGCCGCCCAGCCCCAGCCCCGGATAGCCGATGTCGAGGATCGACAACGGCATCCGCGCCAGCGTCGCATCGATCGCGCTCGATCCGCCGGTGAAGCGCCCCGACAGCTTGGCGTCGCCCCCGGCAAAAGCCAGCTCAGTGGGGGCCAGCCGCCAGCCATCGCCATCGCGCGTGAAGACCGCCGGCGTCACCAGCTTCAGCGGGCGCCGGTCGAGCGTTCCCTGCGCCGACACCTCATAGCGGGCGGGCGTCACCTGGACGACCGACTGGATATCGAACGCCCGCCCGCGCGATCCGGCGATCGACGCAGTAATGCTTCCGGTACCGCCACGCAGGCTCGCCCGCGCGGCAAAGCGCCCGATCACCAGCGCACCGCGCCTTAGGCCACCCCCGGTCAGGTTCGCCTCGATCGATGTGCCCGCCGGATCGAGCAACGCCACCGCATCGAGATGCGCGCGCCGCACCGTTATCGTATCGGCCAGCTTCGCGGCGGCCGCGTCGAGATGCGCCTCGATCCGCTGATTCCCGTCAACCGGGCGGAACAGCAATTCACCGCCCAGCCCACCGCCAGCAACCGCCAGCCGCCCGTCGAAACCGCCCGGCACGATCGCCAGCGCCCCCTTGGCGTGCGCACCGCTTACCGCCAGATCGGCGATGGAGATCGTCCCGCCGCCGCCCCTCGGCAGCAGGATCGCGCCGTTACCCGTGAACTCCCCCAGCCGCGATCCGCCGCGCGCGGTGAAGGCAAAGCCCTCCGCCGTGGGGTCGAGGTGCGCGACAACATCGCTCAACCCCATCGTCTCGTTGGGTCGCTTGAACACCAGGTCGAGCGTCGGCCGGTCGATCTTGCCGTCCAGCTTGATCGTCAGCGGGCCATAGGTCGCCTGCTGCCCCACACCTTCGAAATGGAACGTCCCGTCGCGCCGCCGGATGCCGTTTCCGGTGATGCGGATCTGCGGCCCGGTCAGCACGAGATTGTTGAGGTGCAGCACGCCATCGGGCGTCCGCTCCAGCCCCGTCACCAGCCTGGGCAACCCGCCCGCCAGCGAGCGGAAGAACGCATTCTCCAGCGTCAGCATCTGCGCGCTGCCCTGCCCGATCACCCGCGTGCCGCGCCCGCCCGGCCCCGGCACGACCTTCAGCTCGGTCTTGACCTGCACCAGCCCGAGACCGGGAATCATGTAGCGCCCAAGACCGCCATTGATTCCAATGTCATAGCGGCCATCGGTGAGATCGAGCAGCAGGTTGATCCGGCCGTTCAACTTGTCCGACGACAGTTTCAGATCGTCACCCGTGACGAGCTTCGACGTCACGCGCAGCACGCCATCGAGCGTCAGGTTGCGCAAAATCCCGCCCGCGACATCGCCCACCCCCGTCACGCGAGCGGCGGTAAAGCGGATCGGCACGAGGACCGGAGCCTTCGAGAAACGCCCGCGCCCCGCCGCGCGCGCATCCTCGAACCCGGTATTGTCGAACGCGAAGCGCTGCGCCGTCAGGCGATAATCGAACGCGGCGGTGGCAAAGGTCCCATCGAGGATCGCGCGCAATTCGATCGCGCGCCCTGTCATGTTGGGGAACAAGGCGGACGGCTGGAGCAAGGTCGCGTGGAGCCGCACCGTGCGAAACGCGCTCTCCGCCAGATCGAGCGTGCCATCCGCCGTCACCGCAAGCGCAGCCGAGCGCAGCGACAGCGTGCCCGCCAATTGCCGGTCCACCAGCGTGCCCCCACCCTGCACCAGCACGCGCGGCGCGGTTAGCCGTTGCAGCTTGCCATGCGCCAGCGGTGACGGCGTCAGCACCCCCGACAGCGCATAGCGGCCCGCCTGATTGGACATCGTCAGATCGGCCAGCCGCACCGTCCCGACATCGGCCACCGCCGCCCCGCGCCACGCGGCCCAGGTCCCCTTGCCCGACACATCGAGCGCGATCGGCCTGGCAAAGCCCGACAGCTTGGCGAGCACGCCGGCCGCACTGCCCCGCGCGTGCGCATCGAGTTCGAGCCGATTACGATCGGGTTCGGCGTCGAGATGGACGCGCAACGCGTCGCTGCCCGCCACCACCGCCGCCAGATCGACCAGGGCGCGGCCCGCGTGGATATCGGCGCGCGCTTTGATTCGGCCAACGCGCTGCACTCCGGTCACCGGCGGCGCGACGACGAGCCGATCGATCGCCAGCGATCCGATTCGAATGTCGAACCCCGGCAGGATTGGGCCCTTCTTGCCCGAAGGAATCAACTCGGGCAGCCGCGCCAGTGTCGCGCGCGGCACGTGGAGGCTGGTGATGTCGAGCCGGTTGACGAAGTAACGCAGCGGTGCCCAGTCGAGCTCCGCCCGCGGCGTGGCGAACACCAGCCCCTTCCGGTCGCGCACCCGCACGTCGATCAGCACCGCCTTGCCGTAAATCGACCCGTCGATCCGCCCGATGCTGTAGCGCAGGCCATTGGACGGCTTCATGCCCGCGATGCTGTCGGTCAGAAAACGATGCCCGATGCTCGTGTCCATCAGGCCGATCGCCGCCAGCGCCAGCAACACCGGCGCCACCAGCACCGCGAGCGCGATCCGCCCCCAGCGCCGTCGCTTGACCGGCGTCGAGGGGGGCGCGGCCGCGTCGTCGCTCAAAACGCCTGCCCCAAAGAGACATAGACCGCCACGCGCGCATCGCCCTTTTGCGGGTTGAGCGGCGTGCCCACGTCGATGCGGATCGGCCCGAAGTTCGAATAGTATCGCACGCCCAGGCCAGCCCCGAAGCGCAGGTCGCTAAAGCTCGGCAAGGTGCCGGTGGAGATGTTGCCGCCGTCGAAGAAGGGCACCACGCCGAAATTGCCGAACGCCTTGACGCGCGCCTCGATCGAAAATTCGGCAAGGCTGCGTCCACCGATCGGCACGTTGTTGGGGTCGCGCGGGCCGATCCCCTGATAGCTATAGCCGCGCACCGAAGCCCCGCCGCCCGCATAAAAACGCCGCGACGGCGCGACCGCATCGCGCGGCGCACCGGCGATCGTGCCGAGCCGCACGCGCCCGGCCAGCACCGCGCCGGTCGCCACGGTGCGATACGCGCTCGCATCGACCTGAAGCCGCGCATAGCCGAACGCATTCCCCTCCAGCGACAGTTCGGGCGACAGCCGCCCGCTCAGGCGAAACCCGCGCGTCGGATCGAGCAGATCGTCCGATCCGTCATAGCTGAGCGTCGTCGGCAGCGCGCCGATGAAATAGGTTCGCCGCCTGGGTGCGCCGGTCGAGGCATCCACGTCGCGCTCCTCCGACGCGAGCAGTTCGCCGCCCACCGACCATGTCCATTTCTTCTGAAAGAAAATGTTGGTCTGCCGCTCCAGGCTGCCCGCCAGCCCGAAGGTGCGCGCCTGATACGCATCGCGCGTCAGGTTCGATGCGGTCAGCGACGCGGTCAGAATCCGATCGCGCCCGTGGAAATTGTT